>JAUNOY010000032.1 GCA_030536995.1 Eubacteriales bacterium
AACCAGGATACGAAAGCGAAGGCTTTTAAAGAAATTGCCTTTTCTTTTCATTTTTTACGCCTGAAAATAATAGCCTACGCCCCATTTGGTATGCACAAATTTCGGCTCACTGGGATTTGCCTCAATTTTTTCACGAAGACGGCGAATATGTACGTCCACAGTACGAACATCACCCGGGTATTCATATCCCCACACAATATTCAGCAGATTTTCACGGCTGTATACTTTATTTGGATTAAACACAAGAAGTTCCAGAACATCAAATTCTTTCGCAGTCAGATTGATTTCTTTTCCTGAAATAAACACACGGCGTCCTTCACAGTCCATACGTAATTCACCAACTTCTATGGTTTTTGCCTTTTCCTTCTCTTCATGATCACTTCCTGCACGGCGCATGATCGCTTTGATACGCGCTTTTACCTCAAGGATATTAAACGGCTTTGTGATGTAATCATCGGCGCCGTATTCCAATCCCAGAATCTTATCCATGTCTTCGCCCTTCGCTGTCAGCATCACAATGGGGACATTGGAAAACTCCCGAATCTGCTGGCACACCTCCAATCCATCCATCTTAGGCAGCATCAAATCCAGAAGAATGATGTCGTATTTTTTTTCTTTCGCCTTTTCCACGGCTTCCTCACCATCGTAAGCGCAGTCAACCTCCATCCCTTCCTGTTCAAGGCTGAAACGTATTCCTTTCACAATAAGCTTTTCATCGTCTACTACCAATACTTTCCTGCTCATTCAAATCTCCTTATCCAACTATAATCTCGTCTTTTATCTTCGCAAAAGTCCCGGCCTTGATCCCTTCCACTTTCATGATATCCTCAACGGCAGAAAAAGGTCCGTTAGCTTCCCTGTAAGCAATAATCGCCTTAGCCCTGGTAGCTCCGATTCCCGTCAGGGTCGTAAGCTCCTCCTCTCCGGCCAGATTGATGTTTACTCTGCCGTCCCCGGAACTTGTATTACCTGTTTTCACTGCTCCTTCCCCCTGCTGATGCCCGGGATTCCCGTTATTGTCTGCTTCCTCCTTTGTCGGGACATAAATCTGCTGTCCGTCGCCCAGAATTTCCGCCCGGTTAATACATTCCCCGGCAGCCTCCGGAAGATATCCGCCTGCCGCTTCGATTGCCTGAAATACCCGGCTTCCCTCTTCCAGACAGAAAACTCCCGGCTTTGCCACAGCACCGGAAACATCCACATAAATCTCCGCCGGCTTTTCCTGCTCCTCTGCTTCTGGTTGCAGATTTTCAGATTCATCTGACTCACTGACTTCCGTCTCGCGGATTTCCGCAATAAACTCAGCCTCTCTGCCTGTACATCCCGTCCAAGCCATTCCGAACATTAGAACTATAACGATATAGCAGTATATTACTGTTTTTTTACTTCTTTTTAATAATTTCATGAATTTTGGTTCACTTCCTCCTCCGCTTTTCGTAGCAAGCGCTCCAAAACCCATAATGCCATATTCTATTTTAACGAAATATTACAAGTTTTACAAGGGGTTTCGTATCTTATTTTTAATACTTCCTGCCTGATGATGCTTATTTTTTCCACTTAAAAATAATAATTCCCGCAATAGAAATTACCATTCCCAAAATCTTACGCCACTCAAAGGGCTGTTTTTCCACTCCGAACATTCCGAAAAGTTCAATTACATAAGCAACAGCAAGCTGAGATACCACAATCAGCATAGCTGCTTTTGCAGGTCCCAAAGCACTCATACTTTTAATAACCGTTGCCGTAATAAATGCGCCGATAATACCACCAAGCAACGTATATTTACTGTTAATCTGCCATAGCGCGCCTACCTGCTCTCTTCCCGTAAACAGCCATGCAAGCACACAGACTGCAAAAGCGGAAATCTGTACCCAGCCAGCGGATACCCACAGACTTGTCTGCTTTGTCACCTCCGTATTAAAGACTCCCTGAATACTCATTAACGCTCCGGACAACAGCGCAATCAAAATTCCCCACATATTTATTCTTCCTCCTGTCTGCCTCTATCTATAGAAAAGAGGCGCTGCTTATGCAGCACCTCTCCTTTGTCTATTTCTAGTTTATGCGGTTATTTTGAATTTATACACCCTTTTTCTTTATACGTTTCTATTCTGTTTATTTTTCACGAATACTTTTTATCGCTCTCATAATCTTAATCGGGTTTCCGTAATTCAAAGTTCCGAAGCGGAAGATTTTCGCCGCCAGTATTCCTGTAAATACACAGGTTCCAGCCAGAAGGATAAGGGAAACCAGAATCTCCCAGGTGTCTACACTTCCCATTGAAATCCGGATAAACATAGCATTTCCGGATGTAAACGGAATGAAAGAAGCAACTTTAATCAACATACTGTCACTGACATTAAGGCCAAACATGGCAACCAGGAATGACACCACATAAATAAGAGTTACAGGGCTGGAGCTCTTGCTGATATCTTCTGTTTTAGACACAAGCGCCCCCAGCATTCCGTAAATAAAAGCATATAGGAGATAGCTGAGAATCCCGAATACACCAAAGGCAATCAGAACCCGGGAAGGAATATCAAACAGCCTGTCCAGAATTCCGCCCCAGGCTTCCCCTACTGCCATATACGCCGCAAACCCGGTTCCAAGGATAATGACTGTCTGAATAATCCCCGCAAGAGCACCTGCCAGAACTTTACCGAAGATCAAGCTGTTAGAATTTACACTTGTCACAAGAATCTCAATTGCACGATTACTTTTTTCCGTCGTCACGGATACCGCAATCATCTGTCCATAGAACAGAATCAGGAAGTATACGACAAATACAAGAACATAGGTATACCAGAAATTATTTACGCTGTTTTTACCCAGAACTTCCGGTGTAACAGTCACAAAAGCCCTTTCAGACTGATGGATTTCTTCCGGTGTCAGGCCCTTTTCCAAGAGATACTGTTCCTTCTCATACGCAAGGACACACTGCCGAAACTGTTCCATTATATTGCTGTCACCCATACCAAGATTATTGACTATATAAGTCACTTCCCCATTATCTCTTAGAATAAATCCTGCTTCAATCTCATCTTTTTCAACTGCCTCTTTCATGGCATCTTCATCTGTATAGTCCACCCATTTTGCAGGGAAAAGAGAAAGACTTTCTTTTACTTTTTCAGGCGCAATAATACCATATTGTTCTGAGCTCTCCTCCACCTCTTCCTGAACTATCTGAGCATCTTTACTGCCGTTTATATTGTCGAGAAGCCCGGGAATCAGTGTCGGGACGATAATAACACCGGCAATTACAAGAGCAATCAGCACTGTCGTTATAAGAAAACTTTTATTTTTAAAGTAATTGTTTAATTCAAATTTCAATACTGTCAGAAACTGTTTCATGCCTCGTCACCTGCTTTCTCTACAAAAATATCATTCAGAGATGGTTCATACATACCGAAGAATTCCAGATCCACTTCCTGTTTTATCAGCCTTTCCAGAATCCTGTTCTTATTTTCCGGCTGTTTCTTCCGAACAATAACACTGTCCTTCCTGATCTTTTCTACTTCGAGCAGATCTGAAAAGGTATCGTCAAGCCGTCGTCCCAGTTCTTGCGGCGTCTCTTCCAGACTTGATATCACCAGTCTGTCCTTACCGAATTCTCTCTTTATTTCCTTTAAATCTCCGGAAAGCACAACCTCTCCGTGATTTAAAATTGCAATTTCCTCGCAAAACTCTTCCACATAACTCATCTGATGACTGGAAAATATTACTAGCTTTCCTTCATGAATCTGCTCAAGAATCACATCTTTTAGTATCTGCGAATTTACAGGATCGAGGCCGGAAAAGGGCTCGTCAAGGATAATCATATCCGGATTACAAATAAGCGTCTGCGCAAGCTGTACTTTCTGCTGATTTCCTTTGGAAAGTGTCTCTAATTTGCGATCTTCGTATTCTGAAATCCCCATTCTTTCCAGCCATTTCTTCATACTTTCTTTCGCTTTTTTTGCACCTAATCCCCGAAGCATTCCAAGATAAATCAACTGTTCGCTTACTGTTTTTTTCGGATAAAGCCCCCGTTCTTCCGGAAGATATCCAATCTGATGCTTCCTTGGATCAAACGGCTTTCCGTCAAGAAGAATGATACCTCCATTCCCTTTAAATACATCCATAAGGATGCGGATTGTGGTTGTTTTTCCCGCGCCGTTTCTTCCAAGAAGTCCCAATGCTGTTCCGCTTTCTACTGTAAAAGAAATTCCATGGAGAACTTCTGTATCGCCAAAAGATTTCTTTAAATTTCTGATTTCCAGTTTCATATGTTCCTCCTTTTAATCATACACTCTTTATTCTATATTGATTTTACGGCGTCTTTTTGACACACAGCTTTTAACGTAAATTACCGTTGTCCAAATCCATATAATGCCTGATATCACTACTGCAAAGATACCGGTGTTCCACATAAGATGACAAATCATTGCCGCAACTGCACACATTGGGATAATTCGCATTATTCCAATGTACGCTTCATATCCCGACTGATAAATAAGCTCCCTTTCCGCTTCATCACAGCTACTCAGCCATGCTTTCTGAAAGTCCTTCTGCTTCATACATCCCGGATCCCCCTGCAGTCTGGGGTTGCTTTTCTGCAGACACTTTACATAACGAATTTGCCAGATTCCCTGATAACCAAATATAATAACTGTTAGGATACAACTTACAATCATTATGGCCGGATGTTTCTCTACGTAACTGCTGCTGTAATTAATGGCGAGACTTAATAAGGTCAGTACCATTGCCAAATTACTTACAATAACACCTATGCTCCCTACTTTTTCTTCTTCATATTCCAGTCTGTCCGCCTCTTCATCTTCCGCATTTTCCAGAAGAAGATTCAATTTTCGAAGTTTTATCAGGACAATCTCAGATATAGATACGGTAATTCCCAGAATTAAAATCATTAAAGGTATCTGCATTTTACTGAGAACCTTCGTAAAAATACTCATATTCCATTGATCAACCCCAACAAATCCCATGAGAAACCCAATGGCTCCGCCTCCCAGTGCAGCCCAGAACATAATTGTAAGAAATCTCACATAACTGTTAGGCTTCCTTTTTTCTTCCTTACTCATTGTTTTCATCTTCTTCCTCCCTGTATGAAAAGATATCTTCTACTGTCACCTGACATATTCCGGCTATCTTCAACGCCAGAGTCACAGAAGGCGAATAGTCGCCTCTTTCTATCAGACTGATTGTCTGTCTGGAAACTCCTGCCAGCTTACCCAGCTCCGACTGGTTGATTCCCAGTCTGGCTCTGTGTTCCTTCAGTCGATTCTCCAGCGGCATGAAATCACCCCCTCAACTTTTCTGTTTCACTCTCGTTTTATGTCATATTTTATTGTCATTATGACAATTTTTCTTGTCATAAATATATCATTGACAACTTTCCTTGTCAATAGATATATCAACTTGTTGTTTCTCTTACTTTATGTTAAACATCCAGTTATCTTCTAACATTCCGGTTTTTTCTAAAACCGAACTTCTATACTATTTTCTGTGAGGTCTTAATATCAGGGGGAAAGGAATGCCCCCGCGCTGAAACCCAATACGGGCAGGGGACTAAGTCCCCTGCCCGTTATCATACTTCACCCCTCGCTTACGCAAGACATTTTTCAAGTATTGTAATCATTTTATCTATATGCGTTTGCGTGATAATAAGGGGAGGAACCAAACGAAGAACGTCAGAACCTGCCGATATCACAAGAAGCCCTTCAGAAAGAGCCGCTTTTACAACTTCACTAACAGGTCTTCCGGAAATGACAAGCCCCTGCATGAAGCCCATTCCCCTTCTTGCAGTCACACAATCAAATTTTTCCACAAGCTCATCCAGTCTCTTCTCCAGATATGGAGTCAGCTCCCGCACATGATCCAGAATCATATCCTGCTCCAAAATGCTGAACACCTTACTGACAGCCGCACAGACAAACGGATTTCCTCCATAAGTAGTACCGTGGTCTCCCGGCTCTAAAGATGCCAAAGCAGCCTTTTTATTAATAACAAAAGCTCCTACCGGAACACCGCAGCCAAGAGCCTTGGCACAGGTCATAATATCCGGCTGCACACCGTAAGCCTGCCACGCAAAATAATGCCCGGTTCTTCCCATTCCACACTGAATCTCATCAAAAATAAGAAGAATATCTTTCTCGTCACAGAAACAGCGCAAGCCTTCCAGAAACTCTTTTTCTGCGGGATAAATCCCGCCCTCTCCCTGTACCGTTTCCGTAATAATTGCGCAAGTCTTATCTGTAATCTGCGCTTTTACGCTTTCCAGATCATTGAAATCGGCAAACTTCACGCCCCCCATCAAAGGCTCGAATGGTTCACGGTAATGCGCAGTCCCTGTCACTGAAAGAGCTCCGATGCTTCTCCCATGAAAAGAGTGATTCATTGCAATAATCTCATGGTCCGCATGTCCGTCACGGACAAACGCATATTTTTTTGCAGCTTTAAGAGCTCCTTCTACAGCCTCTGTTCCGCTGTTCGTGAAAAACACTTTATCCATACCGCTGGCAAGCACAAGCTTCTCCCCTGCGCTGATAATCGGCTCATTGTAATAAAGATTCGAAATATGCGTCAGTTTATCAATCTGCTCCTTCAAAGCCTCATCGTATCCCGGATAATGATATCCAAGAGAATTCACTGCGATACCTGCAGCGAAATCCAGATATTCTTTTCCTTCGGTATCATACAAACAGCATCCCTCACCTCTTGAAAAAACAACCGGAAAACGGTTATATGTGTGGAGAATACTTACCTCCGCCTCCTGCATCTTTTCATTCATGTTCATGGTAGTAAGTTTCACCATCCTCTCTCAAAATCGCAGTACCGATACCTTTATTTGTAAAGATTTCCAAAAGAAGACTGTGCGGAATTCTTCCGTCCAGAATATGTACACGATTTACGCCGTTCTCTATCGCATCCATACAATTCTTCAGCTTCGGAATCATTCCGCCGCCTACAAATCCATCTGAAATCAGCTCCTGCGCCTCCTGTACATGAAGCTCCGAAAACAGAGTAGACGGGTCGTCCGGATTCTTATAAACACCCTCAATATCTGAAAGAAACGCCAGTTTCTCCGCATGAACCGCCTCCGCAATCGCGCAGGCTGCATCATCTGCATTGATATTAAAGGTATCAAATGCATCATCGTAACCAACCGGAAAAACAATCGGAATAAAATCTTTTTCCATTAAGTCAAACAGCACTTTCGGCTGAACCTCTGTAACCTCTCCGACAAAGCCGATATCTTCACCTCCGGACAGCTTTTTCACGCACTTGAGAAGCCCTCCGTCCTTACCGCTGATACCGACTGTTTTTACGCCAAGAGACTGCACAAGCGTAACCAGCTCCTTATTCACCTTCGCAAGCACCATCTCTGCGATTTCCATCGTATCTTTATCTGTCACACGAAGCCCGTTCACAAACTTCGCATCCATTCCAACCTTGCCAACCCACCGGCTGATTTCCTTACCTCCGCCATGCACAATAATCGGCTTAAGTCCAACCAGTTTCAAAAGAACGACATCTTTAATCACATTTGCCTTCAGTTCCTCATCAAGCATGGCGCTCCCGCCATATTTTATAACCACAATTTTTCCGTTGAATCTCTGAATATAAGGCAATGCCTCAATCAAAACCTCTGCTTTATCCAAATATTTCTGTTTAACCATCACACATACCTCATCAAAAATTTTATCGTATCCCCGCTTGTTCAAGATCTGTAATCCGCATTTATCTTAACGTAATCATATGTCAGGTCGCATCCCCACGCAGTTGCGGAACAATCTCCCATTTTCACATCTGCAATAGCGGTAACCTCATCCTCTGAAAGGATTTTTGTCGCTTCCTCTTCCGAATATCCGGTAGAAACACCATTTTCTATAATCTTGATTTTTCCGGCTCTGCTCTCAAAATAGAGATCAACTTTTTCCGGATCAAACTGTGCGCCGGAATATCCCATCGCGCAGAGAATTCTTCCCCAGTTTGCATCGTGTCCGTAAATCGCCGCCTTTGTAAGAGAAGATGTCACTACAGACTTACTCAGAGTTACAGCCTGCTCCTTAGATTCTGCACCAATGACTTTAACCTCAAACAATGCAGTTGCACCCTCTCCATCTCCGGCAATCTTCTTTGCCAGTGTGGTATTTACGAAATTAAGCGCCTTTCTGAACGCCTCGAAATCCTCGTTTTTTTCTGTAATCTCCGGATTTCCTGCCATTCCGTTTGCAAGAAGAAGCACGGTATCATTTGTGGAGGTATCCCCGTCTACAGAAACCATATTATAAGTATCCTTCACATCTTCGCTTAGCGCTTCCTGAAGCATTTCCTTAGAAATATTTACATCTGTAGTCACAAAACCAAGCATAGTACACATATTGGGATGAATCATTCCAGAGCCTTTGCACATACCGCCGACAGTCACTGTCCTGCCGCCGATTTCAACCTGAACTGCCACTTCTTTTTTCACAGTATCAGTGGTCATAATTGCTTTTGCGGCTTCAGTACCTGCTTCAAGCGTTCCGGAAAGAACCGGCGCCATCATTTTTACTCCGTTTTTAATCCGGTCAATGGGAACCTGCATTCCGATTACGCCTGTGGACGCTACAAGTACACTGTCCGGGGAAATTCCCAGAATCTCTGCAGCAGCGTCCGCAGTCTCCTTACAATATCCATACCCTTCTGCCCCTGTACACGCATTGGCAATTCCGCTGTTACAGATTACCGCCTGCGCATGAGCATGGCTATAAACCACATCCTGATCCCATTTCACAGGCGCAGCCTTCACCACATTCGTCGTAAAGGTTCCGGCAGCCACGCAGGGCGCTTCACTGTAAATCATCGCCATATCTGTTCTGCCCTTATATTTAATCTCTGCCGCTGCTGCCGCTGCCAGAAAACCTTTCGCAGCAGTTACGCCTCCTGTAATACTTTTCATAAAAAACATCCTCCTCTCACCGAACAACAACTGTTTCTTTCTCCGTAAACTCAACTTCCTCTTATGGACACATTGGAATCTGCATTAACCCTTCAGCCTCACCAAATCCAAACATCAGATTCATATTCTGTACAGCCTGACCTGCCGCACCCTTCACCAGATTATCCATAGCTCCCATCATAATAATTCTATGTGTTCTCGGGTCAATCTTAAAATTCACATCTACATAATTGCTACCCTCCACCCATTTTGTCTGAGGGCAGACATCCTTATCCAGAACGCGGACGAACATCTCTTTCTCATAATATTTGTCATATGCAGCCTTTACCTCCTCGTAGGTCACATCTTTTACAAGAGAAGCGTAAGCCGTAATGAGAATTCCGCGGTTCATCGGAATCAGATGAGGGGTAAAATTAATCAGAACCTCCTGTTTGCAGGCATAACCAAGCTGATCCTCTATCTCCGGCGTATGCCTGTGCTGCGCAACGCCATAAGCCTTGATATTTTCATTTACCTCACAGAACAGATTATCCACCTTCGCGCCACGCCCTGCTCCGGACGTACCGGATTTCGCATCAATAATAATAGTGGAAGGGTCTATCATCCCCTCTTTCAACAACGGATAAATAGAAAGAGTAGAACAGGTGGGATAACATCCCGGATTGGCAATAAGTCTGGCCTTTTTAATCTCTTCACGGTTAATCTCACAAAGCCCATAAACAGCTTCCTCAACAAACTGAGGCGCTTTATGTTCAATTCCATACCACTTTTCATATTTTTTTACATCTTTAATACGAAAGTCCGCGCTCAAATCAATAACCTTTGCCTTTGACAAAATTTCCTCATTAATAAGAGAAGCGCAGAGCCCCTGAGGTGTTGCGGTAAAAATAACATCCACCTCTTCTGCAAGAGCCGCCATATTGTCATCCATACATTTAGAATCCACCAGTTTAAAAAAATTTTGATAAATTTCAGCATAGGATTTATCAATATAGCTTCTGGATCCATACCAGGCAATCTCCACTTCTTTATGTCCAAGGAGCAGACGCACAAGTTCATTTCCCGCATATCCGGTCGCTCCTATAATTCCGGCTTTTATCATAACAATTCCCTCCATCCAGTTAAGTACTTCAAACTTCGAACTGCACTTTTCGTGGCAGCTTTGTTTTTAATTGGTATGATTATACATCTAATATGCATAATATGCAATAGTAATTTTGCTATGATTTTTATTTTTCCTCCCTTTCTTTTATTCATTTTCACAAATATTACTTATTATAATGCGCTGATTTTCAAATAAAAAATTTTTATTTTTTAAAATTAGGGGTTGCATATTTATAAAAAATGTTGTATATTAACTTTTGTCAAAAGTAAGAACACTTACTTTTAAATGAATTTTTATGCAAATCAACACATAAATATGCTACCAGATTGGCACTGCATATTGCTAAATTATACAAACATGAATTATAAGGAGGATTTTTATTATGAAAGAAAAAGTTGTATTAGCATACTCCGGAGGACTTGACACCACAGCTTTAATTCCGTGGTTAAAAGAAAATTTTGATTACGAAGTTATCTGCTGCTGCGTAAACTGCGGACAGGGAAATGAACTGGACGGACTGGAAGAAAGAGCAAAAATTTCCGGCGCTTCCAAATTATACATCGAGGATATTGTTGATGAATTCTGCGACGAATATGTAATGCCATGCGTGGAGGCAGGCGCTGTATACGAACACAAGTATCTTCTCGGCACTTCTATGGCGCGTCCTGTAATTGCCAAGAAATTAGTAGAAATTGCCCGTAAAGAAAACGCAGTTGCCATCTGCCACGGCGCAACAGGCAAAGGAAACGACCAGATTCGTTTTGAACTGGGTATCAAAGCCCTTGCTCCTGACATCAAGATCATCGCTCCATGGCGTATGACCGACGTATGGACAATGCAGTCCCGTGAAGACGAACTTGACTTTGTAAAGGCTCACGGCATCGACCTCCCATTCGATGCAAACCACAGCTATAGCCGGGATCGTAATTTATGGCACATCAGCCACGAAGGACTGGAACTCGAAAATCCTGCAATGGCACCTAATTACGACGATATGCTTGTTCTGAGCGTGACACCTCAGAAAGCCCCGGACAAAGTAACCGACATTACCATGACGTTTGAATCCGGTATTCCGAAAACCTTAAACGGCAAAGAAATGAAAGTTTCCGAGATTATCACAGAGCTGAATAAATTAGGCGGTGAAAACGGCATCGGAATTATCGACATCGTAGAAAACCGTGTTGTAGGTATGAAATCCCGAGGCGTATACGAAACTCCAGGAGGAACTATCCTTATGGAAGCTCACCAGCAGTTGGAGGAACTTATTCTTGACCGTGAAACTCTGGAGACTAAGAAAAAACTCGGCAGCCAGTTCGCACAGATTGTATATGAAGGCAAATGGTTCACTCCTCTGCGTGAAGCAATTCAGGCATTCGTAGAGTCTACTCAGAAATATGTAACAGGCGAAGTGAAATTCCAGCTTTACAAAGGCAACATCATCAAAGCCGGCACAACTTCCCCATACAGCCTGTACAACGAATCTCTTGCTTCCTTTACAACAGGCGACCTTTATGACCATCACGATGCAGACGGCTTCATCACCCTGTTCGGTCTTCCTCTGAAAGTTCGCGCAATGATGATGAAAGAAAACGAAAAAACAAACAATAAATAAAAGAAAAAAAGTACAGTCAAATAAATGGCTGTACTTTTTTTGTTATGCAATTCCAAGCTCTTCTTTTTTTCTGTTTAAAATCTCCTGCAGCTCTTCCACATCGCCTGCAGTAATATCTTTGTCTTCCAACAGAACCTTCAACATCTCTACAGCACCAATCTTACGACTATGGGTGCTCTCCTTAAGATAATCCTCACGGGTCAGCAGCGGAACATAATTTCTCGCATATACTTTCCCATTCATGGACATTCCTGCAACCTTTACGATATTCTCTTTCAAAAGAAGTTCCAGGCATCTGCGAATCGTCGGCATTTTCATCTCCGGATGAAGTTCGTTGATCTCAAACGCAGACAGCGGCTTATCTTCTTTCCACAGAACATCCATGACATCATATCTTTTTCCTTTTAAAATATCCATAATCTCACTGCCTTTCTTTATTACACATAGTATTATGATACAAAAATATCGAATAAATTGCAATTTAATATCTCTTACATTAGATTACAGATAGATTAAATATTTTTCTCAAAACAATGTATTTTCACACCTTTATCTTCTTTTCCTTCAGCCGTTTATAAACCCATTCACGGAACAATGCATAAATCACAGAAACCAATGGAATAAACACAAGCATACCTACCACTCCCATCAGGCTGCCGCCGAGAGTTACCGCAGCAAGCACCCAGATAGAAGGAAGACCAACTGAGTTTCCTACAACATGAGGATAAATCAGATTTCCTTCAATCTGCTGAAGCACAAGGAAAAGCCCCAAATATACAACAGCCTGCACAGGACTCACCATAAGTATCAGGAAAAAGCCAATCCAGCAACCGATAAATCCTCCAAATACAGGAATCAGCGCAGTAAACGCAATCAGAACTCCCACCAGCATCGCATATGGAAAACGGAATATTGTCATGGTCAAAAAGAACATACTTCCCAGGATAACAGCCTCAATACACTGTCCCGTAATAAAACTTGCAAAGGTTTTATTTGCCAGAGAACAGACATGAAGTGTATAAGTTACCACATTTTTCGGAAGAAGCGCATACAGAGCTTTTTTCACCTGACCGCTCAATCTCTCCTTCTGCAGTAAAATATAAAACGAAAAGATTATCCCGATAAACAGATTCATTGCCGTGCTGACTATCCCCACTGTCAGAGAGACTGTAGAAGTCAGAATATTATCCAGACCACTTCTTAACACATGCACAAAAGAATCAATGAGTTTCTGTGGATTAAATTCAATAGAATCAATCCATTCAAGAATCATTGGATTCTGAAAAGTTTTCTCCGCCCAGCTTTGAAGGACAGGCACACTTTCTTCAATTCTCTTTGCAACACTCACAATAGTCGTCGCAAGCTCCGGCACCACAATAAGAACAACCACCATGATAATCATCACCACAAACAGCAGTGACATCACCAAACTGACCGGACGCGCAAATTTCTCTGCATATTTGTTCTTTTTTTCCAAAAGCCTGCCGAAAAGATGACGTTCCACAAACTTCATCGGAACGTTTAAAATAAACGCAATTGCTGCACCGAGAATAAACGGGAAGCAAAATCCCCACGCAAGACTAAACATACCGAATACAATTTTGTAGTTCTGCACTCCCAGATACAAGAGAACAGCAAACGCAATCAGGTTACGTATTTTCTTTACATTTTCCTTATCAAGATTCACAGTATCCCTCCAGTTTTTAATCTGTATTTTTAATAATTGTACACATTTTAGCACGAAACCCACTCTATGTATATCTTATTTTCACACAACTATAAAACTGTTATTTTTTCAGTTTTCACCTTCCCCCCCCCAAACAACCCAACCGGTATATTGTATATTTTTTCTCACAATTTGTATTTTTTATTGTTATTTTTCACAAAAAGAATTGACAGTAATCACTATATACTTTATAATGTCTAATGTGAATATAAACTGCTTATATAAGTCCATAATCGGTTGGACGTCTCTACCAACTACCATAATAGTTGTCTATAAGTTCTATCTGTCGAGGGGATTTTATAGACTTTTTTTGTGCCCATTTTCCTCTCGCACAAGAAAGAAGGTGTACTATGACAGAAAAAAATTTTATACTCAAAGGCAATGTCTGCTGCAGTGAAACATCTACAGCCTTCTCTATTACAGAAAATGCCTATCTGGTTTGTGAGGGCGGCTTATGCGCCGGTATTTTCAGGGAACTTCCAGAAAAATACCGCTCCTTTCCAATAAAGGACTGCGGAGATAATCTGATTATACCCGGTCTTACAGATCTCCATATACACGCTCCCCAGTACAGCTACCGGGGAACCGGCATGGATCTTGAACTTTTAGAATGGCTCAATACCATCACTTTCCCGCAGGAAGCTGCTTATGCAAATCTGAATTATGCGCAGAAGGCTTATTCGATTTTTACAGAAGCATTAAAGAAAAGCCCTACTGCAAGAGCATGTATCTTCGGCACCATGCACGTACCTGCAACAGAACTTCTGATGGACCTTCTGGAAGAAACCGGTTTGAAGACAATGGTAGGAAAAGTCAACATGGACAGAAACGGCGTCCCGAACCTTCAGGAAAAGGACGCAAAAACTTCTGCACAGGATACTGCTACCTGGCTTGAGGATACTCTGCACAAATACCAAAACGTACGTCCAATCCTCACGCCGAGGTTTACTCCATCCTGTTCAGACGAACTGATGGAGATGCTTTCCGTCATTCAAAAAAAGCATCATCTCCCCATGCAGTCTCATCTGTCAGAAAATCTGGGCGAAATCGCCTGGGTAAAGGAACTTTGTCCGGACACAGATTTTTACGGGGAAGCTTACGATAAATTCGGACTTTTCGGCGGAGAATGCCCCACCATCATGGCGCATTGCGTACATTCTCCTGATGCGGAAATCCATCTCATGAAAGAACGTGGGGTTTACATCGCCCATTGCGCACAGTCCAATACGAACCTCTCCTCAGGAATCGCCCCTGTGAGACGCTATCTCAATGAGGGGCTCCACATAGGACTTGGCACAGATATTGCCGGGGGCGCATCTCTTTCCATGTTTCGCGCCATTGTCGATTCCATTCAGGTTTCCAAGCTTCGTTGGCGACTTGTGGACGATACCCAAAAACCGCTGACTCTCGAAGAAACTTTCTATCTGGCAACAGAAGGCGGCGGCTCCTTCTTTGGAAAAACAGGAAACTTCAAAGAAGGCTATGAATTTGATGCTCTCATCCTTGATGATACCAGTCTCCCCCATCCGCAGGAACTTACAATAAGGGATCGACTGGAACGAATGATCTATCTCGGGGATGACCATATTATCACCGGAAAGTATGTTTCCGGAAAAAAAATATTTTAAAAAGGGGGATTGAATATGAATCTCGACAAAATTTTCCATCTTAAGGAAAACCACACGGATGTCAAAACCGAAGTCATGGCCGGTATCACAACGTTTATGACAATGGCTTACATCCTGGCAGTTAACCCGAACATTCTGGAAGCCTCCGGAATGGACAGAGGCGCTATTTTCACAGCTACTGCACTGGCATCCTTTATTGCCACCTGTCTTATGGCGCTACTCTCCAACTATCCATTCGTTCTTGCTCCAGGCATGGGGTTAAACGCCTACTTTGCCTATACAGTAGTTCTGGGCATGGGCTACTCCTGGCAGCAGGCTCTGGCAGCAGTTTTCGTTGAAGGAGCAATCTTCATTGTACTTTCTCTGACAAATGTACGTGAAGCCATTTTTAACGCAATTCCAATGAATCTGAAACATGCAGTTTCCGTTGGTATCGGTCTTTTTATCGCATTCATCGGTCTGCAGAACGCCAAAATCGTTGTAAACAACGATGCTACCCTGGTAAGTGTTTTCTCCTTCAAGGGTTCCATCCAGGGAGGCACCTTCTCCACAGAAGGCATTACTGTACTCCTTGCCCTTGCAGGTATTCTGATCACAGGAATCCTGCTTGTAAAAAATGTAAAAGGCAATATTCTCTGGGGTATTCTTATCACCTGGGGTCTTGGAATCATCTGTCAGCTTCTGGGAATCTATAAACCGAACCCGGATGCAGGCTGGTTCAGTCTTCTCCCTGATTTCTCCGGCGGAATTTCTGTTCCAAGCATGGCTCCGACCTTTATGAAAATGGATTTCAGCATTGTATTTACCATTGACTTCCTTATCATTATGTTTGCATTCCTTTTCGTAGACATGTTTGACACTCTGGGAACTTTGATCGGTGTTGCCTCCAAAGCAGATATGTTGGATAAAGACGGAAAGCTTCCCAAGATTAAAGGCGCACTTCTCTCCGACGCAGTTGGTACTTCTGTAGGCGCTATGTGCGGTACATCTACAGTTACCACTTTTGTCGAAAGTGCTTCCGGCGTTGCAGAAGGCGGACGTACAGGTCTTACAGCGCTTGTAGCTGCAATCCTTTTCGGATTATCCCTGTTCCTGTCCCCAATCTTCCTTGCAATCCCATCTTTTGCAACAGCTCCTGCGCTGATCATCGTAGGTTTCCTGATGCTGACATCTGTAACAAAAATCGACTTCAACGATATGACAGAAGCCATACCGGCATTCATTGCAATTATCGCAATGCCGTTTATGTACAGTATTTCCGAAGGTATCTCTATGGGTGTTATTTCCTATGTAGTAATCAACCTGATCACAGGAAAGGCAAAGGAAAAGAAAATCAGTATTCTGATGTATGTACTTGCCGTGCTGTTTATTTTAAAATACGTACTCATTTAAACCCTTGCTTTTACTCCACCCGAAAAAGCCCCTGCGCTCAGGACAGTTCGTCTGTTGTGCGCAGGGGCTTTTTTATCCGAGAAGCTTCTCTTCCCACTCTTTTTCTTTAAATCCGGTAAGCACGAAATCTTCGCCAACAAGAATCGGGCGCTTCACAAGCATACCGTCCGTAGCAAGAAGCGCATACTGTTCTTCTTCTGTCATAGTCGCGAGCTTATCCTTTAAGCCCATATTTTTGTAAATCAATCCGCTGGTGTTAAAGAACCGTTTCAGCGGCAGCCCGCTCATCTCATGCCAGCGCTTCAGTTCCTCTGCTGTGGGATTCTCCTCTTTAATATGACGGTCTGTATACTGAATTTCGTGAGCATCCAGCCATTTCTTTGCCTTCTGGCAGGTTGTGCATTTCGGATATTCTGCAAATAACATGCTCTTGTCCTCCTTACTTTTCATGCAGTATTGTTTCTCGTTTTATACTGTTTAAAAGTATAGCATATTTAATGCCAAAAAAATATTCTGTTCATACTATTTTCACATTTTTCTCCCCCTGTACTCTGTTGACACTAAAAATTTCAAATAGTATATTAGTTCTGTAGCAGTTATTTCAGGGCATTTTCCCACATATCCCGACATAACAGAATGCCCAAACAGCCGCTTATTGCAACTTATTCTTTATCATTCACACTTTTATGTAAGGAGATTTTTATGATCAAAACACTTCTATCTCAGGTCAGAGAATTCAAAAAAGCCTCCTTCCTGACACCTTTTTATATGATTCTCGAAGTTCTGTTCGAGATGTTCATCCCCCTTGTCATGGCTTCTATTATTGACAAAGGTGTAGGAAACGGAGATATCGGCCATATTTACCGTATGGGGCTTGTCATGGCATTTCTGGCTCTTATGGGTCTTATCACCGGAATCCTCGGAGGAAAATACGGTGCAAGGGCATCCACAGGGTTCGCCCGAAACCTGCGTAAAGCCATGTACGCCAATATTCAGACCTTTTCTTTTTCCAACATTGACAAATTCAGCACTGCAGGTCTTATCACCCGTCTTACCACAGATGTGACCAACCTGCAGAACGCCTACCAGATGGTGCTTCGTATGTGTACCCGCGCCCCTGCCAGCCTGATTACGGCTATGGTCATGGCTTTTCTCATCAACGCGAAGCTGGCATCCATCTATCTTCTGGCAGTTATCTTCCTTGGAACCTGCCTGATTCTCATTCTTCGGAAAGCCACTGTGTATTTCCAGGAAGTCTTCGAAAAATACGATGACTTAAATGCCAGCGTTCAGGAAAATATCACCGCAATCCGCGTAGTAAAAGCCTATGTCCGCGAAGATTATGAAACTACGAAATTCCAGAAAGCCTGCAACAAGGTCTACGAAATGTTCGTTCGTGCAGAGAAACTGGTTGTTATGAACATGCCTTTGATGCAGTTCACCGTTTACGCCTGTATTCTGAGCATAAGCTGGCTGGGCGCAAAAATGATTGTCGGCTCCTCTCTCACTACTGGAGAACTTATGAGCCTGCTCACCTATTGCATGAACATCCTTTCCAGCCTTATGATGCTTTCTATGGTTTTTGTTATGATTACAATGAGTATGGCAAGCGCAAGGCGTGTCACAGAAGTTCTGAACGAAACTGCCGACATTGCAGACCCTCAGGACCCGGTTATGGAAGTTCCTGACGGAAGCATTGTTTTTGACCACGTGAATTTCAGCTACAAAAAAGAAAGCTCTGAACCGGTTCTCAAAGACATTACTCTTTCTGTCAAAGCCGGAGAGACTATCGGCATCATAGGAGGAACCGGAAGCGCTAAATCAAGCCTTGTCAACCTCATAAGCCGTCTCTACGACGTCACAGAAGGAAGCGTAAAAGTCGGAGGAATAGACGTCCGCCAATATAATAAAGAAGTTCTGCGAAATCAGGTATCTGTCGTACTGCAGAAAAATGTCCTTTTCTCAGGTACAATTCTCGATAACCTCCGCTGGGGCGACAAGAACGCGACAGAAGAAGAATGCATCCACGCCTGCCAGCTCGCATGTGCCGACGATTTCATCCAGAGAATGCCGGACAAATATAACACCTACATAGAGCAGGGCGGAACGAATGTTTCCGGCGGCCAGAAGCAGCGTCTCTGCATTGCCCGCGCCCTTCTGAAAAAGCCGAAAATCCTCATTCTGGACGACTCCACAAGCGCGGTAGACACTGCTACAGACGTCCGAATCCGTCAGGCATTTGCCAGAGAAATCCCAAATACGACCAAGCTTATTATCGCTCAGAGAATCTCCAGCATCCAGAACGCAGACCGTATCATTGTCATGGATAACGGTGAGATAAACGGCTTCGGCACACACGAGGAACTTCTTCGAACCAACGCCATTTATCAGGATGTCTACAACTCTCAGATAAAAGGCGGCGGAGATTTCGACGAGAACAAGGGAGGTGACGCATTATGAGCAGAGGAGTAAAGAAACCGGGAATACAAATTGAGAATCCGGGAAAAATGATGTCCCGTCTCTGGAAATATATTCTGAGGGATTATAAGATTCACATCGTTGCTGTCGTTATCTGCATCTTCGTAAGCGTTCTTGCAAATGTGCAGGGAACTATGTTTATGAAAACGCTGATCGACAAATATATCCTTCCACTTTTAAATACCGGGAACCCTGATTTCGGTCCCCTGTCCATGGCTATTTTGCGGGTTGCAGGCTTCTACGCATTAGGTGTTGCAGCAGCATATACCTATAACCGCATTATGATTTATGTAAGTCAGGGAAGTCTCCGCAATCTCAGAAATGACATGTTCGAAAAAATGGAAAAGCTCCCTGTCAAATATTTTGACACCCACCCGCACGGCGATATTATGTCAATCTATACCAACGACATCGACACCCTTCGTCAGATGATCAGCCAGAGTATTCCGCAGCTTTTATCAAGTGTGATTACTATTGTGAGCGTCCTTGCAAGCATGATTATCCTGAATATCCCACTGACCATCCTCACTCTGGTAATGGTCGGCGTCATGCTTACCGCAAGCCGCCGTCTGGCAGGATTAAGCGGCAAATATTTCATGGAGCAGCAGAAAAATCTGGGCTCTATCAACGGCTACATCGAAGAAATGATGGAAGGTCAGAAGGTGGTCAAGGTTTTCTGCCACGAGGAAGAAAGCCTTGAGAAATTCAATGAACTTAATGACCGTCTTTTCGAAAGCGCGGACAATGCCAACCGCTTTGCAAACATTCTGATGCCTACTGTAGCACAACTTGGAAACATCAGCTATGTATTCTGCTCCATCTTCGGCGGAATTCTGGCTATCAACGGCTTCGGCGGTTTTACTCTGGGCGGTCTTGCCAGCTTCCTGACCTTCAACAAAAGCTTCAATATGCCGATTAATCAGGTCAGCCAGCAGTTCAACAGCATTGTTATGGCTCTCGCAGGCGCGAAACGTATTTTCGACCTTCTGGACGAGGAAGCCGAGGCTGACAACGGCTATGTCACCCTTGTGAATGCCAGAGAAGAAAACGGCAAACTCACAGAATCCGAAAAACGTACCGGACGCTGGGCATGGAAGCATTTCCACAAGGCTCTCGGTACTACCGATTACATAGAGCTTACCGGAGATATGGTTCTGGACGGCGTAGACTTCGGATATAACGATGACAAAATCGTTCTCCACGATGTAAAAATGTACGCTACCCCGGGACAGAAGATTGCTTTCGTAGGTTCCACAGGAGCCGGAAAAACAACCATCACTAATCTGCTGAACCGTTTCTACGACATTCAGGACGGAAAAATCCGCTACGACGGCATCAATATCAACAAGATCAAAAAAGCAGATCTCCGCCGTTCCATGGGCATTGTCCTTCAGGACACCAACCTCTTCACTGCCACTGTTATGGAGAATATCCGCTACGGCAAACTGGACGCCACAGACGAAGAGGTTATCGCAGCAGCTAAGCTTGCCAACGCAGACAGCTTTATCCGCCGCCTTCCGGACGGCTACAACACCATGCTCCGTGGAAACGGCTCAAGCTTAAGTCAGGGACAGCGCCAGCTCCTCTCCATTGCCCGCGCAGCAGTGGCAGACCCTCCGGTACTGATTCTCGACGAAGCAACAAGCTCCATTGATACAAGAACCGAAAAACTGGTTCAAGACGGTATGGACAAACTGATGCAGGGACGAACAACCTTCGTCATTGCGCACAGACTCTCTACAGTCAGAAACAGCGACTGTATCATGGTTCTGGAACAGGGAAGAATCATCGAACGAGGTTCCCATGAAGAACTCATGGAAAAGAAAGGCAAATATTATCAGCTTTATACAGGCTAAAAAAATACAGGAGAGCGGATTGCTCTCCTGTAACTTTTTTCTCTTATTTATCGTCTCCGGTAAGTCTTAACACATCTCTAATTTCATCAGCATCCATATCAAGAATGATGGCAAGCTCCTCAATACTGAACTTCGCTTCGCCATCCTCCTCGTCCTCTGCAAGCTCTTTCACCGCAGATTCCAGCATCTCTACCTTTGCCACCAGATAATCGTCCTCAAATTTTCTCTGGGTCTGAATTTCAATTGCCTCACGGATTCCTGCACGGATTCTGCCCATCAGCCATTTTTCGTTCTTTTCTTCCTCAGTCTCTTCTCCAAGAGCCATCAGAAGGCTCACATTCGCTTCCTGAATAAGGTCCGCAATATTTATCTCCTCACAGTTCATTTCAGCCGCCATACGGGCAGCGTGAGCCAGATAATGCTGCGAAAGTTCCGCCTGCGCCATCATATCGCCCCCGGCGAGCGCCGCAAACAGTTCCTCTGCATTTCTGCTGCTTTTTTCAGCATCTTCGACCCCTTCCAGATATTCCTTGAGATATGCTTCCTCCTCAGGGGTCAACGGAACTTTTACCTCTTTCTCAGGCTGTTCCTGCTCTTTCTTCTCTTCTGCGCCTTCCAGCCCCTCTATCACAATCCCCTTCAGCTTTAAATACTGAAGAATTTTTAAAAGCTGGGTTTTATCCAGTTCCATTCCCTCAAATGCCTTTTTTACCTGCTCAGGCTTAAGCATTCTGCCGTTCGCTTCTCCCAGCGCGCAAATCTCCTCTAATTTCCCCTGAAACTTCGCGATATCCATGTGTCTCTTCTCCTTTCTTCCGCTTAGATAAAAAGAAAGAGCATCTTTTCGGACACTCTTTTACTATACATTGAAGTCGGGGTGACAGGATTCGAACCTGCGGCCTCCTGGTCCCAAACCAGGCGCTCTAGCCAAACTGAGCCACACCCCGTTATTATTTAATTTACTGCGGATGACAGGACTTGAACCTGCACGTCGTGGACACCAGAACCTAAATCTGGCGCGTCTGCCAATTCCGCCACATCCGCATCTGCCCTCTACGGAATCTTCCTGAGGTTAAAAACAGCGGAAACCATCTGATTTCCGCTGTTGCAATGAAGCATCGGGGATTCGAACCCCGGACAACTTGATTAAAAGTCAAGTGCTCTACCGACTGAGCTAATGCTCCATAT
>JAUNOY010000013.1 GCA_030536995.1 Eubacteriales bacterium
TTATGACAATGCCAGGACTTCCTAAAGTACCGGCTGCAGAAAAAATCGACGTAGATGAAACAGGTAAGATTACAGGACTGTTCTAACAGGCGGGAATATAGACTGTTCTTTTGAAAAAAGGAATATACTGGAAAGGATTTTAGAGATATGGGATTTTCAACAAGTACATGTACAGAATTTGTAGAGGTTTTGGCTTCTAAAGCTCCGGTTCCGGGAGGCGGAGGTGCTTCTGCGCTGGTTGGTGCAGTTGGTACAGCTCTTGGAAATATGGTTGGAAGTTTAACAGTCGGCAAAAAGAAATATGCTGACGTTGAAGATGAAATGTATGAATTAAAGGCAAAATGCGACCAGTTGCAGAAGGATTTCCTTCGTCTGATCGAGCGTGATGCGGAAGTGTTTGAGCCGTTATCCAAGGCTTATGGTATGCCAAAGGAGACAGAAGAAGAGAAAGCGGAAAAAGCGCGTGTTATGGAAATTGTGCTTAAGGATGCATGTTCTGTTCCTATGGAAATCATGGAAAAATGTTGTGAAGCAATTGAACTGATTGTAGAGTTTGGTGCGAAGGGATCTAAGCTTGCTATCAGTGATGCGGGTGTTGGTGCAGCTTTCTGCAAAGCGGCATTACAGGGTGCAAGCCTTAATGTTTACATCAATACCAAATCCATGGCTGACAGAGAATACGCAGAAGAATTAAACAAAAAAGCAGATGCAATGCTTGAAAAATATACAAAGATTGCAGATGAAACTTTTGAAAGCGTACTTGGCAGATTAAAATAATATTTGATACCAGACAAAAGGAGAACGAAAAATGGCGAAACAGTTATTAGGCAAAGAAGTAACAGCCGCATTAAACGAAAAGATTAAAGCAAATGTAGCAGAACTTCAGGCAAAAGGAGTAAATCCTACACTTGGAATTATCCGTGTTGGCGAAAATCCAAGTGACATCTCCTATGAAAAAGGAGCAACAAAACGCTGCGAAACATTAGGCGTTGCATGTGAAAAATTCTTATTACCGGAAGATGTTTCTCAGGAAGAGCTTCTTGCAGTAATTGATAAAGTAAACAAAGACGACAGTATTCATGGTGTATTATTATTCCGTCCTCTTCCAAAACATTTGGATCAGGCAGTGATTGAAAATGCGCTTGCAGCAGAAAAAGACGTTGACTGTATGACAGATCTTTCCATGTCCGGTGTTTTCACTGGTAAAAAAATCGGTTTCCCTCCATGTACACCACAGGCATGTATGGAGATTCTTGATCATTACGGAATCGACTGTACAGGTAAAAAGGCAGTTGTAATCGGAAGAAGCCTTGTAGTAGGCAAACCGGCTGCCATGATGCTTGTTAAGAAAAATGCAACTGTAACAATCTGCCACACAAGAACGGTTGATATGCCGTCTGTAGCTCGTGAAGCAGATATCATTATTGTAGCTGCAGGTCGTGCAGGTGTTGTAGGAGCTGAGTACGTAAGAGAAGGTCAGACTGTTATTGATGTAGGAATCAATGTAAATGCAGAAGGCAAGCTCTGCGGTGACGTTGACTACGCGGCAGTAGAGCCGATCGTAGACGCTATTACGCCGGTACCGGGCGGTGTTGGAAGTGTAACAACATCCGTGCTTGTTGGCCATGTTGTAGAAGCTGCTATGAGAAAAGTAAACGCATAAGCATATTCGCTATATAATTGACCTTTGAAAAAGCAGTCGCTGTGAATTGCAAAATGAGTAATCATTTGCATGAAGCAGCGACTGCTTTTGTGTTTCGAAAGTTTTTGGGAACCACATAATATCAGTTACTCAAAGAAAATGAAATAAACAGTATATAACACTTGACAACAGTTTCACACTGTTATATACTGTTTGCATCGGATGGAGTGATCATACATCTGATACCGAAGGAGGGCTCCTATGAAAATTATTATTAACCATTCCTCCATGCAGCCGATTTACGAACAGGTTTCCGATCAGATTAAGGCTCTGGTGATTGACGGGACTTTGAAGGAACAGGAAATGCTTCCCTCTGTCAGATCTCTTTCCAGAGAACTGAAAATCAGCGCACTGACTGTGAAAAAGGCTTATGACTATCTGGAAGAGCAGGGATTTGTAATGACTGTCCACGGAAAAGGCAGCTTCATTACCAATGCGAATCAGGGGCTTCTTATGGAGGAGCGACGTAAGGAAGTAGAAGCGGATTTAGAGCAGGCGATCCGGAAGGGACGCGCATGCGGACTGACCGATGAGGAAATCCGTGAAGTATTTGAACTGATTATGGAGGATTAACCATGTTAGCAGAATTAATTGGTGCAAAAAAAGATTACGGAAAGTTTCAGCTTGACTGTTCCTTTCAGGTGAAAGGAGGCTCTGTGATTGGATTGATTGGTGCAAATGGAGCAGGGAAGAGTACGACCTTTAAGCTGCTCCTGGATCTGATCCGTCCCTCAGGTGGCGAAGTCAGAGTTTTCGGAAAAAATGCCGGGGAACTTACTACGGAGGAAAAGGAAAAAATCGGGGTAGTTCTCTCGGACAGTATGTTCAGTAATTATCTCGATATCCGGGCAATCGCGCCTGTTATGGAAGGGCTGTATCATAATTTTGATAAAAAAAGTTTTCTGGAACAATGCAGCCGTTTTGCGCTGCCACTGGATAAAAAACTGAAAGAATTTTCAACAGGTATGAAGGCAAAATTGAAAGTGCTTTTGGCTTTAAGTCATGGCGCGGAGCTTCTGATTCTTGATGAACCGACAGCTGGGCTCGATGTAGTTGCAAGAGATGAGATTCTGGATCTTCTTCGAGATTTTATGGAGACAGAGGGACGGGCAATTTTGATCAGCTCTCATATTTCCACAGACCTGGAGGGGTTATGCGATGAAATCTATATGATTGATCAGGGAAGAATCATCCTGAAAGAAGAAACGGATGTACTTCTTGATACTTATGGAATACTGAAAGTGGATGAAGCTTCTTATACATCATTGGATCGGAAATATTTGTTGCGTGTAAAAAAAGAAAGCTTTGGTTACCGCTGTCTGACAAATGAAAAGAATTACTATATGGAAAATTATCCAAAGCTTACAATGGAAAAAAGTTCTCTGGATGATATTATCTTTATGGTTGTAAAGGGGGATACATTATGAAGGGGTTGTTACGAAAAGACTGGGAAATTATTGCATTAAATAAAAGATTTTTTCTTGTTGTGCTTCTTATGGCCCTGTTTATTACTTTTTCAGGGACAGATGCAACCTTTATACAGACCTACCTTGCGTTTATGGCACTTTTTATGGTACTGAACAGTATATCTTATGATGAGATGGATAATGGAATGGCATATCTGATGTCGTTGCCGGTATCCAGAAAAACTTATGTGAAAGAAAAATATCTCCTGATCTGCATTTGTGTTGGAGTTGTCAGTATTTTGGGAAGTGTTTTGGCATTTTTTATCAACAGTACTAAGACTTCTCCTGTCGCCATCGAAGAACTCGGCCTGTCTTTTCTGATCAGTCTGATAAGTACGCTGATTTTTTCAGCAATTTTACTTCCTATGGTGATAAAATTCGGACCGGACAAGGGAAGGATTGCAATAGGAATTGTATGCGCAGGAATTTTTGGCAGTATTCTTCTGCTGGGCAAGTTAAAAGACGTTTTTCTGCTGAAAGACAAATTGAACCGCGTTGATACAGCAGTTACAGCATTTGTAGATGGGGCAGGTCCTGTTGTCATGACAGCAGCAACCGTTCTGATTTGTGCGGCAGTTTTACTGACTTCCTATTTTTTCAGCACCCGCATTATGCAGAAGAAGGAGTTTTAGTTTTACGGATAGGATGGATACAAATAAAGGAGAGATAAATGAAAAAAAATCAGATTTATATAAAATCGGGCAAGGACTACAGGGGAATGACTGTAGAATTGTTGGAAACGTGCCGACTTTCGGAGCTTATAGGAGAGAAAGAAAAACGTATCGGTATTAAGCCTAACCTGGTAGCTCCCATGGAAGCATCATGGGGAGGAACGACTCATCCGGAAATTGTTGACGGAATCCTTGAATATCTCAAAAAGCAGGGATTTTCCAATATTGTTGTAATGGAAGGCTCCTGGGTGGGAGATAAAACAGAAGAAGCCTATGAAGTCTGTGGATTTAAAGAAATCTGTGAAAAACATGAGGTTCCGTTTCGGGATATGCAAAAAGACAGAGGCTTTATCAGAGATTGTGCGGGGATGGAACTTAAGCTTTGCGAAACAGTGGAAAACATTGATTTTCTCATCAATGTACCTGTGCTGAAGGGACATTGTCAAACGAAGATTACCTGTGCTTTAAAAAATATGAAGGGGTTGATTCCTAATTCTGAGAAACGCCGTTTCCATGCTCTTGGACTTCATAAGCCTATTGCTTATCTGAATATGGGAATCCGTCAGGATTTTATAGTTGTTGATAACATCTGCGGAGATCTCGATTTCGAGGATGGAGGAAATCCTGTGGAAATGAATCGTATTTTTGCAGGAAGAGACCCTGTGCTTATGGATGCTCTTGTCTGTGAGATGATGCATTATTCTGTTTCAGATGTGCCCTATGTAGAGCTTGCTGCAGAGCTTGGCGCCGGATGTGCAGATACAAAAAAAGCAGAGATTATATATCTGGATGAAGGGGCGAAAAAAGAGATTCCATGCTCCAGAAAGGTAGTGGAACTGGAAGATGCAGTAGAAGAGGTGGAATCCTGTTCTGCCTGCTATGGATGTCTGATTCCTGCCCTGGAAATGCTGAAACAGGACGGGATGTTAGAAAGGCTTAATGAAAAAGTCTCAATTGGGCAGGGATACCGAAATAAAGAGGGGATACTCGGTATTGGAAGCTGTACTTCCCGTTTTCGTCACACTCTGAAAGGTTGTCCGCCGACAGAAGAAGAGATTTATCATTTTTTGAAAGAATATATCACAAAGGGAGAGGCATAAGCCTCTCTCTTTGTTCATAACATAGCACTTTTAATCATCTGTACAATCTGTTCCCGGGTAAACCGGCTGCTGTCAATACAAAGATTGTACTGATCCATTTTCGTCCATTTTTTATCAGTGAAGTATTCATAATAGGTACGGCGTTCTTTATCTACTTTTCGAATAAGTTTTTCTACGCTTCGCTCTTCCCGTCCGGTTCGTTTCATAATTGTCTGTACACGGTATTCAAAGGGGGCATAGATAAAAATATTTAAAGCTCTGTCTCCCAGAATATGGTTTGCACAGCGTCCGACAATGACGCAGTCTTCTTTTTCTGCCAGATTAACAATGATTTTTCTCTGCAGGTCATAGAGAACATCATTCATCGGTATGAAATGGTAATCGCTGTCCAACTGCAGTTCATGATCAATAGGGAAACGCCACTGGTTTGCCTTTCTCTCATCTACCTTTGCAAGGGTGTCGAAGGGGATATCCTTTTCTTTTGCTGCAATCTCGATTAATTCCTTATCATAAAAAGAAAATCCCAGTTCCTCTGCAAGAGCCTTACCGATAATACGTCCGTTACTTCCGAGCATTCTGTTGATTGCAATTACACGTTTACTCATATTCTATACCTCCCTTATTCTATGTGAAAATATATGAATAGTAAAACTCTTTTGTTAATTATAACATAATATACAGAAAAATACCAGAAAAACCTCCACAAAATGCCTATATTTTCTGCATACAACATAATTTTTTTGTATGGCCTTTACTTTTTTTGAGTAGACATTTTCTGTTTATATATGATACAATATAACCAATAATGCTATTTTGTATTTGAGAAAGAAAGGATTACAAATGCTGAAAATCAAAAGCTATGTAAAAGTAAACAGCCTGGCGGAAGCTTATGAGCTGAATCAGAAAAAATCAGCCTGTATTCTCGGTGGAATGGTATGGCTGAAAATGGGAAACAGAGCGGTATCAACCGCTATTGATCTCTCCGGACTGGGGTTGGATTCCATTCAGGAACTGGAAGATGAATTTGTCATCGGCTGTATGACGCCGCTGCATGATCTGGAAATAAATGAAGCTCTTAATACATATACAAACGGCGCAGTAAAAGAGAGTCTTCGCCATATTGTCGGCATACAATTCCGAAACTGTGCTACGGTAGGCGGAAGCCTATGGGGAAGATACGGCTTTTCTGATGTTCTTACCATGTTCCTGGGAATGGAAACCTGGGTGGAACTTTATAATGCAGGGCGTGTTCCTCTTACGGAATTTGTAAACAGGAAGAAGGATAATGATATTCTGGTGAATGTAATTGTCAAAAAAGTTCCGATTTCTATTTGCTACTTAAGTCAGAGAAATTCGAAGGCAGATTTCCCGGTGTTGACTCTTGCAGCCTCTGTGATTGACGGAGATGCCCGTACTGTAATCGGTGCAAGACCTGGCCGTGCGGTAATTGTAGAAGATGAAATGGGGATTTTGAAAAATTTTGTAAACAGAAGACCGGAGCATCAGAAAGAAGCGATCGAGGCATTTGCACAGTATGCGTCTGAACATGTGATCACAGATAAAAATATGCGTGCATCCAAAGAATACAGAAGTCTTCTTGTAAAGGTTCTGACAAAAAGAGCATGGGAAGCAGTAGGGGGGATGAAATATGAATATTAGTTTTTGGCTGAACGGCGTATACCGTCATGAGGAAGTGAATCCGGATATGCTACTCCTTGATTTTCTTCGTGAAAACGGATGTCCAAGTGTAAAGAGAGGCTGTGAAACAGCCAACTGCGGTCTTTGTACTGTACTGATGGATGGGAAGCCGATTCTTTCCTGTTCCACTCTTGCAGCTCGTGCAGAAGGAAAAAAAATTGTAACTCTTGAGGGGCTTCAGAGGGAAGCGAAGGAATTCGGAAGCTTCATGGCAAATGAAGGTGCAGAGCAGTGCGGTTTCTGCAATCCGGGCTTTATCATGAATGTATTTGCTATGCTGCAGGAATTAAAAGATCCGACAGAAGAAGAAATTAAAGAATATCTTGCCGGAAATCTTTGTCGCTGTTCTGGCTTTGTTTCCCAGACAAGAAGCATTCAGAAGTTTTTGAAGTACAAGAAAGCACAGGAGGGCGGAGAATGAGATATGTAAACCAGCCGATAAGAAAAACGGATGCCATGTCTCTTGTAACCGGAAAACCGGTTTATACTGATGATATTGCACCAAAGGACAGCCTGATTGTAAAAGTTTTGAGAAGTCCGTATGCCAATGCGTGGGTGGAGGATATTAAAACAGGAAATGCTGCCAGAGTAAGCGGCATTGTCTGTGTTCTTACATATAAGGATGTCCCGCAGAGACGATTTACTCTTGCCGGTCAGACTGCACCCGAAATGAGTCCGGACGACCGTCTGATCCTTGACCGCCATGTGCGTTTTGTCGGTGATGCTGTTGCCATTGTAGCAGGAGAGACAGAGGCGGCTGTTGACAAGGCTTTGAAGAGGATTAAAGTGGAATACCGTGTGGAAACGCCTGTTTTTGATATCCATAAGGCAAAAGACAATCCTATTGTCATTCATCCGGAGGATGACTGGAAATTAAAAATCCCTCTGGGGGGAGACAACAGGCGTAATCTCTGTGCCTCGAATGTAGAGGAAAAGGGAAATATAGAAGAGGTTCTTGCAGGTTGTAAATATACGGTAGAGCATACTTATCATACAAAGGCCAATCAGCAGACTATGATGGAAACGTTCCGCGCTGCCTGTTATCTGGATCATTTCGGACGTTTAAATGTGATTTCTTCTACTCAGGTTCCATTCCATGTACGTCGAATTCTTGGCAATGCGCTTGATATTCCGGCATCTAAGGTACGTGTGATAAAACCTCGTATCGGAGGTGGATTTGGGGCGAAGCAGACAGCTGTCTGTGAGATTTACCCGGCGATCGTTACCTGGATGACAGGACGACCGTCAAAGATCGTGTACTCCAGATATGAGTCTCAGATCTGTTCATCACCGCGTCACGAAATGGAAATTACCGTTCGCGCAGGTGCAGATGAGAATGGTATTGTAAAAGCCATTGACGTTTATACACTTTCCAATACAGGAGCATACGGAGAACACAGTTCTACAACAGTCGGACTTACAGGGCATAAATCTATTGCACTCTACCGCAATCTGGATGCATATCGATTTTCCTTTGATGTTGTTTATACAAACACGCAGTCTGCAGGTGCATACCGGGGGTACGGAGCTACTCAGGGTATCAATGCAGTAGAGTCTGCGATTAATGAACTTGCCCACAAGATGGGAATGGATCCTGTCAGAATCCGAGAGCTGAATATGCCTATCGAGGGAGGTCCTCTTCCTGCATACGGTGACGTTCCTTTTGCTACAAGCTGTACTATGGATCGCTGTATGGCTCGTGCCAAAAAGATGATGGACTGGGATGCCAAATATCCCTGCCGTGATATGGGAAACGGCAAGGTTCGGGGTGTCGGTGTTGCCATGGCAATGCAGGGTTCATCCATTGGAGGGATTGATGTCGGCGGTGCTGATATTAAATTAAATGAAGATGGTTCCTATACGCTGGGACTTGGCTGCACAGATATGGGAACCGGCTGTGACACCATTCTTGCGCAGATTGCTGCGGAGTGTCTGGAAACGCCTATGAATAATATTGCTGTGTTTGGTGTAGATACTGATATTTCACCGTATGATTCCGGATCCTATGCGTCTGCAACGACCTATACAACAGGAACTGCAGTTATGCAGGCATGTGAATCCATGAGAGAGAAGATTTGTGCGCTGGGTGCATCTATGCTGGAGACAGAGCCTGATCAGGTAATGTTTGACGGCGCGTTTGTTTCTGACGGTGAGAAAAAAGTATCTCTTCAGGAAATTGCCTTAAAGGGAACATGTGGCTGCAGTCAGGAGCTTCAGGTTGTGAGAAGTTATTCCTCTCCGATTTCACCACCGCCGTTCATGGTTGGTATGGCAGAAGTAGAGGTGGATAAGGAGACCGGTACTGTGGAAATGCTTGATTTTGTAGCAGTTGTTGACTGCGGAACTCCAATCAATCCGAATCTTGCCCGTGTACAGACTGAGGGAGGCGTTGCACAGGGAATTGGAATGGCGCTTTTCGAGGATGTTCAGTACAGTGAAAACGGAAAGATGCGTAACAATTCTTTTATGCAGTATAAGATTCCTTCCAGAATGGATATCGGAAAGATTCGAGTGGAATTTGAGTCAAGCTATGAGCCGAGCGGTCCGTTCGGAGCGAAATCCATTGGCGAACTTGTAATTGATACACCGTGCCCTGCCATTGCAGAGGCGGTTTATAATGCAACCGGTGTGCGTGTCAGGGAACTCCCGATTACTCCTGAAAAGGTGGCTATGGGAATCCTTGCAGATCAATCGGAGAATTCATTATGCAGATAGTTGCAAAGGCTATACTGGCTGTGCTCTGGCTTGTAATTGTGCCGGGAGCGGCCGGTATTCCTTATTTAAAAAATAAAAAGAATTTTGCTGTGGGAGAAGCGCTTCTTGCAGGATATCTGTTCTTCTTCAGTGCAGGTGAGATATTTCTTTTGCTTTCTATTGTTCTGGATGTGAGTCTTAATCTGGCAGCTGGTATTTTAGGAGGTTTCATGATTTTGTCTGCCGTTTATGGTATAAGTCTTCTCAGGGGAATAGGGAAAGACAGATGGAAAAGAGCGCTGGAGCAGATGAGGCTGCTTTCGCCCTGGTTCTGGGCAGCAGTTCTTATGATTGCCATTCAGATTTTTGTTGTTGTCTATTATGCGCATATGGATGCAGATGATGCTTTTTACCTTGGGACAGCTACATCAGCAGTGGAAACAAATACTCTTTTTTCCATTGATCCGTATACAGGGGCTGCGTATGGAACTCTGCCTAAGAGATATATCCTGTCTCCGTTCCCTGTTCTCCTTGCAGTTATAAGCAGACTCTGTATGGGGCTTCACCCTGCGATTCTGGCACATGTGATTTACCCGGCAGTTTTTTTGCCGGCAGTTTATCTGTGTTTTTACTATATGGGTAAAAAATGGTTTCCGCAAAATCGAAATTCTCAGGGGATGTTTTTAATGTTTGCTGCGATTCTTACCTGGTTTTCTGGATTTTCTGTGTATACTTCAGGTAACTTTACAATGGTGAGAATCTGGCAGGGCAAAGCCCTTCTGGCAGGATTTCTTCTTCCGTTAACCTTTTACCTCTGCTGGTGTCTGTTTCTGGAAGAGGAGAAGTCCGGTTCTTTTGCTCTGCTGGCTATGGCAAATCTGGCATGCTGTCATGTATCATCTATGGGAATTATGCTTTCTCCGATTATGATCGGTATGCTGGCTTTGATGGGAGCGGTGAAAAAGAAAAGTCTGAAAGTGCTTTTTCAGGGGATTTTATGTTGTTGTCCGTCGTTGATCCTTGGAACTGTTTATATTTTCTTGTAACGGAGGTCGCGTATGAAAGAATCTATGACTGTTGTTTTTGATATGTGGAACCGTTATTGGGATAAGAGCGGATATTTTGGTATTCTTCTTTTGGCGTGCGTATTCCTGTTGTTTTTAGGGCGCAAAAAAAGGGAAGGGCGCTATCTGGTCATTTATCAGTTTCTTATGTTGGCGGTGTATTTTTGTCCTTTAACGGCGTGGCTCATCCAAAAATGTATCGGATGGCTGGTTTACTGGCGTGTTCTGTGGCTGTTTCCCGTTGTTCCTCTCGTGGCATGTGCATTTACTCTGGTTGTTGACAGATGGAAGAGTAAGTGGCTTAAAGTTTTGTGCGCGGGTCTTCTGGTAGCTGTAATAGCGGTCGGCGGAACAAATGTATGGCAGGCAGGAAATTATGTGAAAGTGGAAAATCGCCAGAAGCTTCCTGACGAGGTGGTAAAGATTGCTACTGTAATTGAAGAAAACCGTTCTTCAGAGGACAGTCTTGTGGCGGTGGATGATCACGTTGCCTCTTATATCAGAGTTTATGACCCTTCAATAAAAATGCCGTATGGGCGTGAGGGAAGAGGTGCAGTATCATCAAATGCAAGAGCTCTTTACAGGACAATCATTATTCCTGATCCGCCTGTCAGAAAGGTGACGATAAGAGCAAAAAGAGAGAATTGTGAGTTCATTGTTTTTCAGGTTCAGAATCAAAGAGCAGTAAAACAAATGGAACGATATGGATTTGAACTCCTGGATAAAGCGGGAGATTACGGGATTTTTAAGAAAATAAGAAAATAAAATAGCGAAAAGCTATTGCTATTTGCTTTAAAAGCTGATAGAGTATAAAATGTTAAGTTGCTTCTTTGGCGGCGAGACAAACATAAGATACATAACGTAAATATGATAGAGGTGCAGGTTTCAAGAGTAATCCGATTGTACGGCATGGCAGCCATTCGGAGGAAAGGGGAACTTGCCGAAGAATCTTTACAGCCAGGAGGGGAGATTCTGGTATGTCACAGAATATGTGCCATACTGTCACTGATGTGGAGCGCTATCGAGGGTAACTTGTTTATATGACATATTATACCGTGGATGTGTTCGTACATCCACGGTTTTTTTGATTGAAAGAAAACATACGGGCCATCGATGTCTGTCATCTATGTTTTGTATCCACATAAAGAGGGAGGATTTGATATGCAAATCAAAAGAAACAAACTGTTGACTTATTTATCTATGGCAGTTCTTTTTATCCTTGCCTGCCCGACTATGGTTCTGGCAGCAGAGGAAGAAACGGCTGCACAGCCTGCTATGTATGCGACATTCTGGGCGCTTGTTCCGCCGGTTGTGGCGATTGCCCTTGCGCTTATCACAAAAGAGGTTTACAGTTCTCTTTTCATCGGTATTCTGGTAGGTGCACTGTTTTATTCCGGTTTCAGCTTCGAGGGAACGGTTCTTCATATTTTTAACAACGGATTCATCTCCGTACTTTCCGATTCATATAATGTAGGTATTCTTGTATTCCTCGTAATTCTTGGAATTATGGTCTGTCTGATGAATAATGCAGGTGGTTCTGCTGCTTTCGGACGCTGGGCAGGTAAAAGAATTAAGTCAAGAGTGGGAGCAGAGCTTGCAACAATTGTTCTTGGCATTCTGATCTTTATTGACGATTATTTCAACTGCCTGACTGTTGGAAGTGTTATGCGCCCTGTTACGGATAAACACAATGTTTCCCGTGCAAAGCTTGCTTATTTAATTGATGCTACAGCAGCTCCTGTATGTATTATTGCTCCGATTTCTTCCTGGGCAGCGGCAGTCAGCGGATTTGTACCCGGAGAAGACGGACTTTCTGTTTTTGTAAAGGCAATTCCTTACAACTTCTATGCACTTCTTACGATTGTAATGATGGTTGGCATGGTTATTCTGAAAACAGAATTCGGTCCAATGGGCGTTCATGAAAAAAATGCGTTAAAAGGAGATTTATATACAACTGCAGGTCGTCCGTATGCCAATGCGGAATCTGATGAGAAAGTAAATCCAAGAGGTAAAGTGATTGATCTTGTCATTCCGATTGTATCTCTGGTTGTCTGCTGTGTAATCGGTATGATTTATACCGGAGGTTTCTTCAGCGGTGAAAGTTTTGTTTCAGCATTTTCCAAGAGTGATGCTTCTGTAGGACTTGCAATCGGAAGTTTCTTCGGGCTTATTATTACTGTAGTTCTCTATATGGTTCGTCGTGTTATGAATTTCCGTGACTGTATGGCGTGTGTTCCGGACGGCTTTAAAGCGATGGTTCCTGCAATTTTAATTCTTACATTTGCATGGACTTTAAAGGCTATGACAGACAGCCTTGGAGCAGCGGATTTTGTTGCAGGCGCTATGGAATCGGTAGCAGGCGGTCTTATGAATCTGCTTCCTGCAATTATTTTCCTGGTTGGCTGTGGTCTTGCTTTTGCTACGGGGACTTCCTGGGGAACTTTCGGTATCCTGATTCCAATCGTAGTAGCGGTATTTGAAAATTCCAATCCGGAGCTTATGATTATTTCCATTTCAGCTTGTATGGCAGGCGCTGTATGCGGAGATCATTGTTCACCGATTTCCGATACTACAATTATGGCGTCCGCAGGCGCTCAGTGTGATCATGTAAATCATGTATCTACTCAGCTTCCGTATGTTATTGTTGCGGCAGCAGTTTCTTTTGTGACATATATTGCAGCAGGTTTCATACAGAATGCATGGATTTCACTTCCAATTGGAATTGTATTAATGCTTATTACGCTTTTGGTGATTAAAAATATTTTTTCTGATCGGAGAGCCGACTGAAAATAGCTGTTCGTGAAAAGGTTTGAGACATACTTTTAATAAAAAGAAATACAGGGAATAAACCGGCAGGCGTTTGTTCCCTGTTTCCTTTTCAATATAAATGATAAAGGAAATTAGTATAAAAATTCTGAAATTTGTATCATTTGTGTATATTACAAAAAAAACTTTACATTTTTACCTGATTGTGATAAAATCAGAGAAAAGCGTATGAGAAAGCTTTTATGAAAATGTCTGCACCTGTAGCTCAGTGGATAGAGCAGTGGTTTCCGGTACCATGTGCGGGGGTTCGATTCCCTTCAGGTGTGTTGCTCTGGGACGTAATGGTTCGTTCCGGTGCGTTGTATCACAAGGAGGACAAGAACTTGGACAATTTTAGAGAATGGTTATCAGATAACCTTCGGTATTTTATGCTTGGAGGAGCTATTCTGATAATCGTGGTTGTATTGTTCTTTGGCGTTCGTGCTTTAGTCGGAAGTAATAGGGGTAATTCCGAGAAAGAACCAAACACCACATCAGAAAACCAGGGAAATGTTCCTTCTTCTCCGACAAAAGAAGGGGAGTCTGACGACGAGAAGAAAGAAGACGCCAATCCCATGGAAACGAATAATGCAGATATTTCTGCATTGATCAGGAGCTATTATAAAGCTCTGGGGGAACAGGATATTGCAACGCTGAAGACTCTGGAGGATGACCTGACGCCATCCGACGAGGCGAAAATCACAAATGCAAAAGAGTATATCGAAGGGTACGAAGTTCGCGATGTTTACACGAAGAAAGGTTTGACAGATGATTCTTACGTGGTATATGCAAGCTTCTATTATATCTGTCAGGGCATTGAGACAAAGGTGCCTGCTCTGAGCTGGCTTTATGTGTATAAAGACAGCGCGGGAAAACTGATAATAGACAATGATGCGCAGCAGAATGCGAAAATCTCCGCCTATGTAGACAGGTTATCAGGAGATGAGGATGTGAAGAAACTTCTTGCTGATGCAAACGATGAATATGACCAGGCTCAGGTTGAAGATCCTGCACTTGCAGAATTTCTGGATGGTCTTGGGGAGGATGCAAGCATGACCGGCGCAGAGAGTGGTACAATGTTTACTGCTTCAGATGCCTGCAATGTTCGTGCGGCAGCGGATATGGAAGCTGAAGTTCTTGGCGTGATTTCAGCAGGTACACAGGTTGAATCGAAGGGTGTTGATGGTGAATGGACTCAGATCGAATACGAGGGTCAGACCGGATATATATACAGCAGCCTGTTGGAAGCTAATTGAATATCGTGAAAAATCCCGGAAAGCAATTAATGCTTTCCGGGATTTTTTTTAATTCATTTCCCCGTATGCAATACCGGGTTTCAGTTCAATTCCCTTGATTTTGGCAAGTTCATGGATAGTTACCAGTTCATAGCCTTCTTCTATCAGCTTTGGAATCAGGATTTCTGCTGCATCTACAGTGGTACTGTAAATATCGTGCATAAGAATGATAGAGCCGTCCCTGACTTCCTTCATTACAGTGTCAACTGTCTGCTGTACATCCTGAGTTTTCCAGTCGAGTGTATCAATCGACCAGAGAATCATAGGAGTTCCCACGGATGCTTTTACGTTGTCGTCAATGGAACCGTATGGCGGGCGTACAACGGAGGAGCCCTGACCTGTAAGATCCAACAATGTCTGATCTACGGTTCCTATTTCTGACTGGATTTCAGACAGAGATAAAGTTGTGAGGTCTTTGTGGTCGTATGTATGATTGCCAAGTTCAAATCCGAGTTCTGCCATACGCTTTACTTCATTTGGAAAGCTGACAATCTCTTTTCCAACCATAAAGAAAGTGGCTTTTGCATTGTTTTTCTCCAGACAGTCAAGCAGTCTTCCTGTAAAAGAACCGGGGCCGTCGTCAAAGGTCAGAGCTGCATATTTTTTTTCCTTTTTGGAATTTTTCTTTTCCTCAGAAGCTTTTTTCTCTGTTTTTTTCTTTTTTTCAGAAGCCTTATAACCTTTGAGAGAGCCATCCTGATTCAGTTCGTAGGTTTTATCCTTTACTTTGATTTCTCCGGTCTGCATGATGCCGTCTAAATCGAAATAGTAGCGTCTGCCGTCATTGTCCAGCCATCCTCTCTTCATGATACCGTTGTCGTTAAAGAAATAGCGTTTGCCGTCTGTGTCTGTCAGCCAGCCTTTATACGCGGAACCGTCTACCATAAACAGCCAGTCGCTTCCGCTGGCTGTCCATATCCCTTTTGATGCTTCGGGAGAGGCCTCGGCTTTTTTCGAAGAGACAGGTTCTGCTGATGAAACCGAAGAGGATGTCGTGGAGGGACCAGAGCTTTTTTTACGGGAATTGTCTGTAGGCTGGTCAGAATCAGCCGTTGCAGAATCATCTGTTTTCAGAGATTCTTTGGGCTTATCGGCTACGAACATTTCAGACATGTTTCCGCTGTCAAGAGGTGAAGGATTGGCAGAGGATTTTGTAAAAATGCCTCCGATAATCATACACAGGAGAAGCGCAAGAAACATTAAAGGTCTGCTTGTTCGCGTTTTACGGCCTTGCATAAAAGTTCCCCCTTTATTTAAGTTCTTTAAATGAATTTGACCGGCAGGTTTCTGCCTTTTGGGGTCATATTCGTTCTTATCATACAATAATTGTCCGAAAAATACAAGAGAATTCCCCATTGCGGTGCGAGCGAAAAAATTATATAATAAACAAATGGACGAAAAAATAAGAATCAATAAATACTTAAGTGATGCAGGCGTATGCTCCAGAAGAGAGGCGGACCGCCTGATTTCTGAAAACCGCATTACGGTAAACGGGCGTAACGCGCAGAGTGGGGAAAAGGTTTCGGCCGAAGATTACATTTGTATTGATGAAAACCCCATAACAAAAAACGAAAAAAAAGTTCTTCTGCTTTTTAACAAGCCAAGAGGGATTGTCTGCAGTACGAAGCAGCAGAAGGATGAAGTGACAGTCACCGAATATCTGAAATATCCTCTTCGTGTATATCCGGTAGGACGCCTGGATAAAGACTCTCAGGGGCTTCTTCTACTGACCAATGAAGGAAGTCTGGTGAACCGCATTATGCGTGCGGGAAACCGTCACGAAAAGGAATATCTGGTAACGGTAAACAAACCCATAGGGGAAGACTTTTTAAAAGGGATGCGAAGTGGTGTTCCGATTCTGGACACCGTTACAAGACCATGCTTTGCAGAACGTACCGGAAAGAACAGCTTCCGTATTATTCTGACTCAGGGACTTAATCGTCAGATTCGGAGAATGTGTGAATATTTCGGTTATCGTGTACTCACCTTAAAAAGAATACGAATTATGAATCTGACGCTGGATGGACTTAAAGAAGGAGCCAGCAGGGAAATTACAAAGAAGGAGTGGGAAACACTTCAGAGGATGCTTGCATCTTCCTCAAGTGAAACAGTAAAAGAAACAGGAGGCCGTCATGGACACAGCAGCGATAAAGCGAATGAAGGAGCTTGCCGAAAAACTGGACAAGGCAGCAAGAGAATACTATCAGAACGACAGAGAGATTATGAGCAATCTGGAGTACGACAGAATGTACGACGAGCTTCAGGATCTGGAGAGAGAAACAGGAACGGTTCTCGCAAACAGCCCAACCATAAGCGTAGGGTATGAGGCGGTTGAGCAGTTACCGAAAGAAGAGCACGAAAGCCCAATGCTTTCTCTGGATAAAACGAAGGACAGAGAAGCACTCCGTTCTTTTATGGGAGGGCACAAAACGCTTCTTTCCTGGAAGCTGGACGGTCTGACGATTGTTCTTACTTATGAGAACGGGCAGCTTCAAAAAGCTGTCACACGGGGGAACGGAGTTGTGGGAGAAGTTATTACAAATAACGCAAAAGTATTTAAAAACATTCCCCTTCACATTCCTTTTAAGGGACGTCTTGTCCTTCGTGGAGAAGCGGTTATTACTTATTCAGACTTCGAAAAAATCAATGCCTCTATTGAAGATGCAGATGCAAAATATAAGAATCCGCGAAATTTATGCAGTGGTTCGGTGCGCCAGCTCAACAATGAGATCACTGCCCGGAGAAATGTTCGTTTTTATGCTTTTTCTCTTGTAAGTGCAGAGGGGGAGGATTTTAAAAACTCCCATGAATTACAGTTTGAATGGCTGAAAAAGCAGGGATTTGATGTAGTGGAATACCGAGTCTGTACAGGCGAAACACTGGACGATACAATAGATTATTTTGCCCGTGCTGTTACGGAAAACGATTTTCCGTCAGATGGACTGGTTGCGCTTTATGATGACATTGCTTACGGAGAATCTCTGGGCAGGACAGCTAAATTTCCGAGAAATGCCTTTGCTTTTAAATGGGCGGATGAGATGAGGGAAACGCAGCTTCTGGAAATCGAATGGAGTCCCTCCAGAACAGGGCTCATCAACCCTGTGGCTATTTTTGAACCGGTGGAACTGGAGGGAACAACAGTAAGCCGTGCCAGCGTTCATAATGTCAGTATTTTGAAGGAACTGGAACTTGGTATCGGGGATACGATCAGGGTTTATAAAGCCAATATGATTATCCCTCAGATTGCAGAAAATCTTACCAGGAGCAGGAAAGTTGAAATTCCTGAAATCTGTCCTGCCTGTGGCCGGGAGGCGGCTGTCCGCAAAGAAAATGAGGTGGAATCACTCTATTGCCTGAATCCGGACTGTCCGGCTAAAAAAATCAAAGCTTTTGCTCTTTTTGTAAGCAGAGATGCCATGAATATAGATGGGTTATCCGAGGCTACGCTGGAAAAATTTATTGCAAAAGGCTTCATCCACGATTTCGGAGATATTTTTGAGATTGAAAAGCACAGGAAAGAAATCCTGGAAATGGATGGCTTTGGCGAAAAATCCTTCGAAAATCTTTTGGTCAGTCTTGAAAAAGCAAGAGAAACCACTCTTGCAAAGGTAATTTACAGTCTGGGTATCAGCAATATCGGACTTGCAAATGCAAAAGTAATCTGCCGCCATTTTGACGACGACTTGGAAAAAATTCGCCGTGCAGACGAGGAGGAAATCAGCGCCATTGATACAATCGGCCCTGTCATTGCAAAGAACCTTGCGGATTATTTCAGAAAGGAAGAAAATAATAGAAAGCTGGATCATCTTCTTTCCCATCTCCATCTGAAAAAGGAGGAGAAAGCAGGAGAGCAGATTTTTGCAGGCATGAATTTTGTTGTTACCGGAAGTGTAGAACATTTTGCAAACAGAGGGGAATTGAAGGAGTATATTGAAGGATTTGGGGGGAAGGTGACCGGCTCTGTCACTGGAAAGACAAATTATCTGATCAACAATGATATTTCTTCCAATTCTTCCAAAAACAAAAAAGCAAGAGAGCTGGGGATTCCGATTCTTTCTGAGGAAGATTTCCTGGCCCTTGTAAAAGAAAGAGAATAAATTTGGCCGCGAGAAAGGAAGGACTAGAGTATGCCAATTAAAATACAGGGCGATTTGCCCGTGAAGGAAATTCTGGAAAAAGAAAATATTTTTGTTATGGATGAGACAAGGGCACTCCATCAGGATATCCGCCCCATTCAGATTCTTATTCTGAATCTGATGCCGCTGAAAGAAGAGACAGAGCTTCAGCTTCTGAGATCCCTTTCCAATACGCCTCTTCAGGTAGATGTTACCTTTATGGCAGTGGAGAGCCATCAGTCAAAAAACACTTCCAAGAGTCATCTGAATAAATTTTATCAGACTTTCTCCGAACTGAAGGGGCAGAAATACGATGGAATGATCATCACAGGCGCGCCTGTGGAACAGATGGAATTTGAGGAAGTGGACTACTGGGAGGAGCTTGTACAGATTATGGATTGGACAAAGAGCCATGTCACATCTACAATTTATCTGTGCTGGGCAGCTCAGGCAGGTCTTTACCATCACTACGGCCTGAAAAAGAAAGCACTGGATCATAAAATGTTCGGTCTTTTCTGGCATAAGGTCATGAATCGTAAGATACCCCTTGTGCGTGGTTTTGACGATATGTTTCTTGCTCCTCATTCAAGGCATACGGAAGTGCCGATTGAGGATATCCATAATTGTAAGGAGCTTACCGTTCTTGCAGAGTCTGAGGAAGCCGGGCTTTTTCTCGCAATGGCAGACGGCGGACGTAAGATTTTCGTCATGGGTCATCCTGAATATGACAGAGTAACTCTGGATGGAGAGTATAAGCGCGATTTAAGCAAAAACCTTCCCATTGATATTCCGAGAAATTATTACAGGGACGATGACTTTCAGAATAAGCCTCTTCTTATGTGGAGGGCACACGCAAACAACCTTTATACAAACTGGTTGAATTATTATGTTTACCAGAGCACTCCGTTCGACCTTTACGGAACACCGGATTTTGATGAAATTATATAATTGACACAAAAACACCTTCGTATATTTTATGAGAATTTTTCCATACTATCCTTATAAATTTACGGAGGTGTTTTTTCATGGAAGAAAAGGAAAAGAAAGACGAAAAAAGAGAGGAACTTGAAACAGAGGATATCCGGAATTCACAGATAGAAGAGATGGGACAGGTGATTTTGGACGGAAATAAAAAGAAACGTAAGGTGGAGCTTCTTACAATCATAGGAGAAGTAGAGGGGCATGAATCTGCGCCTTCTCACAGTAAAACAACTAAATACGAGCATGTTCTTCCAAAACTTGCCATTGTGGAAGACGACAATGAAGTGGAGGGACTCTTAATTCTCCTGAATACGGTCGGCGGAGATGTGGAGGCAGGGCTTGCCATTGCAGAGATGATTGCATCATTGAGTATTCCTACTGTATCCCTTGTCCTTGGAGGCGGACATTCCATAGGTGTTCCAATGGCTGTTTCTGCAGACTATTCTTTCATTGTGCCCAGCGCTACAATGGTGATTCATCCGGTACGCCAAAATGGAATGTTCATAGGTGTGGCCCAAAGTTACCGCAATATGGAAAAAATTCAGGATCGGATCACTACTTTTATTTCTTCTCACTCGGAAATCAGTCAGGAAAGACTGGAAGAATTGATGCTGGATACGACCCAGCTTGTGAAGGATGTTGGCACAATGCTTGAAGGAGAAGAGGCAGTAAAAGAGGGGTTGATCGATGAAGTGGGAGGAATACGTGAAGCTTTATCTAAACTTTATTCATTAATTGATGATGCGCAATAAATCATGGAAAAAAACAAATTTTTCATTGAATCTATGCAAATCTATGGTATAATATTACTGAAAATTTTCATTCTTATTTAAATGGGAATAGGGAAAGAGAAAATAGCAGACACGTTTCTGCTCCCGCTTTTTTGCATCTGCCGGGCGTGCCTGTTAAATATGAATACCAGGAGGATATTATGTATAAGATTCTGAAAGCAGAAAAACTTTCTGCAAACGTTTTTCTTATGGATGTTGAAGCCCCGCGTGTTGCGAAACATTGTCTGCCGGGTCAGTTCATAATCGTAAAAATGGACGAAAAAGGCGAGAGAATTCCTCTTACCATCTGTGATTATGATGCTGAGAAAGGCACTGTAACCATCGTATTCCAGCCAGCAGGAGCTTCTACCACCAGAATGGCTGAGTTAAAGGCCGGAGACTACTTTGAGGATTTCGTAGGACCGTTGGGACAGCCTTCCGAATTGGTGCATGAGGATATCGAAGAGTTAAAGAAGAAAAAAATCGTATTCGTAGCAGGTGGTGTTGGAACAGCTCCTGTTTATCCACAGGTAAAATGGCTTCATGAGCACGGTGTTACTGCGGATGTTATCATTGGTGCTAAAACAAAAGACCTTCTGATCCTTGAAAAAGAGATGAGTGAAGTCAGCAACCTTTATGTGACTACAGACGACGGTTCTTACGTACGAAAAGGTATGGGAACAGATGTCCTTCGTGATCTTGTGGAAAATCAGGGCAAAAAATATGATCTCTGCGTAGCTATCGGACCGATGATCATGATGAAATTTGTATGTCTTCTCACAAAAGAACTGGGTATTCCTACTGTTGTCAGCATGAACCCGATCATGGTGGATGGAACAGGTATGTGCGGTGCATGTCGTCTTATTGTTGGCGGAGAAGTGAAATTTGCCTGCGTAGACGGACCGGAATTTGACGGACATCTTGTAGACTTTGATCTTGCAATGAAGAGACAGCAGATGTATAAGACGGAGGAAGGCCGTGAGATGCTGAAGCTTCAGGAAGGCGACACACATCATGGCGGATGTGGACACTGCGGAGGTGACGAATAATGGCAGATGCAAAAATGTTAAAAAAAGTTCCCGTAAGAGAACAGGATCCTAAGGTTCGTGCAGCAAACTTTGAAGAGGTTTGTCTTGGATACAATAAAGAAGAGGCAATGGAAGAAGCAAACCGCTGCCTTGGATGTAAAAAAGCGAAATGTGTAGAGGGATGTCCGGTTTCCATTAATATCCCGGCATTTATTGGTGAAGTAAAAGAAGGAAACTTTGAAAAAGCATACCAGATCATTAGCGAATCCAGTGCCCTTCCGGCAGTATGCGGTCGTGTCTGTCCGCAGGAGACTCAGTGTGAGGGTAAATGTGTCCGCGGTGTAAAAGGCGAGGCAGTTTCCATAGGTAAACTGGAGCGTTTCGTAGCTGACTGGGCGAAAGAAAACGGAATCAAACCAACTCCTGCCAAAGAGAAAAACGGTAAAAAAGTTGCAGTAATCGGTTCAGGCCCGGCTGGTCTTACCTGTGCAGGCGATCTTGCTAAGATGGGTTACGATGTAACAATTTTTGAGGCTCTTCACAAAGCAGGCGGCGTTCTTGTTTACGGTATTCCGGAATTCCGTCTTCCAAAAGACAAGGTTGTGGCAGCAGAGGTAGAGAACGTAAAGGCTCTTGGTGTTAAAATTGAGACAAATGTTATTATTGGTAAATCTGTAACAATCGATGAGCTGATGAAAGAAGAAGGCTTCGAGGCTGTATTCATCGGATCTGGTGCAGGTCTTCCGATGTTCATGGGTATTCCTGGAGAGCAGGCAAACGGCGTATTCTCCGCAAATGAATATCTGACACGAAACAATCTGATGAAAGCTTTCCGTGAGGATTATGAAACTCCGATCGCACACGGCAAGAAGGTTGCAGTAGTCGGCGGCGGAAACGTGGCGATGGATGCTGCAAGAACAGCTCTTCGTCTTGGTGCGGAAGTACATATTATTTACCGCCGTTCTGAAGCAGAGCTTCCGGCACGTGCGGAGGAAGTTCATCACGCAAAAGAGGAAGGCGTAGAATTTAACCTTCTGTGTAACCCTGTTGAGATTCTCACAGATGAAAAAGACTGGGTAACAGGCATCAAATGTATTCGTATGGAATTAGGTGAGCCGGATGCTTCAGGAAGAAGACGCCCTGTAGAAATTCCGGGATCTGAGTTCGTTATTGATGTTGATACAGTGATCATGTCTCTGGGAACTTCTCCGAACCCGCTGATTTCTTCTACAACGTACGGTCTTGATATCAACAAGAGAAAATGTATCATTGCAGACGAAGAATACGGCAAAACTTCCAAAGAAGGCGTATATGCCGGTGGTGATGCTGTTACAGGTGCAGCAACTGTTATTCTTGCTATGGGCGCAGGTAAAGCAGGAGCGAAGGGCATCGACGAATTTTTAAGAAATAAATAATTTTTGAGACAAAACCTCTGTATCCGGAATGAATTTCCGGTACAGGGGTTTTTAAATTAAATAAGAACATTTGTTTTCCTGTGTTGTCAATTCCAGTTGATTATGTTATAATAATTCTGAGGCGACGGCTTTTTTCTGATTATCTGACGGTATGAGAAGAGGAGACTGTTGCACTAAATACAAAGGATATGATAATTATGTCAGTGATATACGGGATTTTATTAGCAATCATTCAGGGAATCACAGAATTCCTTCCGGTGAGCAGCTTCGGGCATCTGGTTGCCGCAGAGAAGCTGATGGGGATGGAACGCAGTACGGGACTATTATTTGAAACTATGCTTCATCTGGGAACGGCATCGGCAATTATTTTTCTGTTTCGCAGGGATTTATACCGAATTGGAGAAGAACTTCTCGGCATGATTATGGATATGATTGGAAATGTCAATCTTTATATTCATAACAAAAAAACAGGAGACTCTCTTGGCTATGCAAGAATCGTCCATGGTACATATCGTAAGTTTACGGCGCTTCTTGTGGTTTCTATGATTCCGACTGTTCTCATTGGGTTTACAGCAAGGAGACTGGCAGGGATGGCGGCAGCATCGCCGATTTTGCCGGGAATCGGTTTTTTACTTTCCGGTATTTTTCTGCTTGTAACAGATCTTAATAACTCGGGCGGAGATAAAGGACCCAGAGATGCCGGTTATGACAGCGCCATGTGGATAGGTATCTGTCAGGGACTTGGCGTATTCCCGGGGGTATCAAGAATGGCGCTGACGGTTTGTGCGGCGCTTCTTTGTGGCTACAGCCGTAAATTTGCTGTGAAATTTTCCATTCTCATGAGCCTTCCCGCGGTTATTGGAGCGTTCTTTTCCCAGCTTGGACAGTTCGGGGCTCCGGATATGAGTATTGGACTTGGATTTACCTATGTGTTCTGTACAATTGTGGCAGGCGTTGTTTCAGTTCTTGTAATCCGCACTATGCACACCCTTGTTCTGAAAAAGAAGTTCCGTATTTTTGCGTACTATTCTTTCCTGGCAGGTGTGATTGCTCTGACAGTTAATTATCTTTAACCTCATGATATTGCCGGCAGTCTGAAAGGCTGTCGGCAGTATAAATGAAAAGGGATATCTGAGTAAATAATTTAGGAGGGGAGCCTGGAAATGGCAGCATCGAAAACTAAAAAAAGAACGACATCAAAGAAGAGTACCAGCGCGAAAAAGCAGTCTGCATCCGGCGGGTTTCAAAATGAGATTATCCTTCTGGTGATTCTGGCAGCCTGTATCATTCTCCTTGTGAGCAGCTTTGGAATGGGCGGTTTCGTGGGAGATGCGATCAGCAGCTTCAGCTTCGGAGCCATGGGACTGATGGCATATGTGTTCCCTGTTCTGCTTTTTATCGGATGTGCGTTTATACTTTCGAATAAAAAAAATCATCTGGCTTACAAAAAGTTGTTGGCCGGAGTGATTCTTTTTATTTGTTTCTGCGGGATAGCACAGCTTCTGACAGAAGGTTATACAAAGAGTACGGAGCTTATGGATTATTATGCGCTCTGTTCTGACTACAGAACAGGTGGCGGAGTGATCGGGGGAGCGGTTTGCATCTCCATTACCTCCGCTTTCGGTATTGTAGGTGGCTATGTAATCATCGGCCTTGCAGTTCTTGTATGTCTGATCATTATTACCCAGCATTCGTTTCTTGATTTTGTTATGGGAATAGGAACGAAAATCTGTGACCTGGTCAGAGGCGGACAGAAGCGTTATCAGGAAGGGAAGCCGGAACGTGATCTGAAAAAAGAAGTCCGTGCACAACAGAGACGTCAGTTGAAGGAGGAGCGCCGGGCAGAAAGAATCCGTCAGCTTGAAATGGAGCTTGCGCGGGAGGATGAGGAGGAAACTTCTGCAGGACAGTTGAAGGAGGAGCTTTTCCTGGATCCCAGACAGGCTCGCAGACAAATGTTTTCACTTGACGGAACGGATCTTACAGCTTCGACTGCCCAAGGTACAGAACAAGCTTCCGGCAAAAAGAAAAGCAGAAAGCGTAAAGTTTCCGGGGATGTTGAAAAGGCAGTTCCCAAGGAGACAGAAGCGCTTTCTGAAGAGATGCCGTCCATTGCTCCGGAATTTGAGATTCATCGTTCTGAACCCCTGACGGATCTAAGCCGGGAAGAGGAGGAGAGTTCGTATGAAGAGCAGGTAAATGTAATGGAGGAGGACGCTTCTTTTTCGGAGAGCAAAGAGGAGAAAATAGATTCTAAGAATCCCAAATCTTCCCCTGCTGAAATTCAGAACGGAATAATAAATATCCAGCATGAAATAACGAAACAGGAACCTGCCGTTAAACCGGAGTACAAATTTCCGCCATTAAACCTTCTGAAAAAGGGAAGCGGGAAATCTCAGGGAGATTCAGATGCACATTTGAGAAAGACGGCTCAGAAGCTTCAGGAGGTACTTTTTAATTTCGGCGTAAACGTAACTGTTACCAATGTAAGCTGTGGTCCGACTGTTACACGGTATGAACTTCAGCCTGAAATGGGCGTAAAGGTAAGTAAGATTGTCAGCCTTGCAGATGATATTAAATTGAATCTGGCAACGCCGGATATCCGTATCGAGGCGCCGATACCGGGTAAAGCTGCAGTGGGAATCGAGGTCCCGAATAAGGAGAACAGCGCAGTTATGCTCAGGGATCTCCTTCAGTCCGATGAATTCCGCAATGCGAAATCAAAGCTTGCGTTTGCTGCAGGTAAGGACATCGCAGGGAAACCGGTGGTTACAGACATTGCGAAAATGCCGCATCTTCTTATTGCAGGAGCTACGGGCTCAGGTAAATCAGTCTGTATCAATACTCTGATCATGAGTATTTTATACAAAGCTACGCCGGATGAGGTGAAGCTTATCATGATTGACCCGAAAGTAGTAGAATTAAGTGTATATAATGGGATTCCGCATCTCTTTATTCCGGTTGTTACAGACCCGAAGAAAGCGGCGGGAGCATTGAACTGGGCGGTTTCAGAAATGACCACCCGATACAATACATTTGCAGAATACGGTGTCCGTAATCTCACGGAATACAACAAAAAGATATCTTCAATTCCTGTTGCGGAGGGAGAAACAGCTCCTGAAAAAATGCCGCAGATTGTCATTATCGTAGATGAGCTTGCAGACCTTATGATGGTTGCACCCGGAGAGGTAGAGGATGCAATCTGCCGTCTGGCACAGCTTGCCCGTGCGGCGGGTATTCACCTGATTATCGCTACCCAGCGTCCGTCAGTAAATGTCATTACCGGATTGATCAAGGCAAATATGCCTTCCAGAATTGCGTTTTCCGTATCTTCCGGTGTGGATTCCCGTACAATTCTGGATATGAACGGAGCGGAGAAGCTTCTCGGAAAAGGAGATATGCTGTTTTATCCACAGGGCTATCAAAAGCCGGCCAGACTTCAGGGCGCTTTCGTATCTGACGAAGAGGTCAGCAGTGTGGTGGAATTTCTCGCAAACAAAAATCCTGCAGTTTCCTATAATCAGCAGATTGAACAGCAGGTAAACAGCCCGTTAAGCGGCGGGGCAGGAGGAGAAGAGCGGGATATCTATTTCACAGATGCCGGCAAATTTATTGTCGAAAAAGAAAAAGCATCCATCGGCATGCTCCAGAGAGTCTTTAAGATTGGCTTTAACCGTGCTGCCAGAATTATGGATCAGCTCTGTGATGCAGGAGTTGTGGGACCTGAGGAGGGAACCAAACCGAGAAAGGTTCTCATGACTATGGAGGAATTTGAAAATTACATCGAAGAATCTTTATAAATAAGAAATAGAATGGATAGAAGAAAGGACTGCCTATGCTATGAAGTGTCCGAAGTGTCATAAAGAAGTGGAACGCGGTTCTTTATACTGTCCCAATTGTCTTACGGAAATTCCCTGGGTAAAGGAATATGATTCTGTAGAGACCCAACTTGAAAAGAAGAGACAGACTATGGAAGCAGAACAAGAAACAGGGAAGCTAACGCAGTTGGGAGAGAGACTGCGCGTCAACAAAAAAAGGATTCTCTTTTTTACAGTCCTTGGGGCTGTGTTTATCGGAAGTTTCTGTTACAGACAGCTCCATACGTTTTCTGCTTTATATACAAAGGCTGAGAAATATTATGGAAGAGGAGCATACGACCGTGCTATGCGTGCGGTTGAGGAAGCTCTTGAAAAGGAGCCGGGGAACTTATCTGCGAATCTTCTTTTTGCCAGTCTTCTGAAGCAGGAAGGAGATGCGGAATCTGCTATACTGGTTCTTCAGCCAATGGTGAAGGAATATCCTGACAGTGTGGAAGCTGCGTCAATGCTTGTCGAGTATCTGGCGGCAGAACACCGCACAGGGGAAATCCGGATTTTCCTGAAAAATGTTATAAATCCGGAAATTCTGGATGCATGCAGAGACTATATTTGCGAAAAGCCGTCTCTGAGCATTGAGTCGGGAATATATACGTCTCCTCAGACGTTGGAGCTGTTTGCAGATTATGATAAAATTTATTATACACTGGACGACAGTATGCCTAACCAGAACAGTACCCTGTATGCCGGACCGATTGCAATTGGAGAAGGAACTACAAAGCTTAATGCATTTGGGATCAATAAAAATAATATTTCCAGCGATATTCTTTCTGCTGAATATGTGATTGTCCTAAAAAGTCCGGATAAGCCTAAGATTACGCCGGAAGCAGGGATTTACAGAAAAAAGACAAAAATAAAAATAGAAGTACCGGATGGATGCAGGGCGTATTATGCTTTTGATAACGAGAATCCGACAACAGCAAGCACAGAATATAAGACACCGGTTAACCTTCCTCAGGGTTCTCACACTTTTTATGCTATTCTGGTAGCGCCCAATGGGAAAAAAAGTCCGGTGGCAAGCTGTGAATATTATCTGGAATATTAAAAAAAGGTTGTCGATAAATATATTATGTAAAGGAGAATGGCTATGGTAAAACATATTGTAATGTGGTCGTTTAAAGAAGAAATTCCAATGGAGGAAAGAGAAGAGGATAAAGCAAGGATTAAAGAAGGGCTGGAAGGGCTTGTGGGGATTGTTCCGGGGCTTTTAAGTGCCCATGTGGTAACTGAGTTAATAGGCTCCAGTACCCATGATTTCTGCCTTATTACGGAATTTGATACGCCGGAGGCTCTTGTTGCATATAAAGACAATCCGGATCATGTAAAAGTAGCCACTTTTGTGAGAAGTGTAACCTGTAATCGTGCAGCTCTGGATTATGTAGAATAATGGAAATAAAAATTCTAAGCGTAGGTAAAATCAAAGAAAAATATTTAACAGCCGGTATTGCTGAATATGCCAAACGTCTCAGCCGTTACTGCAAGCTGACATTCTGTCAGGTTGCAGATGAAAAAACACCGGATAAAGCTTCGGAGGCTCTGAATCTTCAGATTAAAGAAATAGAAGGCGAACGATTGATGAAACATATCCGTGAACAGGATTATGTGATTGCCCTTGCCATTGACGGACAGATGCTGGATTCTGTAGAATTATCCCGTAAAATTGATTCTCTGGGAATATCCGGAAACAGTTCCATTGCTTTTGTCATCGGTGGTTCTCTGGGATTGAGCGATAAGATATTAAGGCGCGCAGATTATAAACTGAGTTTTTCCAGAATGACTTTTCCTCATCAGCTGATGCAGATGATTCTTCTGGAACAGATTTACCGTGCCTATCGGATCATAAATCATGAGCCTTATCACAAATAAGAGAAACAGAGGTATTAAAACAGCATGAACATAGAGAAATTTGACGAATTTATTTCTCAATATCCGATTTATGAATACCGTATTTTAGATACTAAGGATATTTTTGCCAGAGAGCGGGTGCGCATCATCTGTCAGACAGAGTGCCAGAGATATGGCTCTACCTGGGCATGTCCGCCTGCAGTGGGCACTTTAGAGGAATGTGAGGCAAAGATAAAAAGCTATTCAAACGCAGTTTTCTTTTCCAGTGTGGCAGAGGTTTCCGATGTCCTGAATATGGAAGAGATGCTTGCCACAAGGCAGGTTCATGAGGAGCTGACAACAGAAGTGGGGGATTTTCTCAAAAGCGAGGGACATGAGATTTATATTCTTTCTACAGAGTCCTGCGATATCTGTGAAACCTGCAGCTACAAAGAAGGGAAGCCCTGCCGTCATCCGGAACGGATGCATCCCTGTCTGGAAAGCCACGGTGTTGTGGCAAATGAAATCGTGGAACGTGAAGCTATGGAATACAACATCGGTGGGAATACGATTCTGTGGTTTTCTATGGTGCTTTACCGTTGACAGTGTGTCTAAGATAACAGGAGCATATTAAAAAATGTATAGAATCCATCTCCCCGGCATAGAATATAAACAAAAGCCGGGGAGATTTTTTATGAAAAAGTGGGAACAATGGAAAGAAAATGCTGTGACCAATCTGGAAGTTCCGCCTGATCTGGCATACGGCGATGCAGTCGTAACCATCACGGGACAGGGAAGAGTATTTGTGGAAAATTATCGCTGTATTTCGAAGTATAGTCCTACGGAAATCGTGATCCTCACACCCCGGGGAAAGGTTGCCATCTGCGGGAAATGTCTGGAAATACCCTGGTATACTCCGGATGAAATGCTGGTAAAAGGATGTATTTCCGGAATCTTTCCTCAAAGATGCTGATTTTCTATGATTGAAAAATTTCTCAGATTCCTGCGTGGATATGTTCAAATTTGTGTCAGCGGCGGACAGTTGGAAAGATTTTTTAACCTGTGTAAAAGCCGTCGGATTTCTCTTGAAAAAATATGTAGCCGTGATGGGGACAGAATTACCGGTTATTTGGCTCTGAAAGATTTTTTTCTCCTTCGTCCGGTTCGCAGCAAATCCAAAGTACATATCTGTGTTCTGAAAAAATGCGGTCTGCCCTTCTTTTTTTACAGAAATAAAAAAAGAAAGGCTTTTTTTCTTGGACTTTTGGCGGCGTTTCTCTTAATGTTGCTGCTTTCCGGTCGAATCTGGAATATCCATGTGGAAGGAAATAAAAGAAATTCTACTCCTGAAATTCTTACATTTCTTGAAAAAGAAGGAATTACTCATGGAATGTCAAAACATAAAATCGACTGCGGAGAAATTGCATCTCTGGTGCGCCGGAAATATCAGGATATTGCCTGGGTTTCCGCCCGCATACAGGGAACACGGCTGATTTTGACTGTTCAGGAAGGGATTTTGACAGAGGATGCAGGAGAGTCAGAGACTCCCTGCGATTTGTCTGCTGACCGAACAGGAACCATTGTAAAAATGATTACCCGTCAGGGAATTCCCCTTGTTCATCCCGGTGATACCTGTAAAGAAGGCGATATTCTTGTTTCGGGTGAACTTCCGATCATGAATGACAGTCAGGAGGTCGTCCGTTATGCCTATGTAAAAGCAGATGCAGATATCTGGGTTCAATATACGCGGTCTTATCATCGGAGGTTTCCTCTGAGACATCAGACAGAAATCCCTACAGGCCAGAAAAAATATGGGGTTTCTCTGTTCTTTGGAAGAACTTATCTGGAAGCATATCCCTCTTTGGGGAAACGTTGGAGGAGGGAAGAAGAATTTATTCCTCTTCGCATTACAGAGAATTTCTTTCTTCCGATTGTATTGGGAAAAGCAGTTTACAGAGAATATATACCCAAAACCTCTGTATACACGAAAGAGGAGGCAGAGGCTCTGGCTTTACAGCAACTCCATCTTTATGAGGAAAAAATACTGGAGAAGGGCGCTGAAATAACTGAAAATAATGTTTCTATAAAGGTAACGGACACTGATTGTATTTCAGAGGGAAATCTGACGATTATAGAAAAATCCGGCAGGGAAAAACCTGTCATAACGAAGGAGGTTCCTCATTTTCAGGAACAATCCTGAAGAGCATATGAACTTTTTTTACAGGAAAACTGCTTTTTTCAGAATGTTTTTTCTGATACAATAGAAGTATTATAGATGCAGTCTGGAGCTGCGAAAATAAATGTAGAAGGAGCAAAAGATGATAGTAGAATGTCCGGCAAATACAAGATTACAGGAATACCTGCTGAAAAATGATATCCACATCCTGACGCCCTGCGGAGGACGGGGGAATTGTGCGAAATGTAAAGTGAAAATATTAAAAGGAGAAGCCAGAGTCAATACTATGGATCGTATCTGGTTTTCTCAAAAGGAACTGGAGGAGGGATATCGTCTGGGCTGTCAGGTTTTTGCCAGGGATCCCTTGACTGTGGAGATATATGAATAAGTCCCTGAAAATTCAGGGGGATTCGAAGAAAAGAATATCTGGCAGGGCGAATTCACACTGATTTAAAAAGAACTGCCATCGGATAAGGCAGACTCCTGTCTTGTAAAAACTGCGAGTTCTGTCTTATCCGATGCATTGTAAAAAGAAATAATCTCCACATTTCCAATCAAATCAAAAGCCAAATCTGCACAGGAGCTGAAATCTTCGGGCAGTACCGATGGATTTCCCTGAAGATAGACCATAAGCGCATAGGGGGCTTTTTCGGTCTGAAGCTCTATGGAAGAATATTTATATCCTTTTGGATAAGGAAGATGCTGCGCTATGAAAGATACATTGACTGAATCACCAAGGTAATCTGTTCGATAACTCTCTAAATCATTATAGAATACTGTTTTGCGGGAAGGAGAGAACAATCGTTTGAGATATCCGTCGCCTGTCGGGTTTGTCAGAAAGCAGAGGGAAGCGAGTATACAGACAAGGACTGCCGGACAAACCGTCTGCCAGCCTGGCTGTTTATAATACAGAATAGCTCTGACCCGTGTCTTTACCCCAACCTCTCCAAATGCCAGAGGACAGGAAATAATTCTTCGGCTGGAAATGCTGCATCGGACAAGCGCCTGAGTATAGTCAGCTCTTTTTTCTGAATTCAGATTCCGGATAACTTTTTCATCGCAGGCAAGCTCTATATCATGACACAGAAGCACAAACGCCAGCCACATCAGAGGGTTAAACCAGTGAATTGTCAATAAGAGAAAAGCTGCCGGCTTCCACCAGTGATCTTTGCGGCAGATATGCGCTTTTTCGTGAGCAATGACATATTCCAGATCCTGCGCATCCAACTGGCAGGGAAGATATATTTTGGGCTTTACAAGTCCCAGTACAAAGGGCGTGCTTATCTTTTTACTCTGAAAAATATGCTCTTTGTACCGTACTGCCGTGGCAAGTTTTCTGTACAGCTTCCAAAGACTGAAAGTTCCATAAAAGAGTATTATAAGCATTCCAAAAATCCAGATTATTTCAAAAACGAGTATCCATATCTGAAGTGGATTTGCACTTTCACCGGTTTTCGGTGTAAACATCTGCTGAAGGAGCGGATTGACTGCCGTGTTAAGTGCGTTTATTCCGCTGTTAATGGCAGGAGACACATCCATTTCGATATCCATTGGAATGGTTTGGGCGCTTGGAATCAAACTCCATGCACTCTCAATCGAAAACGGACAAAGGAGTCTTATGGCAACAATTCCCCAAAGGAGAACACGTGTCCATTTAGGGGCTTTTTTCAAAAGAAAGCGCAATATCAGCACAGCCAATATCATCCAGCCGGCAGATATGCTCATGTTAACTGTTCTTAAAAAAACTTCTTTCATCAGGAACCTCCTTTCCGGATACGGTTAATCATATCCTGAATCTCGTCAAGTTCGGTTTCAGTCATGTTTCGGCGTTTCGTAAATGCAGCAAGAAAGGCAGGCAGAGAACCTTCAAATTTTTTCTCAACCAGTTCATCAATTTCGTATGCCTGCGCTTCGTCTTTTGAAATCAGAGAAGTAATCATACTATTCTCATTCTTCAGTATCCCCCGTTCTCCCAGACGTTTGATGACCGTATAGGTTGTAGTTCGCTTCCAGCCAAGCTGTTCCTGGCACAGTTTCACCAGAGCAACAGACGTAATCGGTTCATGTTCCCATAAAATCAGGCAAAAACGGTACTCACTTTCATGGATTTTTGGAATTTCCATTATATATCCCTCCTTGTCTAATGCTGTAGACTATGGTTTTAGTCTACACTGTTAGACAGAAAAAGTCAATCCTGTTTTAAAAAAAGCCTGTCTATAAAACGTGTCTGAAAAAAGACTTCCCACAGATAGAGGGAATATAATTTCAAACAGGCTCTATAGACAGGCTCTGTCTTTACAGGTCAGTTTTTGGTATAGATGGTGCGCCGAATCATACCGATGATTCCAAGACAATCATAATCGTGGCGGATCATGGCAGCAATAATCAGTGAAAAAATAATCTCCACAAATTTCTGAGGGGTAAACTCATCATCGAAAGCAGAAGAGGAGACATTAGGATCATGAAGGAGCACCTGATGCAGGCCTTTGGTGATGTGCTGCCAGGATTCTTTCATAAGCTGCTGTCCGTTTCCCTTTTCTTCTTCCATAAAAATCATGGAATGAAAGGAAAAAAAACCGGGATATCGTTCCTCGCCTTTTTTCATACTGTCAAAAGCCCATTCCACACAACGGATGAAGCTGTCAAAAACAGCAGGATTTTCCGGAAAATGAAAAATATCACGCCATACGCTTTCCACAGTTGCAGTAATCAGGTCTGATTTGTTGCGAAAATAATTATAGATGGAACCTACAGAAATATTACATTCTTTTGCTACAGCTCGTATGTTGAGTGCGTTCCATCCCTGTTTCTGGATTAAGTCTCTGCTGACACACAAGATTTCCTCTTTCGAAGTAACAATGGTATTCATTTTCATCTTCCTCCCGTATTATGAATGAACAAAGTTCATTATACGGGAATCTCTGAATTTGTCAAGTATTTGAAGGTTCTCCAATCTGTACCATATGGAAGCCTTCCCCGTGTACCTCGTTAGATTCCAGTATAATAAGGAAGGACTGGGGATCCGCCGCCTTCACAGCCTGCTGTACCTGGAACATTTCCTTGTTGCTGCAGGCGCACATTACTACTTGTTTCTTTTCCCCGCAGTAGCCTCCGTAAGCGCTGAGGATGGTACTGCCGCGCTGACAGCAATTGTCAATTACCTGGCAGATTTCAGAACCGTGTTCTGTGACGACAAGAGCCAGTTTGCCGGAATTAATTCCGTACATAAGCTTATCTACTGCTACTGCAAAAATATAATTTACAACCATTCCGTAAATGACGCCGTCCACGTCGCGGAACAGGATGCCGCCTACAAGGATGATTCCCACATCAGACCAGAAGGCGATTTTTCCAAGAGAGAGATGGGGCTTGATTGCCTTAACTGCCATAATTACAAAGTCGGAGCCTCCGGTTGAGGAGTTTTTGGAATAAATCAGCGCGTATCCGATTCCTCCAAATACACCGGTACAAAGAGCTGCCAGAAGTCTGTTCCCCTCATAAACAGGAAACAGGGGAGCCACATAGTCGATCAACACAGAAGATAACACCATACAGCGGATAGAGCTGATGAAAAATTTTCTTCCGAGAAGCCGATAACATAAAATTGCTACAGGAATATTTAACAGGATTGTTGAAAGGCCGATAGGAATATTCCATAAGCGATACAGGATAATGGAAATACCGGAAAATCCGGTCATTGGGAATTTCGCCTGAACTGCAAAATTATAAATGCCAATTGCAATAAATACACTTCCCAGCAATTCCCATAAAATCTGGATAGAAAACTTTTTTACATTGTCAAAAGAAAAACAGGTTTTCATTCCGTTCATACCTCCGTATATATTTTTTATATTGAAGAACAAAAAAACGCAAACGTATTATAAATAAATATAATACGCTTGCGCTCTTAGGTTGATAGAATATCATTTTTTCGGTATAGTGTCAAGAAAAAATATAATAAGAAATTATGAAGGGAGTTATTGCGATGCCGTAGCAAATCAGTCCATGTGGGAGTGGATGAAGCTATCGTTGATTTACGGAGCTGCTGACGATATAATATAATAAAAATGTCAGCAGCTCCGGTTCTTTTGGGGAAAAGGAGCGGTTACTGTTATTTTGGTTTAAATTAAGGAGAAAATCAATGATTTTATATTTCACAGGAACAGGAAACAGCCGATTTATTGCAGAGGAAATTGCCGGAGGAACCGGCGAAGAGATGGTTTGTATAAATGAAAAGATAAAAGCAGGAGAAGCTGGTGACATTACAGTGTCAGGCAATCTGATTATTGTTACGCCTACTTATGCGTGGAGAATTCCTAAGCTGGTCAGAGAATGGATTTTACAGAGGAAATTCACTGATGTACAAAGGGTGTGGTTTGTAATGAACTGCGGAGATTCCGTTGGCAGTGCGGATAAATACAATCAGAAACTGTGCGTGGAAAAAGGGTGGACATACATGGGAACCATGCAGATTACCATGCCGGAAAACTATATCGCCATGTTTCCGGTACCGGCTCCGGAAGAGTCCAAAAGAATCATAGAGGCAGCCGTTCCTGTGATAAAGAGCGCAATTACATGTATTCAGTGTGAAAAAGAATTTCCGGAACCCAAACATCATTTACAGGATAGTTTTTTGAGCGGATTTGTCAATCAAATATTTTACCCTCTGTTTGTAAAAGCAGATCCCTTTTGGGCAAAGGAAACCTGTATTGGTTGTGGTAAGTGTGAACGGCTTTGCCCGTTAAATAACATCAGGATAAAAAACGGAAAACCTGTCTGGGGGAAAAACTGTACACATTGTATGGCATGTATCTCAGCTTGTCCCAAAGAAGCGATTGAATACGGGAAGAAGAGCCTTGGTAAAAATCGTTATTATTATGAATAATATTGTAGGAAGCCATGCTTCTTGCCAGACAAAGCAGCTCTGCTGCCGCAGAAAAAACAACAGCTATGCTATACGCATTGGCGGACAAATTTCTGGATAACGAAGAACTGGAAGAAATAAAGGAGGTGGTCCGCATGACCAGATTGGGACAGATGCTATTGGATGAAGAAATGAAGTACGGTAGAAGAAGTGAGACGGATAGAACAGGAGAGCGCAAACGAAAATAACAGCTCCATGAAATGATAAAAGAATCCAAAAAAGGGGTTCAAATATTCCGAAATAATGTTACAATATAGCCAATAGGCACAGCCTTTGCAGACTCGGGCTGCGCCAATGAACAGAAAGGACATTATAGAATGGCTAACAGCATTATTGAATTACACACAGAGGTTCCTGCTGATCAGGAAGCCAATGTTTTCGGACAGTTTGATGAACATTTGAAGCTGATTGAGCGCACCCTGAATGTAACCGTGATCTCCAGAGACGGTATCTTAAAGATTCTCGGAAATGAACAGAGCGCTTCTCAGGCAAAAAAACTGATAGATGAACTTGTGGTTCTTGCGAAGAGGGGAAACACCATAACGAAACAGAATGTAACTTATGCCCTTTCTCTTGCCCTGGAGCAGAGAAATCAGGTTCTCACAGAGATTGATAAGGATTTTATCTGTAATACGATTCAGGGACGTCCTATTAAACCTAAAACACTGGGACAGAAAGACTATGTAGAGCAAATCCGCAAAAAAATGATTGTATTCGGTGTGGGACCTGCCGGTACAGGAAAGACATACCTTGCAATGGCAATGGCAGTGACTGCCTTTCGAAATGAAGAAGTCAGCCGTATTATCCTGACCCGTCCTGCTATTGAGGCAGGAGAAAAGCTTGGTTTCCTGCCGGGAGATTTACAGAGCAAGGTAGACCCATATTTAAGACCTTTGTATGACGCTTTATATCAGATTATGGGAGCAGACAGTTTTGCCAAAAATATGGAAAGAGGTCTGATCGAAGTAGCGCCTCTTGCCTATATGCGAGGAAGAACTCTGGATAATGCTTTTATTATTCTCGATGAGGCCCAGAATACCACTCCGGCTCAGATGAAAATGTTCCTGACCCGTATCGGATTTGGCTCCAAGGTCATTATCACCGGAGATTCTTCCCAGAAGGACCTCCCCAGAGATGCCGTATCCGGTCTTGATGTGGCAATGAAGGTTCTGCGAAAGATTGATGATATCGGTTTCTGCCAGCTCACCAGCAAAGATGTTGTACGTCACCCGCTGGTACAGCAGATTGTACAGGCATATGATGAATACGAGAAGCACCAGAAACCTGAAAAAAACATAAGACGGAGAAATGGGGGTAATACAAGATGACATTTCAGATTGAATACGAAACAGACAGAGAACTGGGGATAGACATAGCCGCACTTGCCAATCAGGTAGCTGAAAAAGTGCTGGAAACAGAAGGGTGTCCCTATGATGCACAGGTAAATCTGGTTATCACGGACAATGAAGAGATTAAACGGGTGAATACGGAATTTCGTAATATCCAGGCGCCGACAGACGTACTTTCTTTTCCGATGATTCCTTTTGAGACTCCTGCTGATTACAGCATTGTGGAAGAGGATGAATCTTATTTTGATCTGGATACGGACGAGCTGCTGCTGGGAGACATTATGATTTCTGCTGATAAAGTCTTTGCGCAGGCAGAGGAATACGGTCACAGCGTAACAAGAGAATTCTGTTTCCTTGTGGCGCACAGTATGCTTCATCTCCTTGGATACGATCATATGACGCCGGAGGAAGCATCTGTAATGGAGAGCAAACAGGCTGCTGTTTTAGAGGAACTTGGAATTACACGCTAGGAAAAGAAATATAGTATAATATCCGCAAAGGAATATGTAGGAATGGGAGGTTTTTACATGAGAAAGAAATTTGCAGGATTACTAACAGGCCTTCTTGTATTCTCTATAACAGGAAGTATGGTTTACGGAGCTGAAAATCTGGTGGAGATGGAACCGTCGGATCAGACGACAGTGACAAGCTATCTTACAGGAGAACAGGTATCTGAGGCAGCAGGAAGAAGGCGGCCCGTAGCTGTTATGATGGGAAATAACCGTCCGGCAGTTCCACAGAGCGGAATTTCCGGTGCAGGCGTGATCTACGAAGCGCCTGTAGAAGGCAATATGACCCGTCTGATGGCGATTTACGAAGATTATGATTCTCTTTCTCGAATCGGTTCCGTGCGAAGCTGTCGTGATTACTATCTTTTCTATGCCAATGAATTTGACGCCATATACAGTCATTTCGGACAGGCGGTTTATGCACTGAAATATCTGGATCAGGGACTTATAGATAATTTAAACGGATTGAATATGGAAGGTACTTCCTATTTCCGAATTCCGGAGAGGAAAGCGCCCCACAACGCCTATGCAAGCGGAGACACTCTCAAAGCAGGCATTGAAGCAAAGGGATATCGTACCGCATATAAAGAAGGCTACAATGGTCACTATCTTTTCGCGGAAGAAGGAACGGAATTTGTTCCTGAGGGAGGAATCAGCGCAAATGTTGTCCGCCTTGATAATTTCACAGATAACCATCCGTGGTTTGAGTACGACCAGAATACAAAGGAATACAGTCGTTATCAGTATGGGGAAGCTCAGATTGATGAAGCTACGGGAGAGCAGCTTACTTGTGATAATATTTTGCTCCAGTATTCTTCCTGGCAGCCCTATGATGCTAATGGATATCTGAATGTGGACGCTATTTCCGGTGGCTCAGGCAAATATATTACCCGGGGACAGGCTGTTGACATCACATGGAAGAAAGACGGGGACTGGGGTATTACCCATTATTACGACGCCAACGGTGAAGAAATCTGTCTGAACCGAGGGAAAACCTGGGTGGAGATTGTTCTTAACGATACCGTTGGATCCGTTACTTATGAATGAGAAGTATAAGATGACAGAGGCTGGTGCATGCTGAATGGCTGCACCGGCTTTTTTTCCCGAATGAAAAAAAGCAATAGACGGACGGAAAAAAATGTTGTAAGATAAAGAACAGTGCATCAGCCTTCAGACAGACTGACGACGAAAAATATTGTACTTAATGGAGCTGACAGACATGAATTATCGTGAAAGACTGAAAGATAAAAAACGTATTGTAATTAAAATCGGTTCTTCTTCCCTGACCCATCCGGAAACAGGAAGACTGAATCTGCGAAAAATAGAAATCCTTGTGCGTGAGATCAGCGATCTGCGCAATCAGGGGAAGGATGTAATCCTTGTTTCTTCCGGAGCTATTGCAACGGGGGTGGCCGCTCTTGGTATGAGTGAGAAGCCGAAAGAGCTTCAGGTGAAGCAGGCTTGCGCGGCAGTGGGGCAGGCAAGGCTTATGATGATTTATCAAAAGCTTTTTTCGGAATATAACCAGAGAGCTGCACAGATTCTTATGACAAAGAATACGATGGTCAATAATCTGAACCGCAAAAATGCCCAGAATACTTTTAATGAGCTGCTGAGTCTGGGAGTTATTCCTATTGTAAATGAGAACGACTCCATTTCGACTTATGAAATCCAGTCTCTTGAGAAATTCGGAGATAACGATACCCTCTCTGCAGTGGTAGCTGCTCTTGTACATGCAGATCTTTTGATTTTGCTGTCGGATATTGACGGTCTTTTTACCGATGACCCTCATACGAATCCGGATGCTGAGTTTATCGATCTGGTGGAAAATCTGGATGACAGGCTGCTCAATATGGGAAAGAACACTTCCTCAAGCAAGGTGGGAACAGGAGGAATGGCCACGAAGCTTACTGCAGCCAGAATTGCTTCGGCAGCAGGTGTGGATATGGTCATTGCAAACGGCGCAGATTTCCATGTGATCCATAAAATTACAGAAGGGCGTAAATACGGAACCTTATTTGTCGGTGAAACAAAAGAAGAGATTTATCTCATTGACATTATAGACAAGCTTTTATAAATCAAAAAAAGGAGATTACTATTATGATAGATGACGCAAAGATTGCAAGAATCAATATCCTTGCACGTAAGTCCAAGGCAGAGGGGCTTACAGAAGAAGAGAAAAAAGAGCAGGCTGCTCTGAGACAGGAATTTATTGCGGCAGTCCGTGGCAATTTACGGGCACAGCTTAATAATATAAACATTCAGGAGAAGGATGGAAGCATCACGAATCTGGGAGAAAAATATGGAAACAAAAAAGGAAATTAGAAAAAAGATTTTTGCTGCAAGAAAAAAATGCACCAACGAACAGGTAAATTCCTGGAGCAGGGATATTACGGATAGGGTAATTTCGCTTCCGGCTTTTCGTCATGCACAGAGGATTCTGGTATATGCAGATTACAACCATGAGGTTGTGACGAGGTATCTTATAGAAGAGGCGTGGCAAATGGGAAAGGAGGTTGCAGTCCCGAAGGTCGCAGGTCAAGAAATGATTTTTTATAAACTGACGGATTTTTCACAGTTGCAGCCCGGATATTTTGGCATACCGGAACCGTCAGAAGGAGAAATAGTTGAATGGCCACAGGCTCTGATGATCATGCCGGGAGTGGCATTTGATCAGAAAAATCACAGAGTAGGATACGGCGGTGGATTTTATGACCGCTATCTGGAAAAGCATCCTGAAATCCAACGTGTAGCTCTTGCCTTTTCTTTCCAGATTTTTGAAGAGGTACCCACAGAACCTACGGATATCTGCCCGCATATTGTTGTAACAGAAAAAGAAACATATCATCTTGGAAACTGAAACGACAAATTTTTTCCTGAGTTTGATTTTTTACAAAAGATATGTTATACTACACTCAAATTTGCAATTACTTATAAACTCATTTACGGGGAGGACTTAAAAATGAGAAAAAAACAACTTTTGGCTTTTTTAATGGCTGGAGCTTTGACAGTCGGAATGACTCCCGCAGCAGCTATTGCAGCAGTTGACGATAGTTCATATTCATCGATAGAAGAAGGAATGCTGGAAACAGAGGAGGAAATAGAAGTTCCTGTTGAAACACCGTCTGCTCCAACAGAAACACCGGTTGAACCGGAGGTTCCATCTGAGCCGACAAAGACTCCTTCCGAACCGGAGGTTCCTTCCGAGCCGACAGAAACACCGTCTCTTCCGACAGAAACACCGGTTCAGCCTGATGTTCAGGCCGGTGCGGCAGGAGAACTGGAAACAACCGTAACTCCTACTCCGACAGAAGCGCCGAAGAATGTGATTATGATTGGAACTACTTCTTATGAAAGTCTTGCCAAGGCAATCGAGGCAGTTCCGGACAATGCGGCAGAAACAACAAATATCACAGTTACCGGAACAATAGAGCTTAGTGAGACAGTTGTAGTACCGGCGTCTAAGAATGTGACAATTGCAGCTGCAGAGGAGAATACTTCTATTGAACGTGCTGCAGGATTTGCAGGGAATATGTTCCAGTCAGAAGGAACTCTGCAGTTTACAACTGCAACGGTAACGAAAGAGGACGGTTCTTCTGTGACAGGAACACTTACAGTAGACGGTTCTACAGATGACGGAGCAGCAACAGAAGGTACGATTGTGGAAGTGACAGGAGGTAATTTCGCTCTTGCAGCAGGTGTTACTTTAACTGGAAATACAACTACAGGAAACGGCGGTGCTGTACGCAATACTGCAGGTATAGTTTCTCTCTTAGGTGGAACTATCACCGGAAACCAGGCTGCAGAAGGTGGTGCGCTTTACAGTGAAGGCGCAGTAAACGTGGCCGGAACGGTATCTGTAACAGAAAATAAAAAGACAGAGGGGCTTGAAGAGAATAATATCACTCTGAAAGGCGAAAATGCAGTTATCACTGTGCAGGGGGATCTTACAAATTCCAAGCTTGGCGTAGAGGTACTGGAAGGCGCAGAGGGAAGAAAGGTTGTCGCTCTTGCAGAAGGAGTAACTACACCTCTTGCAGATGTGCTTGCACAGTTTACTTATAACGGAATGGGCTTTGTTCTGGATGAGAACGGTGCTCTGAAAGCAACAGAAGTTGCCCCAAGCCCGACTCCGACTCCGGAGATCAAGGAGCTTAAGGTAAGTGCCAAGAGCATGAAATGGACAGGTCACAACAGCATCGAGCTTGTTGCCAATTCCAATAAAGATGGTCAGTACTATGTGAAATGGGTAAAAAAAGGTGACAAGGCTCCAAGCTTTGACTTGAATAAAAAAGGTGGAGATGTTGTAGCGGATTATGACTTTAAAGCCTTTGTTACAGATCTTCCGGAGGAAGAAGTAGATATTTATATCTGCGTACAGGACAACGACAAACAGCACAAAGCGGTTCTGTTCCAGCCGAATTATCAGAAACGTCCGGCAGCTCCTGTAACACCGACACCTGATCATGTTCCGGTAATCCCGAATGTACAGGACAGTGTGGTTACAGGTTTTGAGAAACCTCTGGAATTCTACCCGAATAAATTCTATGATTTTACAGTTGTAGGTGCAGGTACTCAGAATAAGAACCCGGGAACAGGCGATGTGAAGTGGGTGCCATTATACTGGAGTATGTCTTCGAATCCTGCTGACAAAGATAAACATACTGCATGGAAGATTGGAACGGCAAATGGTCTGAAGACAGCGGCGACTTATAATCTGTATGTATTCTTCCAGAAAGCTGTTTATGATGGTTCAAGCTGGCAGATGACAGATACGATTGAATCTGTGGCGTATAAATTTATGTCTAAAGAACTTTCTATCACAGCGACACCGGTTCCGGGTGAAAATGAAAACGGTGGCGGTGATGGCTCCGGAGATGGATATACAGATCCGGAAGATTATACAGACGGCGCTGATGACTCTAAAGATGCAGTTGCTACAGGGGATGAGACTCCTGTAGGAACCATGACAGCTCTTGCAGTTGCTTCTCTTCTGGCTGGCGGTTATGTTCTTGTAAGAAGACGCAAAAAAGAAATCTAAATAATACATGTTATATAAAAGAGACAGGTCTTATGATCTGTCTCTTTTCATATATTATTTTAAATAATACATAAGGGGGACTCATGTATGGAGGCAATCGAAACAGAGCGTGGTACTTATGAAAAAATATATTTTTCTCTCTGGGAAACCGGACAGAGATATGCGTCATTTACCCAGTTTCGTGTCATCGGAAAAAGTCACGATGATCGTATGATTCCTATGTTGGAAGTTGGACAGGGAAATACTTGTATTTTTTGTTTGGCAGGTCTGGATGGAGGAGATAACAGAATGCCATCCTATTTACTTCAAATGGCAGAGGATTATTGTCAGTTTTATGAGTGTGAATGGATTATGGATGAATGTTATCAGGTGCGAAGTCTTCTTGATCATGTTCGAATTTGTTTCATTCCTCTTTTAAATCCTGACGGATATGAAATCTGCAGAAACGGATATACAGTTATTCGAAATCCTGTCTTTCGTCAGATGCTTCGAATGCAGAATTGCCCACATCAAAGTTTTATATGTAATGCCAGAGGGATTGATCTGAAAACGAATTTTCCTACAAATTATTATGTAAGAAAACAGATTCATCAGGAGCCTGCAAGCGAAAATGAGACAAAGGCAGTTATCCATATGTTTCAGGAGTACAGAAGTGCAGGGCTTTTATCCTTTGGGCTTGCAGAAAAAAGAATCGTTTATTATAAACAGAATAATGCGTTTTCTTATAATCAGAAGAGTTGTCGTATGGCAAGACATCTTTTGAAGCACTCAGGCAGTCATTTGGAAAGAGAACACCGTTCGAATGGGAATTCTGTGTCGGAGAAAAGTACAGGCTCTGTAGAACAATTTTATGCAGAAGTGATCAGACAGCCATCTCTGATGATTGAACTTCCGGTTTACTCTTATGAGGAGGCGTGGGAGAACGGGTATCGAAAAAAAGAATATTCTGAGATTTCCCTATTGCCGTTGGAATATATCCATTCTTTGGGACATATCTGAAAATAGAAAAGGAAGTTCTGACTCGGCTAAAAGTGTTCTTGAATCTTCTATAAGAACGTGTTAAGATAACCGATGGAATACTGGCTTTTTTTGAAGAGCTCATTTCCGTTGTTAAATTCTAAAGATTACAGGAGTATAATATTATATATGGCATTATCACCAATGATGCAGGAGTATTGCAAAACAAAAGAACAATATAAGGACTGCATCCTTTTTTATCGTCTGGGTGATTTCTATGAGATGTTTTTTGACGATGCGCTTCTTGTGACGAAGGAGCTGGAAATCACTCTTACGGGAAAGGACTGCGGATTAGAGGAGCGGGCACCCATGTGCGGTGTTCCTTTCCATGCTGCGGAAACCTATATCAATCGTCTGATTGAAAAGGGGTATAAGGTTGCCATCTGCGAGCAGGTGGAAGATCCCAAAAAAGCAAAAGGTCTTGTAAAGAGGGAAGTCATTCGTATTGTGACTCCGGGAACAACACTGGATGCAGTTTCTCTTGATGAATCCAAAAACAATTATCTTATGGCAATTGTTTCTATGGAAGACCATTTTGGCTGTGCAATTGCGGATATTACAACTGGCGACTGTTTTCTGACAGAGGTGGATAAGCCTCAGAAGCTCCTTGATGAAATCAATAAATTCACACCTGCGGAAATCATCTGCAATGACGCGTTCTATGTGAGCAGTATTGATACGGATGATTTAAAGAACCGTCTGGGAATTTGTGTCTTTTCACTGGATTCCTGGTATTTTGACGACGACCTCTGCCGCCGTACCTTAAGGGAACATTTCCATGTAAACGATTTAAGCGGTCTTGGTATCGGGGACTATGACAGTGGAATTATTGCTGCAGGTGCGCTCTTTCTTTATTTAAAAGAAACGCAGAAAACAGCTCTTTCTCATATGGCGACTATTCGCCCTTATTCTGCGGATAAATATATGCTTATTGACAGCTCCAGCCGGAGAAATCTTGAGCTTGTGGAAACCCTGCGTGAAAAACAGAAACGAGGTTCTCTTTTATGGGTGCTGGATAAAACAAAGACTGCTATGGGTGCTCGTACGCTGCGTTCCTATGTAGAGCAGCCGCTTATTGATCGCGGGGCTATTGAGGAACGTCTGGAAGCAGTGGAGGAGCTGGTGCACAGCGGTATGTTTCGGGACGAGATTCGGGAATACCTAAATCCGGTTTATGATCTGGAACGTCTGATCAGCCGCATCAGCTATAAATCTGCAAACCCGAGGGATATGATTTCGTTTGCTTCCTCTTTGGAAATGATACCTTACATCAAACAGATTTTAAAGGATTTCCAGGCTCCTCTTCTCAAGCGTATTTATGAGGATATGGATTCTCTGGAGGATGTAACTGCCTTGATAAAAAAAGCAATTGTGGAGGATCCTCCTCTTGCTCAGAAAGACGGAGGTATCATCCGGGAAGGTTATCATGAAGATGTAGATAAGTTCCGCCGTTCCAGAACCGATGGAAAGAAATGGCTTTCTGAGCTGGAAGCAAGAGAACGGGAGCGAACAGGAATTAAATCCATGAAAATTAAGTATAACCGTGTCTTTGGGTATTCTCTGGAAATCAGTAATACTTTTCGTGACCAGGTTCCTGAAAATTATATTCGTAAGCAGACTCTTTCCAATGCAGAGCGTTATATTACCCAGGAATTAAAAGAATTGGAGGATTTGATTCTGGGGGCAGAAGATAAGCTTTATGCATTAGAGTATGAGCTGTTCTGTCAGGTACGTGATACGGTAGGAGCGGAAGTAGTCCGCATCCAGAAAACGGCAAAGTCGGTTGCTGCGCTTGATGTGTTTGCCTCTCTTGCACTTGTTGCAGAGCGAAATCATTTTGTCCGTCCGAAAACAAACGAAACAGGCGTTCTTGATATCAAAAACGGTCGTCATCCGGTTGTAGAGCAGATGATTGACAACGATATGTTTATCGCAAACGATACGTATCTTGATAACAATAAGAAACGGGTGTCCATTATCACAGGTCCTAATATGGCAGGTAAATCTACGTATATGCGTCAGTCTGCTCTTATTGTACTTATGGCGCAGATTGGAAGTTTTGTTCCTGCCGAAAAAGCAAACATCGGTATTGTAGACCGTATTTTTACCCGTGTGGGGGCTTCTGACGATCTGGCAAGCGGTCAGAGTACTTTTATGGTGGAGATGACGGAGGTTGCCAACATTTTGCGCAATGCCACATCCAAAAGTCTTTTGATTCTTGACGAAATCGGTCGTGGAACAAGTACCTTTGACGGGCTTTCGATTGCATGGGCAGTCATTGAACATATCAGCAATACGAAGCTTTGCGGTGCAAAGACACTTTTTGCCACGCATTATCACGAACTTACAGAACTGGAAGGAAAAATTCCAGGGGTCAATAATTATTGCATTGCAGTTAAGGAAAAAGGCGATGACATCGTATTTCTGCGAAAGATCGTAAAAGGTGGCGCAGATAAGAGCTACGGTATTCAGGTAGCCAAACTTGCAGGAGTTCCGGATTCTGTTATTCAGAGGGCGAAGGAGCTGGTAGAGGAATTAAGCGATGCGGATATCACAGCCGCTGTCAAAGATCTGACAGCGCCGAAGAAAAAAACAAAAATCGTTTATGATCAGGTGGATATGGCGCAGATGTCTCTGTTTGATACAGTACAGGATAACGACATTATTGAAGAAATCAAAAATCTTGATATGGGGAATATGACCCCTATCGAGGCTCTGAACACTTTATACAATCTTCAGAATAAGATTAAGAACAGATGGTGAGAAACGTGAGAAAAATTGCAGTTTTAGACCAGCATACCATTGATAAGATTGCTGCCGGCGAGGTGGTGGAGCGCCCTTCCTCTGTTGTGAAGGAACTTGTGGAAAATGCCATCGACGCAGGGGCGACAGCCGTCACTGTGGAAATCGCAGAAGGCGGGAAAAAATTAATACGTATCACAGACAATGGCGGGGGTATGGAAAGAGATCAGATACCCCTGGCTTTTTTGCGCCATGCTACAAGCAAGATTGAGAAGGTGGAGGATCTGGAGCATATTGCATCTCTGGGCTTTCGCGGAGAGGCCTTATCCAGTATTGCGGCTGTCTCTCAGGTGGAGCTTATCACCAAGACGCCCACTGCCATCAGCGGCGTGCGCTATGTGATCAATGGCGGAAAAGAAGAAACTCTGGAAGATATGGGAGCGCCGGACGGAACTACCTTCCTTGTGCGGAATCTTTTTTATAATGTTCCTGCAAGAAGTAAATTTCTGAAATCCGACACAACAGAGGGGAATTATATCAGTGCGCTGATGGAGCAGATGACTCTTTCCCATCCTGAGATCTCTTTTAAATATATCCAGAACAAACAGGTGAAGCTTCACACTTCCGGAAATTACAGTGTGAAGGATGTCATCTATAATATATATGGAAGAGATATTACAAAGGCGCTTCTTGAGGTTTCCTTTGAAAATGATTTTATGAAAATTGAAGGTTTTGTGGGAAAGCCTGAAATTTCCCGTGGAAACCGTACTTTTGAAAATTATTATATCAATGGACGTTATGTGAAAAACAGGATTATAGCAAAAGCTATCGAGGACGCTTATAAAGGCTTTCTTATGCAGCACAAGTTCCCCTTTGTTTCTCTCCATATTGAGATGACTGGAAACGATCTGGACGTGAACGTACATCCCACAAAAATGGAGGTACGCTTCGCAAGAGCCACAGAAGTTTACGATGCGGTTTACGATACAGTGCGAAAGGCTTTGACAAGAAGGGAAATGATTCCGCAGGTGTCTGTGGGTAAAGATGAACCACGAGAAAAAAAGCAGACCATAAAAGCAGGAGAAATTCCGGAGCCTTTTGAGATAAAAAGAAAAGAACAGATGGAACGTGTCTCCTCTCCAATGCAGCTTCGGGAAGAAGCGGTTTACGGAAAAAAAGAGCCGCCATTGAAAAAGGAAGAGCCGCCTCAGATTCACAGAGAAAAGCCCTCTTTGTGGAAAAAAGAGGAAGAACAGCAGATTTACAGGAACAAGGCGCAGTTTTCAAAGGAAGAGGAGAGCTTTTTTGAGGGAACTCTAAAAGAACGGGAAGAAAAGGAGATTGCGCAGGCAGAAAAAAAGACAGCCCGTTTGGAGGGTGAAGCAAAAGGGAAAGAAAAACAGGAGGAGACTTCTGCAGATACGCCTCCTGTACAGATGGAGCTTTTTGAGGAAAAGCTTCTTTCTCCGGAGGCGCGTATCCGTCATAAGCTGATCGGACAGATTTTTGACACATACTGGCTGGTGCAGTTCGGGGACAATTTTTATATCATAGACCAGCATGCTGCCCACGAGAAGGTATACTATGAACGGTTTGTGAAGGAATTCAGAGAGCAGACCATCACTTCCCAGTATATCAGTCCGCCGATGATTGTTTCTCTAAATCTTCAGGAGGAAGCGCTTCTCAATGCAAACAGAAGTTATTTCCGGGACTTCGGATTCGAGATCGAGCCTTTTGGAGGGAAAGAATACTGCATCAGCGCAGTGCCCTCGAATTTATATGGTTTGGGAGAAGAAGAGCTTTTTCTGGAAATGCTGGATCATCTGGCAGGGGAAGGGGAAAAAGATGCGTTCGGTATTTTTGCCTCAAGGCTTGCCACTATGGCATGTAAGGCTGCTGTAAAGGGAAATCACCGGATGTCTCCTCAGGAGGCGGACAAGCTGATAGATGAGCTTTTAACCCTTGAAAATCCCTACCACTGTCCTCATGGAAGACCTACGATTATTTCCATGACAAAGGCGGAACTGGAAAAGAAATTTAAACGAATTGTTTAGGAGGATGGCTTATGAAGAAACCCTTGATCGTTCTCACAGGCCCTACTGCCGTGGGAAAGACAAAGCTTTCTATCGCTCTGGCAAAGGCTGTAAACGGAGAGATTATTTCCGCAGATTCCATGCAGGTTTATAAATATATGGATATCGGCTCTGCCAAAATCCGTGAGGAAGAAATGCAGGGAATCCGTCACTATCTGGTAGACGAGCTGCTGCCTGAGGAGGAATTTCATATTGTGCGCTTTCAGCAGATGGCAAAAGCAGCTATGGAAGAAATTTACGCCAAAGGGAAAATTCCCATTCTCGTAGGGGGAACCGGTTTTTATATCCAGGCGGTAACGAGAGATATTGATTTCACCGAAGCGGAACAGGATGATGGCTACAGAAAGGAGCTGGAAGCTCTTGCATCTGAAAAAGGCAATGAGTATCTTCACAGAATGCTTGAGAAGGTGGACCCTAAAAGTGCAAAGGAGATTCATGCAAACAATGTAAAGCGTGTAATTCGCGCGCTGGAGTTTTATCATCAGAATCATACGCCGATTTCAAGTCATAATCAGGAGCAGAAGGAGCACACAAGCCCGTACAATCTGGTATATTTTGTTCTCAATGCTCCGCGGGAGCTTCTCTATGAACGCATTGATAAACGCGTAGATGAAATGCTGGAAGAGGGGCTTGTGGATGAGGTCAGACGCTTAAAGGAAATGGGATATCATAAAGGAATGGTATCTATGCAGGGACTGGGATATAAAGAAATCCTTTCGTATCTGGAGGGGGAATATCCTCTTGAGGAGGCAGTCCGTATCCTGAAACGGGATACAAGACATTTTGCCAAACGGCAGCTTACCTGGTTTCGCCGTGAGCCGGAGGTAACCTGGGTAAATAAAGATGAATTTGATTATGATGAGCCAAAGGCTCTGGAATATATGCTGAATATCTGCCGGGAAAAAGAAATTCTGTAAATCCGGCAGAAAACAGACATAAAAAAGAAAGAGTGGTTAGACAAAGACAATGATGAAAGAAATGTACAAACAGCTTGGGATCTCCGAAAAAGTCTATGACTTTGGAAAAACAGTGGAGGATTCCTTAAAAGAAAGATTTGAAAAACTGGATAAAATAGCGGAATACAACCAGATGAAGGTGCTTCTTGCCATGCAGAAAAATAAAGTAAGCGAGGAATGCTTTGGCGCATCCTCAGGTTATGGATATAACGATTACGGTCGTGACACCTTAGAGCAGGTTTACGCAGATACCTTCCATACAGAGGCGTGTCTGGTGCGTCCGCAGATTGCCTGCGGTACCCATGCTCTTGCCATCGCTTTATTTGGAAATCTTCGTCCGGGAGATGAGATTCTCTCTCCTGCAGGCAAGCCTTACGACACTCTGGAGGAGGTAATCGGAATCCGTCCGTCTAAGGGCTCTCTTGCAGAATACGGCGTGTCTTATCGTCAGGTAGAGCTTCTGGAAGATGGAACCTTTGATTATGACAGTATCCGGGAAGCAATCAACGAAAAAACACGCCTTGTAGAGATTCAGCGTTCCAAAGGGTATCAGACACGCCCTTCTTTTTCTGTGAAACAGATTGGGGAGCTTATCTCTTTTGTAAAAAGCATCAAGCCGGATGTAATCTGTATGGTAGATAACTGTTATGGGGAATTCGTAGATACCATTGAGCCAAGTGATGTAGGCGCAGACATGATCGTAGGTTCTCTGATAAAAAATCCGGGAGGCGGTCTTGCTCCTATAGGCGGCTACATTGCAGGTACAAAGGAATGTGTGGAAAACGCATCCTACCGTATGACCTGTCCGGGTCTGGGCGCAGAGGTCGGTGCATCCCTTGGCGTAAACCGTTCCTTTTATCAGGGATTTTTCATGGCTCCTATGGTGACAAAGGGCGCGGTAAAGGGCGCAGTCTTTGCTGCCAATATTTATGAAAAGCTGGGATTCCCTGTAATTCCCAACTCCACAGAACCCCGTAACGACATCATTCAGGCGGTAAGTCTGGGCACACCGGAAGGACTGATTGCTTTTTGTAAGGGAATTCAGGCAGCAGCTCCTGTTGACAGCTATGTGGATCCGGAACCATGGGATATGCCGGGATACGACAGTCAGGTAATTATGGCAGCAGGCGCTTTTGTTCAGGGGTCATCCATTGAGCTTTCCGCAGACGGTCCGATGAAGGAGCCTTACGCCGTTTATTTCCAGGGCGGACTTACCTGGGAACACGCAAAGCTTGGAATCTTAATGTCTTTACAGAAATTAGTGGATAAGAATCTGGTAACCTTATAAGGAGTACGATATGGGAAAAAAGCAGGTCCTCATTACAGGCGGAGGTGCTGCGGGTCTGATGGCAGCTATCTTTGCAGCCAGAAACGGCGCAGCAGTTACCGTTTTGGAGCAAAATGAAAAGCCGGGAAAAAAAATCTGTGCTACAGGAAACGGGAAGTGTAATCTGACAAATCTTTCCATGCCGTCAGACGCTTATCGAGGAAGCCATCCGGAATTTGTTCGGGAAGCTCTCGGACAGTTTTCCGTAGAAGACACTGTGAAATTTTTTGAGGAAATCGGTATTGTGACTGTGAGCAGGAACGGTTATCTTTATCCAAGGAGCGGACAAGCACAGAGCGTGTCGGATGTTCTTTGTATGGAAGCACGAAATCTTGGAGTAAAGCTGAAAACCAATCAGAAGGTGACTTCCATTTCTCAGCATAAGGGAATATGGAAGGTAATTACAACAGATTGGCATTATGAGGGCGATGCCTTAATTCTTGCAGGTGGTTCCAAAGCCTCGGCTGTGGCAGGTGCTGACGGAAGCTGTTATGATCTTGCCGAAAGTCAGGGACATACGATTGTTCCGGTTTATCCGGCTCTGACAGCTCTTAAATGCAGGGGAAAAAACTTTAAAGCGTGGGCCGGCGTGCGTACAGGGGGAGAAATCACTCTCTGGATAGACGGAAAGCCTTTTAAGAAAGAACAGGGCGAGCTTCAGCTTACAGAGTATGGCGTTTCCGGTATTCCGGTGTTCCAGCTGAGCCGTTATGCTGTCTGCGCTCTGAGAGAGGGGCGTCAGGTCAGACTGTCTCTGGATTTCTTTCCGGAATATACACAGGAAGAGCTTAAGAAGCTTCTTTTAGGCCGAAAGGAGTCTTGTCCGTATAAAACGGAAAAAGAATTGCTGATTGGTCTTTTGCCTGAAAAGCTGATTAAGGTTCTGGCTTCTGACAGAGAGTTTCCGAATTCCATGAAGGAGTATTATCTGGAGGTTACAGATACCATGTCTTTTGCCCAGGCTCAGATTTGCTGCGGAGGCGTGGATACTGCAGAGGTAAATTCCTGTACTATGGAGTCCGGACTGAAAAAAGGACTGTATTTTGCAGGGGAATTGCTTGATGTCGATGGAATCTGCGGCGGATATAATTTACAGTGGGCCTGGTCCAGCGGTGTGGCAGCAGGAAGACATGCGGCGAAATAACAGATGACTATCAATATTTTACAGGAGGTATCCATATGATTCGGATCTCACAGTTAAAACTTCCGGTGGGACACAGTGAAGCACAGTTAGAAAAGAAAATTTCCAGACTTTTGAAGTGTCCAGGAACTCCTTTTACCTATACCATTCAAAAACAGTCTCTTGATTCCCGTCACAAAAATGACAAAAAGTTTGTCTATACTGTAGATGTGGAAATCAGAGGAGAAGAAAAAATCCTTAAAAAGGTTGGCAATAACAATATTACGTCAACCAAAAAGAAGCCTTATCTTTTTCCGGAGGCGGGAACAGAGCCGTTGGCTCATCCTCCTGTTATTATCGGAAGCGGTCCTGCAGGTCTGTTTTGTGCCTGGTATCTTGCCCGTGCCGGATATCAGCCGATTGTACTGGAGCGGGGAGAGGAGGCAGAAAGACGCCTTCTGACTGTGGAAAAATTCTGGAAGGACGGAGTGCTTGACCCTGATTCTAATGTACAGTTCGGTGAAGGGGGGGCAGGGACTTTTTCTGATGGAAAGCTTAATACCCTTGTCAAAGACCCCTTCGGCAGAAACCATGAGGTATTGTACCGGTTTGTACAGGCCGGTGCTCCGGCAGAAATCCTGTATCAGCAAAAGCCTCATCTCGGAACAGACGTTCTCATTGGTATTGTGCAGGAAATGAGAAAAGAAATTGAAGAAATGGGAGGAAGCTTCCGCTTCCGTGCAAAGGCGACAGATCTGATTTTTGAAAACAGTGAATTGAAAGCAGTGGAAATTAATAATAACGAACAGATTCCGGCTCAGGTCTGTGTACTTGCCATTGGGCACAGTGCACGGGATACCTTTGAGATGCTTGAAAAATGCGGCTTCTCCATGGAACCCAAGGCATTTGCGGTCGGGCTTCGAATCGAACATCCTCAGAAAATGATCAATCTGGATTTATACGGAGAGGAAGAAAACGAATTTCTGGGGGCAGCAGCCTATAAGGTAACGCATAAATGTGCGAATGGCAGGGGAGTCTATTCTTTCTGTATGTGTCCGGGCGGCTATGTGGTAAATGCTTCTTCTGAAGAGGGAAAACTTGCTGTAAACGGGATGAGTTATCAGGCAAGAGACGCGGAGAATGCAAACAGCGCCATGATCGTAACAGTGACGCCGGAGGATTTTCCGGGAGAGGGACCTCTTGCAGGTGTGGAATTTCAGCGCATTCTTGAGCGCAAGGCCTGGGAAATTGGCCAGGGAAAAATCCCGGTTCAGCTTTTTGGAGACTTTAAGGCAGATCGTGTAAGTACTGCTTTTGGTGAAGTTACTCCCTGTATGAAGGGTGATTATATTTTGGGAAATCTCCGCTGTGTACTTCCGAAACAGGTCAGCGCTTCCATTGAGGAGGGAGTTACTGCATTCGGCAGAATTCTTCCGGGATTTGACAGGGAAGACGCACTTTTAAGCGGTGTGGAAAGCCGTACCTCTTCGCCGGTACGTATTATCCGGAATCAGGAACTTGTCAGCAATATGGCGGGAGTTTACCCCTGCGGAGAGGGTGCAGGATATGCAGGAGGCATTACCAGCGCTGCCATGGACGGTCTGAAGATTGCGGAAACCATTTCTAAAAAATACAGAAACTTTTAAGGGAGAGTGTACATCTCCCTTTTTTTATGCTAGAATATAGAATGCTATATTTCGCATTCGGGAATATCTGTAGTTCTGATTCAAGGCTTAAGAACGTCTTGGAGCAGGATTTCCTTTGCTTAAAGAGCGGCAGGGAAAAATTATGAGTGAAAGTATTAAAAACTTACCGGAAGCACAGCGTCCTTACGAAAAATGTCTTCGAGAGGGAGTCGGCGCTCTAAGTGACAGTGAGCTGCTGGCTGTGATTTTAAGAAGCGGCACGATGGGGAAAAACTCTATTTCTTTGTCCAGTCAGATACTGAAAACTATGGAGAATGCCTCCTATCCCGGGCTAATCGGACTTCTGCATGTATCAGCGGAAGATCTAATGAAAATTCCGGGAATCGGGAAGGTGAAGGCGGTTCAGCTGAAATGCATCGGGGAGCTTTCCAAGCGGATTGCCTGTACAGCAGCCAAAGGGCAGCTTACCTTTGAAAATCCATCCTCCATAGCCGGATATTACATGGAGAAGCTCCGACATGAGGAGCAGGAATTGATGATAATCATGATGTTGGACACCAGAAATCATTTTCTTGGAGAACAGCTTCTTACCAGAGGGACTGTGAATGCGACTCTGATTACACCCAGAGAGGTTTTTCTGGAAGCTTTGCGCCGTCATGCTGCAGGTCTGATCCTCGTACATAACCATCCAAGCGGAGATCCGATGCCGAGTAGCAATGACAGAAATGTAACTGCCAGAATTTATCAGGCAGGAGAATTAATAGGTATTCCTCTTCTCGATCATGTTGTAATCGGAGACCACCGGTATTTCAGTTTCAGAGAAGAAGGATATATGGAGAATTAAAGGGGCAGATATATGCTGTTTGAAAAAACTTACGGAATAGATTTGGGGAGCAGTTCCGTAAAAGTCTATTCATTTTTTAAAAACAAAAGTTACATTGAAAAAAACATGATTGCGTCCAGAGGACGTAAGATTATCGCCGTGGGCAATGAAGCGTATGAAATGTTCGAAAAAGAACCTGTGGACATTTCTGTGAATTCGCCGATGGCTTTTGGCATAATTGCCAATTTGGAACTGCAGGAAATCGTGCTCTACAGTATGATGAAAAAAATTGACCGTATCCGGGGGATAAATTCTGTCATGTATTTTACGGTTCCTCTGGATATGACGCCCGTTGAGAAACGCGCTTACTACTATGTTGCAAACGGACACTGGCTTCATCAGAACCGGGTATTCATGGTGGAGGCTCCTATTGCGGATGCAATTGCCATGGGAGTTGACATTGAAAATAAGGAAGGAAGTATGGTAGTAAACATCGGCGCACAGAGCACCTGTTTTTCGATTATTACAGATGGAAAAGTCATTATCAGCAGGAAGATTCCGATCGGAGGCAGACAGATGAATGAAGCTATCTGCAGCGAGGTGCGTAAACGCTATAATCTTCAGATTGGAACGCGTACAGGAAAACGTCTGAAAATGGTTATGGGACGCTTAAATGACCAGAAAAAAGAAGCACGTAAAGTTGTTGGAATCGACAGTGTCTCAGGGCTTCCCAGAGAAGAAGTGATTTCTTCCTATGTGGTTAATGCCGGAATTATGAACTGTGTCAATGAGATTGCAGCGGAAATGAAAACATTTCTGGAGCGTATCCCTCCTCAGATTTCCTATCATATCGCAAAGGAAGGAATTTATCTTACAGGAGGAAGTACGCGGCTTCCTTATATTGACAATTATCTGGCAAGCTATACGGGATTTACCTTCAATCTTTCAGACCTGTATGAAACTTCGGCTGTAAGCGGTTTAGAAAAAATTATTCGTGACAGGGAACTCAGGAAGTGGGCAACACCTGTAAAACAGAGGAAGCTTTAAAAGCCATTCTCTTCAGATTAACAGATTATTATAAATATCCAGGGGGACGAGAATGAAAAACCTGAAAAAGAAAGTTCAGTTCAGAATTAATTTAAAAAGCAAACATCTTCTGGTGATTATGACGATTTTCTGCATCAGCTGTATTGCGGCTACTTTTGCCTCGGGTGTGACGTCTGCTCCGTTACAGGAAGCGGCAGGAACGATTATAGTGCCATTTGAAAAAAGTATCAATAAAATAGGTTCTTTGCTTCTTGATATCAGAGCAGCTTTTCGTGACAAACAGGAGCTTCTGCTTGAAAACGAGGAGTTGAAAGCGGAGATTGACAGTCTTACTACCCAGAATAATAAGCTGATTCAGGATCAGACAGAGCTTTCCCGTTTAAAAGAACTCTACAAGCTTGATGAAGAATATTCAGATTATCCGAAAATTGCGGCGAGTATTATTTCAAAGGATCCCGGGAACTGGTACGATACGTTTATGATTAATAAAGGAACTTCTGACGGGGTGCGTATTGATAATAATGTAATTGCCGGAAAAGGTCTGGTGGGGATTGTCACAGAAGCCGGACCGCACTGGGCAACAGTCCGTTCTATTATTGATGACAGCAGTAATGTCAGTGCCATGACGGTGAGTACATCTGACAACTGTGTAGTCCAGGGAGATCTGGAGCTTATTGATGAGGGAAAGCTCAGTTTTCATCAGCTTTATGATCAGGATAACAAGATTACAGCAGGAGAACGTATTGTAACTTCCAATATCAGTGAGAAATATGTTCCGGGGCTTTTTATTGGATACGTGAGTGAGATTAATCAGGACAGCAATAACCTGACTAAGACAGGTACGCTTGTTACTCCTGTGGATTTTCGTCATCTTCGGGAGGTTTTTGTCATAACGGTGAATAAACAGGATGGCATTACTCAGAAGGAGGGGGCTGCGAATGAAAAGTAAGATTGTTCTTGGGATTACAATCATCGGTTGCTTTCTTCTTCAGTGTACGGTACTGCATGTAATTTCCATTGGTTCTATAACGCCGAATCTGATTCTGATTCTCTGTGTATCCATGGGACTGATGCGCGGAAGAAAAAGCGGCCTTTGGACAGGCTTTTTTTCCGGGCTTCTCATTGATATGTTCTATGGTTCCATATTTGGCTTTTATGCGCTGATTTATATGTATACGGGTTTTATCAGCGGATATGCGCACCGTATTTGTTATGACGATGACGTAAAGGTTCCCATGATGCTGGCTGCAGGGACAGATTTGATTTATAACTTGGCTGTGTACGGGCTTCAGTTTCTTCTGCGCGGAAGAATGGGACTTGGCACTTATTTATACCGTATTATCCTTCCGGAAATTTTTTATACGGTGTTTCTTACCCTGATTGTATACAGGGTATTTTATTATATTAATTACCATTTCATGAGTATTACCAGGAAAGAAAGTGAGTCAATTTGGGTACTAAAATAAAACAGTTTATAAAAAAAATACGAATAAAACGTACCACTGTACTGGCGCTGGTTTTTCTTTTTTTATCCTCTGTTCTCGTAAGGCAGCTTTTTGACCTGCAGATTATTCAGGGACAGGATTATATCAGCAAATTCCAGACAAGGACGACGAAGAAACGTGTCCTGAAAAGTACGCGTGGAAATATTTATGACAGGAACGGTGAGGAGCTGGCTACGAATGTATTGTCATATGCCCTTACTTTCGAAGATAACGGGACTTATGCAAGTGCCAGAGAACGTAATCTTTCTCTTAACGGTACTGCTTATCAGGTTATGAAAATTCTTGAGAAGAACGGGGATTCTATTTCCAGGGATTCTTTTCATATTTTTGTAGATGAGGAAGGGAATTTTGCGTTCGATGTGGACGAGGGTTTTACTCTGAATCGATTCCGAGCAGATATTTATGGACATCCTTTGATTGAGGAGATGACAAAGGAAGAAAAAACATCAACTGCTGCGCAGATGATGGATCATTTAAAAGGTGAAAAAGGATTTTCTATTGTTCTTGACGGGGAGGATGCATACAGTGAGGAGGAACTGACTGCCCATAATCTGCCGGCTTCTTTTACTCCGCAGGAGATTCTGGATCTTGCCATTATCCGCTATGAGCTGAATACAAACAGTTTTAAAAAATATATGCGTGTCACAATTGCTTCAAATGTCAGTGAAGAGTCTGTGGCGGCAATTGAAGAGAATAAGACTGCACTGCAGGGAATCGATGTTGTGGAGGATTCTATCCGCAAATATGTGGAGGATGAGAGTATGGGGCCGATTCTTGGATACACGGGAAAGGCTTCTTCAGAAGAGCTTGAGGAATTAAGGGAGCAAAATCCGAATTACTCTAATGATGCCGTCATCGGTAAGGCAGGAATCGAGCAGTATATGGAGCTTACTCTTCAGGGAACAGACGGTGAGGAAACCGTATCTGTTGATAATCTGGGAAAAGTTCTTAAGATTGATGAGAATACAAGACTCAGCCCCGTTGCAGGGAATGATGTATATCTGACTCTTGATAAAGAATGGCAGTCGGCTATTTATCAGATTCTAAAGCAGCGTGTGGCAGGTATTCTTCTTTCCAAGCTGGATGCTACAAAGACGTTTGATTATGACAGTGTCACCGATGCATCTCAGATTCGAATTCCGATTTATGATGTTTACAATGCACTTGTTGAAAACAGTGTCATTGACATCTCAAAATTTGAGGAAGAGGATGCCTCTCAGACAGAAAAAAATCTGTACGACAAATTTCAGCAAAAGCAGCAGCAGGTTTTTGATACAATATCAAATAGGCTTACAGGAGACAATTCTCCTGCTCTTAAAGATGAGGATCCGCAGATACAGGAATATATGACGTATATCTGCGACAATCTGCTTCGGGATACCCTGAAAATCATCTCTAAGGATGCTATTGATAAGTCTGATTCTACTTATAAGGCATGGACAAAGGATCAGAGCATTAGCCTTAAAGAATATCTTACCTATGCGGCAGGACAAAACTGGATTGATATTTCCAAAATTTCTTCAGAAGGAGACTATCTGGATTCTTCAGAAATCTATCAGGTACTTACCGCTTATATCACGGATTATCTGAAGACAGACAATACGTTTTCAAAAATCCTTTATAAGTATATGCTTCATGAGGATACGATATCAGGTCAGGAGCTTTGTCTTGTTCTTTATGAACAGGGAATTCTTTCCAAAGAGGACGATACTTATGAAGCACTTGCATCCGGAGCTATGGGAGCGTATGATTTCATGATAAATAAAATCTGGTCATTGGAAATAGAGCCTGCACAGCTTGCACTGATGCCGTGTTCTGCTTCTGCAGTAGTTACAGATGTTCACACAGGAGAAGTACTTGCCTGTGTTTCCTATCCCGGTTATGACAACAATCGTCTGACCAATGATATGGACACTGCATATTATGCAAAACTGGCCATGGATTTATCAAGTCCTTTCTTTAACAAGGCAACTCAGCAGAAAACAGCGCCGGGCTCCACACTGAAAATTCTTTCCACGATTGCCGGTATGATGGAAGGCGTGATAGATGACAGTACCTACATTGACTGTACAGGCGCCTTTGATCTGGTACAGCCTCCGGTCAATTGCTGGAACCGCCAGGGACACGGTGGTCTTGATATCCGTGGTGCAATTGAAGAATCCTGTAACTATTTTTTTAATATGATAGGATTTCAGTTGGGAAAACAGGGAGAAAAATTTTCAGAGACTCAGAGTCTTGGAAAACTGGAACAATATGCAGAGATGATAGGTCTGACAAGTAAGACGGGAATTGAAATTTCTGAGGCAACACCGCAGATTTCTGATTTTGATGCTGTCCGCTCCTATATGGGACAGGGAACTCACGGTTTTACAACCAGTCAGATTGCACGATATGCCACAACGATTGCCAACAGCGGTACTGTGTATGACCTGACTCTTTTAGACCGAATTACAAATCCTCAGGGGGATATTCTTAAGGAATACAGTCCTAAGGTTGAGAATACTCTGGATTTGCCGCAGAATATCTGGGATGACATCCATGACGGTATGTACCGTGTTGTGCAGACTCACAGCCAGTTCAATGGACTTGGTATGGAGGTTGCCGGAAAAACGGGTACAGCGGAGGTGGATCTGCGACATCCGAACCACGGTCTTTTCATCGGCTATGCGCCGGCTTCCGAGCCGAAATATGCACTGGCTGTTCGAATTGCCAACGGATATTCTTCCGGTAATGCATGTCTGGCAGCTAATGATATTTTTAAATACATGTTTGAATTGGCAGATGAAGAGTCTATCCTTACAGGCGTTGCGTCCAGTGACAGCAGCGATGTTTCGAATGACTAAGGCATGTCAGGAACATGCCTAAAGCTACAGCAGGGAGAATACCAGAAGTCTGGAAGTCATTTTTAGGAGGAAACAAAGAAACTATGAGTGAAGTCATTGTGATCACATCCGGAAAAGGCGGTGTGGGAAAAACAACAACTGTTGCAAACATCGGAACAGGACTTTCCATGCTGGGCAAAAAAGTCGTACTCGTGGATACGGATATAGGACTTCGAAACCTGGATGTAGTTCTGGGACTTGAGAACAGAATTGTGTATAATCTTGTGGATGTGGTAAATGGAAGCTGTCGTCTTCGTCAGGCGATGATCAGAGATAAACGCCATCCTAATCTTTATCTTCTTCCGTCTGCACAGACAAAGGATAAAACGGCAGTTTCTCCGGAACAGATGATCAAACTTACCGATGATCTGAGAGAAGAGTTTGATTACGTTCTTCTCGATTGTCCTGCCGGAATTGAGCAGGGCTTTAAGAATGCAATAGCAGGGGCAAATAAGGCTCTTGTGGTGACAACGCCGGAGGTATCTGCCATCCGCGATGCAGATCGTATTATCGGTCTTCTGGAAGCCAATGAAATTCGTGATATACACCTGATCATTAATCGCCTGCGTCCTGAAATGATTGCAAGAGGAGATATGATGTCAGTGGACGATGTGATTGAGATACTGGCAGTGGATCTGATCGGAACGCTTCTTGATGACGAACAGATTGTGATAGCGGCTAATCAGGGTGATCCTCTATCAGGGAAAAATTCCCAGGCTGAGGAAGAATATAAAAATATTTGCCGTCGTCTTATGGGCGAAAAGATTCCCTTTGTAAGTATAAGACAGAAAAAAGGGTTTTTGCGCAGACTCGGTAATATATTTAAAAACTAAGTGTTATCATAAGGAGGGAATCGGAATGAAAACCTTTTTCCGTGATAAGAACCGTTCAGCAGGATATGCAAGGGACAGAATGAAGCTCCTCCTCATATCCGAACGGATTGACTGCTCTCCGCAAATGATAAAACAGTTAAGAAACGACATGATACATACCGCAAAAAAATACCTTACCATTGAGGAAGACAAGGTGATGCTAGAGGTGACGCAGGAGCCGTCTGTGGTACATGCTTACATCCCTGTCCGAAATAAAAAGGAACGATAGACTTATGATAAAGCAGTACAAATTACGATTTTATAATTTCAGGCTGGTGCTGTTTCTGCTGGCGATCAGTATGATTGGAGTTACCCTTGTAGGAGCAGCAGCGCCGGATTTAAAGAACAAGCAGTTTGTCGGAGTGATTCTGGGGCTGATTGTTATGACAGTTCTTTCGCTTATGGATTATTCCTGGATTATGAATTTCCAGTGGATTATGTATGTTGGAAATATTATCATGCTTCTTGGCGTTCGTCTTCTGGGAGACAGCGCCAACGGAGCTGCCCGCTGGATTTCCATCGGCGGCTTCCGTTTTCAGCCAACAGAGCTGTCAAAAATTATTATCATCCTCTTTTTTGCAAAATTTTTTATGGACCATGAGGAAGACTTAAATACACCTAAGACGATTTTAAAAGCAGCAGTGCTTCTCGCAGTGCCGCTGTTTCTTATTCTGGAACAGCCGGATCTCAAAAATACGATTACTGTTACTATTATTTTCTGTATTCTTATTTACATTGCAGGATTAAACTACAAGATTATCGGCGGAGTAATCCTTATTGCAGTACCACTGTTGATTATCTTTTTGTCCATAGTAGTACAGCCGGACCAGAAGCTTCTGAAAGATTACCAGAGGAACCGTATCATGTCCTTTCTCTATCCTGAGAACGAGGAATACAGCGATGATATTGAACAGCAGAACAACTCCAAGACAGCCATAGCTTCAGGCGAGCTTGTCGGCAAAAAGTTAAGCGGCAATATAGAAACTGCGTCTGTAAATAAAGGTAACTTTGTAGCCGAAAACCAGACGGACTTTATCTTTGCAGTGGCAGGAGAGGAGTACGGATTTCTGGGATGCTGTACGATTGTCATCTTGCATCTTCTGATATCTATAGAGTGTATTCGTATGAGCCTTCGGGCAAAGGATTTGTCCGGGAAAATTCTCTGCTGTGGAATAGGAAGTCTTGTGGCATTCCAGAGTTTCCTTAATATCTGTGTTGCCACCGGAATTGCGCCTAACACAGGAACACCGCTTCCTTTTGTAAGTTATGGTCTTACCTCTCTGGTCAGCCTGTATATCGGTATGGGATTTGTATTGAATGTAGGACTTCAGAGCAGCGCTTATAATAAAGAACTTAAGAAAAAAGAAATTGATAAGAAAGAGGAATACTTATGACATCATCAAAAAAGAATCCTGTCGGAAACATACCGGAACCATCGAGGGCAGCTATCCGCAGAGAAATCAGAAGACGCAGACAGCGTAGAAAAAAGATTATTGCGTCTGTTATTTTGGCGGTTCTTGTGGTTGTTTTTGGAGCAGGAGCAGGTTTTCTTGTGTTTACTATGAAGGGAGGTACCTTCTCGAAGCCTCTTCAGCCCTATGATTCATCTGTAGAATTTGACAATGTACTTGCTTCCAGAGAAAAGCAGAAAGCGAAAGGCTTTGCTGCAGACTTATGTATTGCAAAAGGTGATGAAACACTGGACAATGTTTCTCTGGAATCAGGACAGTCAGGCATTCTGTTTGATCTTAGTAATAAAAAAGTACTCTATGCAAATGGGGCGTATAACAGGATTTATCCTGCAAGTATCACAAAGATTATGACAGCTATGCTTGCTTTCAAAAACGGCAATATGGATGAGACAGTGACTATTTCCGAGGAAAATGTCACATTGGAAGAGGGATCTCAGGTATGTGGTTTTCGTCCGGGAGACAGAGTTACCTTAAATCAGCTTGTACACTGCCTTCTTGTTTATTCCGGCAATGATGCAGCTTCTGCAATTGCTGAATATATCGGTGGAAGCACTTCCGATTTTGTTGAAATGATGAACAGCTATGCAGCGCAGCTTGGCTGTACAGGCACGCATTTTACAAATCCTCACGGACTTCAGGATGAAAACCATTATACAACACCTTACGATATTTATCTTATGCTTAATGAGGCTTTGAAATATCCTCAGTTTACAGAGATTACACAGATGCCGTCCTATACGGTCACTTATACGAATACAGACGGATATGAGGTAAGCACAACTCTGGAGGCGACGGATCATTATCTTACCGGAGAAGCAACTGCGCCTAAAGATGTCACAATTCTTGGCGGAAAGACAGGTACTACAAGTGCTGCCGGAAACTGTCTGGCTATTTTGACACAGAACGCTTATGGTAAACCTTTCGTTTCTATTGTAACGGGAGCAGCAACGAAAGAACTTTTATATCAGGAAATGAATTCCCTTTTGCAAAATATTAACTGATAATGAAAAGATAGGAGAATATTAGATGGATTATAAAAAACAGGAAGAACAAATTGAAGAAATTATTTCTTATTATCAAAAACAACCTCAGGAACAGGAGAATTACCGTGCCATGCTTGAGGAACTTCAGGGTGTACTGGGATTTTTGCCCCAGTCTGTTCTGGAGAGGGCTGCCAGAGCTCTGGAAATAAAAGTGACAGTTTTAAATTGTCTGGTAAAGTTTTCTTCAGCTCTCAAGCTTGCGCCCTATCAGCATAAAATTGTTGCATGTACAGGAGAAAGATGCGGAAGAAAAGACAGTCCCTCTCTTTTACAGTTATTAAAAGATGAACTTAAGACAGATAAGGACGGGTTATCTTATGATAAAAAAATCCTTCTTGTTACACAGAATTGTTTGAAAAATTGCAAAACATCTCCGAATCTTATGATAGACGGAGAAATCTGTCCCCATATGACAAAAGAACGTCTTATGGGGATTTTAAATAATTTAAAATAACAAAGGAAAAGGGGTTATTATAGGTGTTTTAATAGTCTATGCAAAATCATACAAAAAGTTTAAATTTTCACTTGTATTTTTTGATAAAATGCACTATAATAATAAGCACATTAATTAATGTTTTTAGTAAATATTAATATTATATGTGTCTAAGGAGGAAAACAGGATGGTTGAACTGATTGTAGGAAAGAAAGGTAAAGGCAAAACAAAAGTACTGTTAGACAGAGTAAACGGAGCGATTAAAGACGCAAATGGTAATATTGTTTATCTCGACAAGAGCACGAAACATATGTATGAGCTGAACAACAAAGTACGTCTCATTGATATCTCCGGATTCCCTCTTCAAAATGCAGATGAGTTTGTAGGATTTATCTGTGGTGTTCTTTCTCAGGACCACGACTTAGAGCAGATTTATCTTGACAGCTTCCTTAAAATTGCGAAGCTGGAGAACGAAGACGTAACAGCTACTATTGAACAGCTTGAAGCAATAGGAACACAGTTCGGTGTTACTTTTGTTATCAGCATGTCTCTGGATAAGGAAGAAATTCCGGCAGAACTCCATGAGAAAATCAGCGTTGCCTTATAATGCCTTAGCATTTATTTATTATTAATGAATATAGAACGACCTGAATATTTTAGCTGAAAACTACATAAGGAAAAGAAAGGGGAATCCGCCGTCGTTATGATGGCAGGTTCCCCTGTTTCTTTTTCTTGTTTTATTTATTGTCCGGAATCCAGTTCTTCACGGAGCAAAACAGCAGTGGCTGCTTTACGACGTCTGGCGTCATCCATGGCAGCATAATGTTTCTTGGTCGTATTTACATCTCTGTGCCCAAGAACGTCTGCTACAAGGTAAATATCGCCTGTTTCCTGATATAAGGCTGTACCGTAGGTACTGCGCAGCTTGTGGGGCGTAATTTTCTTTGTAGTTGTGATTTCCCTTGCATATTTCTTTACAAGGTTTTCTACAGCCTGTACGCCAATTCTGCGGCGCTGGGTAGAATAGAAGAGCGCGTGTTCGTGACCTGCCATAGGAGTAATGCCTTCACGAACCTCCAGATATTTTTTCAGAGCCTTTTCTACTTCGCGACCGAAATACACAACCATTTCATTTCCGCCTTTGCGCATAACTTTGACTCCGTTATTCTTAAAATCCACATCCTCTACATCAAGCCCCACACACTCAGAAACACGGATTCCTGTGCCGAGAAGGAGAGTGACAAGGGCTAAATCACGTTCCTTTGTCTTTTCGTAATATACACGTTTCTGGCCTGTCAGAGAGTCACCGCAATGCTCAATGTAATCAAGGAGAAGGGCGACCTCGTCTGTGTCCAGTCTTATGATGCTTTTTTCGTGGATTTTCGGTACATCTACAAGAACTGCAGGGTTTGTGTGAATCATTTCGCGTTTAAAATAATAGGCGTAAAAGCTTCTGAGTGCCGATAATTTCCGTTTGATCCCGCGTTCACCGTTAGTTTCGGTTTTATCCCCGTTTTTGTAAACTTTCAGATATTCCATATATTCCTCAATATCTACAGCAGAGAACTGATCGAGAACGTCCACAGTAAAATCCTTCATGGTAAAATCCTTAAATGCAGGATTTTCGTCCAGTATAAACTGAAAAAAGATACGAATATCATAAGCGTAGGAAATTCGGGTTTTTGTGGTAGTAACAGAATCCATAGCGCGGAAATAGTCCCTGCAGAAATCAGGAAGTGTTTTTAAGACTTCACGGAGCTTTAGAATATTTTGGATGTCTGTCTGTTCATGATAAGTTACTTTTTTTGAGTCATTGTAATCAGTAGTAGTGTTTTCCATATAAAAACTCCTTAAATGAATATAGAATGAAAAAGGTTAAAAAGCAGTTTGTAAAGAGTGGTTTTTAGGAAAGTAGCTTTTTTTTATACATCTATTTGAAAAACTCGCGTTTGTCGTATAGATGCATAGACCCCGAAAGGTACTTCTTTCAGGGTTAAAGTATCGCTTCATCCAGAATTACGGTAAATGGTCCGTCGTTTTCCAGTGATACTTTCATATCTGCGCCGAAGATTCCATGTTCTACAACCGGAACCTGTTTCTTTGCCTGGGCAATCATATATTCGTACAGATTTTCTGCAAGTTCCGGATTTCCGGCTTCAATAAAGCTTGGCCTGTTTCCTTTCTTACAGTTGGCATAAAGTGTAAACTGTGAAACCATAAGCAACTCTCCGTTTACATCGCTTAAGGATAGATTTGTCTTACCTGCCTCGTCTTCAAAAATACGAAGTCCCAGAAGTTTTTTCAGATATTTGTCTGCAATCTCCTTTGTATCGGACTGACCGACACCCACGAGAACGAGGAAGCCTTTGTTTATGCTTCCTACAATCTCGTTATTTACTTTTACTTCGGCATGATTTACACGCTGAATCACAAGTTTCATTTCATAAATCCCCTTTTATTTAGTATTCTTTTTTGGATTAATTTTTGCTTTCAGTTCCTTGTATTTCTCTTTGGAAAAGCTCCATGCCTTTGAAAGATATTTTTCAAGAATTTTCCAGACAAAGAGAACGACAGCTTCAATCTTTGTCCATACTTTCATAAACATACTGTCTTTATTTGGTGAAGCCTTTTCAGGATTATTCTGCTTCTCTTCCGGCTGCATGGGTACTGCCTGTTTGCTTTCAAGGTCAAGGCAATCGATATCCATATAATCTGCTGTTTCAGACGGCATGGATTTGCCTGCAAGGGAATTGCCGATAAGCTTCCATACAGTTGCATAAATTACGGCACACACAGGGACTCCTGCGATCATTCCCGGAACTCCGAACAGACCACCGCCTACAAGGATGGCGACAATAACCATGAAACTGGAAAGTCCTGTAGAGTCTCCAAGGATTTTGGGGCCAAGGATATTTCCGTCGAATTGCTGCAATACAAGAATAAATATTGCAAAGTAAAGACCTTTCAGCGGATCTACAAGCAAAATCAGAAGGATACAGGGTACAGCTCCGATATATGGGCCGAAAAATGGAATAATATTTGTTACACCTACAATTACGCTGATAAGAATTACATACGGCATATCCAGAAGAACGGAGCCAATATAACAGAGTACGCCGATAATGGCGGAATCCAAAATCTTTCCGTTTAAAAAGCCACCGAATGTTTTATGTGTAAAACGCATGGCATGGATCACCGTATTTGCCCAGTTGGCAGGAAATACAGCGTACATAAACATCTTGCTCTTGGCTACAAACTTCTCCTTATCTGCCAATACATAAAGAGATACAATGGCGCCGATCAGAAAATTCTTGAGGAACGTCAGAACATCGAATACACCTGCAGAAATGTTTTTTAGCATATTCTGCATCTGCGGAAGAATATTGGTGGTCAGATATTCCTGTGCCTGTTCGGAATACTGGTTCATCATATCAATGGCATCTGCATTCATATTCCAGCCCCGTTCCACAAAGGAATTCATCCAGTTTTCGATAACATCTACATAATGTGGGAAGCTGTAGATAATATTCATGATACTTCTGATCAACTGTGGCAGAATCATCATAATCAGTGCATAGATTAAGACTGCAAAAAGGAACATGGAAAACAGCACACAAATCCAGCGAACGGTTCTCTCTCCTCTCTTCTGCAGTTTAATCTTTTTTTTCTCAAGGATTGGAAAGATGATCTGCTTTTCAAAAAAATTGATCAGTGGGCTTAAAACGTAGGCTAAAATGACTCCGTAGATGATTGGCGCCATGATTCCTGCAAAAGTTTTAATACCTACGATCAGGGTCTTCATATGGAATATACCATAGTAAAACAGCATGCTGGCTGCAATTACAAGAAATGCTGTAACGCCCCAGTGTAAATATTTGTTGTCCCAACGAAATTTCATAATGTCCTCCTAAAACAAAACTATAAAGATTATAACATGATTTCGGATAATTGTCTTAGATAATTCCTTAATTTTTTATAAATTTGTTGCGCCTTTTTCTCAAACCCGTTATAATGTTTTCGATATATCTACAAAGAATTAATTAAAGGATTGATACGTATATGAAATTACAGCAGCTACTCAGCGTTACACGTAAGGCGGTTGACCAGTTTTCCATGATTCAGGACGGAGATAAGATTGCCGTAGGTGTTTCCGGCGGAAAGGACAGCCTTACTCTTCTCTATGCCCTTCATGGTCTTCAGAGATTTTATCCTCATCCATTTACAATTGAGGCAGTTACGGTAAGCCTTGGATTTGAGGGGGTATCTATGGATCCCATTCAGAAATTATGCGATGAACTGGGAATACATTACACCGTAATAGATACGGAAATTTATAAGATTATATTTGAAGATCGCAAAGAAAGCAATCCCTGTTCTCTTTGTGCAAAGATGCGCAAGGGCGCTCTTAATCAGGTGGCGAAGGAACTTGGATGTAATAAGATTGCTTATGCCCATCATAAAGACGATGTAGTGGAGACTATGCTTATGTCTTTGATTTTCGAGGGACGCTTTCACACCTTCTCTCCTGTCACTTACTGGGACAGAATGGATCTTACTCTGATTCGTCCCATGCTTTTTATGGAAGAAATGGATGTTATAGGTTTTCAGCATAAATACGAGCTTCCGGTGGTAAAAAATAAATGTCCGGCTGACGGAAATACCAAGCGTGAATACGCAAAAAATCTTCTCCGGCAGTTAAACAAGGAGCATCCCGGAACAAAAGAGAGAATGTTCACGGCTATTTTGAATGGAAATATCAAAGGCTGGAAGATCACAGAATAATAAAACAGGGTTCTGACAAGAAAGATGTCAGAACCCTGTTGAATTTCACAGAGTCATATTTTATTTTTTAAGAGAATCGAATACTTTTACAGCTTCGATAATCGTCTGTGCAGTTCCTTCAATGCCGAACTTACTGCTGTCAATACAGAGACTGTAGCCTGCCGCAGAACCCCATTTTTTATTTGTATAATAATTATAATAGCTCGAACGGCTCTTATCGGTCTTGTTGATGATATCCTTAGCCTCTTTCATGCTCTTGCCGTATTTCTGTGCGATACGGTTAATTCTCCAGTCAAGGTTTGCATGGACGAATACGCTGAAGCAGTCTTTGGACTCAGCCAGGGCGTAATCTGCACATCTTCCAACCATGACACAGGGACCTTCAGATGCCAGTTTTTTGATTGCGTCAAACTGAGCAAGAAAAACCTTGTGATTAATTGGCATATCTGTGAAACCAGCGGAGGAATATCCGAATGAGTATGTATCCATAACCAGAGAATACAGAAAACTGTTGGTTGGCTTCTCGTCATGGTTCTCAAACAGCTCTTTACAGATACCGCTGTCATTGGCTGCATGCTCCAAAAGCTCCTTATCATAACATTTAATGCCGAAATACTTGGCAACCTCCTGGCCAATCTGTCTTCCCGCACTACCGTATTCTCGTCCGATGGTAATTACTGAACTCGTACTGTTCATATTTGCCACTCCCTTCTGCATTGAAAAAGCAAATTATTTTAATAGTGTTATTATACAATATTTTAGAAGAAATGCAAACTATTTCCGCAATTTATCCAATAATTTTGTGAAATATTCTGGAAGCGGAGCCTCAAATTCCATATATTCGCCTGTGGACGGGTGGACAAAGCCAAGAATCATTGCATGAAGCGCCTGTCCTTGAAGATGATAAGGATTTTTTCCTGAACCGTAAACCTCATCTCCCAAAAGAGGATGCCCTATACTGGTCATGTGAACACGTATCTGATGAGTGCGTCCTGTCTCGAGGCGGCATTCTACATAAGTTGCATTTTTGAAGCGCTCCAGAACTTTATAATGGGTTACTGCTTCTTTTCCGTTTTTGTAATTGATTGCCATTTTTTTTCGGTCAATGGGATGACGACCGATAGGACCTTCGATTGTTCCCCCATCCTCTTTCAGATTTCCTGCCACAATGGCACGATAACGGCGCTTAATACTATGCTGTTTCAATTGCTCGGCAAGATCACGGTGGGCAGTATCATTTTTGCAGATGAGCAGCGCACCGGTCGTATCTTTGTCAATTCTGTGGACAATTCCGGGACGCAGTACGCCGTTGATTCCGGAAAGATTCTCTTTACAGTGAAACATCACTGCGTTTACCAAAGTTCCGGATGTATGACCTGCGCTGGGATGAACTACCATATCTTTTGGTTTGTTTATAACAAGCACATCCTTATCCTCATAAAGAATATCAAGAGGAATATCCTCCGGAAGAATATCAGGTTCCTCCATATCCGGAAGCTCCACCCGGATGAAATCCTCTGCCTGTATTTTATAATTTGCTTTTACCGGAGCGTTGTTCACTGTAATCTGCTTTTCTTTCAGGAGCTTCTGCAGATAGGAACGGGAAATCTCCTCGTTTTTTTCAGAAAGGAAGCGGTCGATGCGTACGCCCGCTTCCTCTTTTGTGGTTTTATATTCCAAAACTTCCATGTTTACCTCGTATGTTTTATTTTAAGAAAATCAAAGTCATGATCATCCTTATATTTCAGAAGTGTGAACAGCACAAGAAGGATTCCGCTGCACACCACATAAATATCGGCGACATTAAAAACAGGGAAATCAATCAGGGAAATATAGATAAAGTCAACGACAAATCCTCTGAGCAGCCTGTCAATAAAGTTTCCGAAAGCTCCCGCAAACATGAAAAGAGAAATCAGAATCAGCGGAAGGTAATATTTGGTTTTGGGGACTTTTATATAAAAGTATAGAAAAACTGCAAAGAAAACGGTGCAGAGAAAAATCAGCAACAATCTCTTTCCCTGAAAAAGCCCAAAAGCCATTCCTCTGTTCTCCAGATAATTAAGTTCCAGAACCCCTGGAATCAGAACCAGATCCTGCTGATTCTTCAGATATCTTAAAGCCAGAAGCTTTGTGCCCTGATCGATAAGGACAAGGGCAATAATCAGCAAAGGTCCCCAGAAGCTATAAGCTTCTGAAGGCAGAAAGGTATCTTTTTTTTTCATACAAGAATCTCCTCGATTGCACGAACAAGTTCTTCATCTGTAACGGTTCTGTCGATAAAGCTTTTTCCGATGCCGTCCATCAAAATAAATTTAATCTGCCCCTGCTCCATTTTTTTATCTTTTTTTGTGGCTGCGAGTACTTCCTCTGCCACGAGCCCGGATGTTTCCAGAGGCAGGCTGTAAGAGGCGCAGCCTGTTCGGATTTCTTCATATTCTTTTTCGGTAAGCAATCCTCTCTCCATAGAAAGATATGCAGCCGCAACCAGTCCGATGCCTACGCACTGCCCATGAAGAAGAGTAAAATTTTTCAGTTTTTCTACTGCATGACCGATTGTATGACCAAGATTCAAAAGAGCGCGTTCTCCCTGCTCTTTTGGGTCACGTTCTACTACTCCGGCTTTGATTTCACAGCATCTGCGTATCATGGAGGACAGCGCAGAAAAAGACAGTGCCTTTATTTCGTTTTTATCGGCGCATATACGGCGGAAAAAGTCTCCGTCACAGATTAACCCTGTCTTAAGGATTTCGCCCATTCCACAGGCAAATTCTACCTCTGGAAGGGTCTTTAAGGTTTCTATATTCATATATACCAGACGAGGCTGATGAAATGCACCGATCATATTTTTGTACTGTTGGAAATCAACCCCTGTTTTTCCGCCTACGCTGCTGTCTACCTGAGAAAGAAGGGTTGTGGGAATCTGAATAAAGTCAATTCCGCGCAGATAGGTGGCTGCGGCAAAACCAGTCAGGTCTCCGGTAACACCGCCGCCAAGAGCTGCAAGAAGTCCATGGCGGTCCATTCCATTTTCAATTAGAGTCTGGTAAAGTTTTTGTACAGTATTCAAATTTTTATTTTTTTCACCTGCTTCAAAGGTAAAAACAAAGACAGAAGAGGCAGTGTTTGACAACGCTTCCTCCACGGCCTGTCTGTAAAGCGGCTCTACATGACTGTCAGTGACAATGCAGATGTTTTTTCCATCCAGTCCTTCTTCTTTTAATGCTCTGGAAAGACCGGAAAAATCTTTTTCAAAATAAATAGGATAATGAAAGTCGCCTTCGCGTTTTACAAGTAATTTTTGTTCTGTCATAATCTTTCGCTCCTTTTACACGTAAAGAGAAACACGGACACCGCAGCGTCCTTTTTTTGTCTGATGAGATACGCCCTCGAATAGAAAACGCCCTTTCCCCCGGACAGATATGATGTCTCCTTCTTTGGGTTCGTAACCGTTGGAAGTAATAAGCTTTCCGTTGACAAACACAAGTCCGCCTTCAATATAGGAAACCATACTGCTTCTGGATGCTTTAAATGCCATTGCGATGAGGGAATCCAAACGAACGGAAGAACAGGTTCCGCTGACTGGCTCAAGTTTTGGCTTTGGAAGCTCATCCGGGTTATTCACTTTTGTGATCAGAATATTGGTATGGCGGACACGGCACAGATTTTCGATAAAAAAGTCCGTCATTTTTTTGTGGCAGAAGAACCATGCGCATTTGTCCCGGACAAGAATATCACCAAGTACACTCCTGTCCACTCCAAGATTCAGGAGTGCTCCAAGATAGTCCCTGTGGCTGAGTGCATCTGCAAATTTGCCGGATACAGGTTCGATCTTCAGACAGTCAATGGGAAATTCCCATGGAAAAGCAAGAGCATCAGGATGAAAGGCTACCATCTGACGCTCCGCGTTTTTATAGCCCCCGAAGCTCTGCACAGTTACGCCAAGAGCGCGCAGATTCTGGCTATTTACCATATTCTGTTCGTTTAAATTAAGAAAATCCGAAAAAGTAACAATATCTCTCTGGTAAGAGAGATTTGCCAGTTCCCGGATTCTCTTAAGAAAAAAGTCCTGTTTTTCCATGAAGAATCAGTATCCTGCTCTCACAGAAGGAACAGATCCTCCTAAAATATTCTGAAGATCTCCGGTGATGTCTACATTATATGGTCCCAGAACAAAAATGTAGCTGGATACCTTCTGAAGGCTTCCGCCTAAAGAATAACATGCGCCGGATGTGAAATCGATGATTCTCTGCGCCAGTTCCACATCAATTCCCTCAAGATTTAAAATTACAGTAGAATTATCTACCAGTGTGTCTGCTATTTCACGGGTGTCTTCCATGGAAGAAGGCTTAATTACACAGACTTCCATAGTCGGAGCCTGAGTATTTCTCTTTCCGCTTCTCATAGGAGTGATTTTGGAGGATGCAGCCGGACGGACAGCGCGTTCCTGTTTCGCAGGAGCCTTTGCAGCAGCAGAAGATGCTTTTGCAGTGGTAACTTTCGGGGCAGACTTTTCTTCTTCAAGCTCGAAATCATCCAGTTCATCGTCAGCTTCTTTCTTTCTGGAGAATTTCTCAAAAAATTTCTTCTTCGGCTGTTCATCGAAATCTTCATCCAGAAAATCGTCATCGTCGTCTTCTAAAAAATCGTCATCTAAAAATTCATCATCATCATAATCATCGTTCAGTTTGATTGCGTCTAAGAATTTATCTAAAACATTCATTTAAAAGTCTCCATTCTTTATCATTCTTCTTATATTGAGTAATTTCTGGCACCAAAAATACCTGTTCCGACACGTACCATTGTGGCACCTTCCTCTATCGCAACCTGATAGTCACCTGTCATGCCCATGCTCAGGACGCTCATAGTGATATTATTAATGTTTTTGGTCTCAATGTCAACACTTAATTTCTTTAATTTGCGAAAAATGTCCCTGTTTTCTTCAGGATCATCCACAAAAGGAGCGATTGTCATAAGTCCCATGATTTTTAAATGGCTAAATCCGGATACTTCCTCAAGAAAAGGAATTACTTCATTCATGTGAAAACCGAATTTACTCTCCTCTTCCGCTACATTAACTTCCACAAGAATCGGAATGCAGATATCTTTTTTTGCAGCTTCCTGCTCAATGGTCTGGGCAAGACGTAAAGAATCCACGGAATGAATCATAGCAACCTTGTCGATGATGTATTTGACTTTGTTTCGCTGCAAATGACCGATCATATGCCATTTCACATCGGACGGCATCCGGTCGTATTTGTCCATAATTTCCTGTACTTTATTTTCGCCGAATACACGCTCTCCGGCATCATAGGCTTCCATAAGAAGCTCTACAGGTTTCGTTTTGCTCACGGCGATCAGGGTCACCTCGTCGGCGCTTCGGCCTGCGGATGTACATGCCTCCCTGATATTTTTGTGAACCAGTTCCAGATTATCAGCTAACATGAGCATAGCCTCCTTTATATGTGTAGGAATTTCTTTAATATAAAATATCTTCTTCCTTTACTTCATCTGCATCTTTTACAATGTGGTCATAACGGGCAAGTCCGTAGTCTGTGTTCTTTGATACAATTGCATATTCCTCGTTCTGGTCAAGAATCTCAATTCTGCGGAACACGGCATATCCTTTATTGATACAGTAAACGCCCTCAAGAGACTGAGAATCTCCGACAATGTATTTTTCACCGGAATTCGGCACGATAATGGCGTCGCCTTCTTTGAATGCGCTCTTGTCCACATAATAGGTATATACGGTTTCTTCTTCCGTCTGTTTATTCATGGAGGATTTCTTGGGAACCTCCACACTGGCGTAAATGGTTGTATTCTTGAAAGTGGTTACATCCTCTCCGCTCTTGTTTTTGTCCTGAACCATGAAACCGATTTCATTGGTGTCTTCATTTACGGTAGCCACTGTAGAAGGGATGGTGTAAAATTCCTTTGTTACAATGGAAGAAAGAGGGATTTTAAGTCCGGAAACTGTGTTTGTTACAAGTTCGATATCGAGAAAACGATCCGATGCATAACGAATCAGACCTTTATTAAAATCTATTTTTCCGTATTTGCCGCCGTCAATTTCTATAATAGAAAAATCGCCTGACTGTGTCATACCGTCCTTCAGGAATTTGACACGGATAGAAGTTCTGTCATTGAGCTTCACAGCCTGCTTTTCACTTAGAGGAATGAGAAGGCTCCAGCGCTCATCGGTTATGATGGTATAAATATCGTCTCCAGCCTTTACAGGACGGTTCGTTTTTAAATCAGTTTCGTGATAGGAATTCTGGTCAAAATCCTCAGCAGTTACATTTGCGACTGTTTTTCCTTCGTAATTATCTTTGGAATAAAGAATGATTCCGTCGGACTGCGCTTTGCTGATGGTTTGATTTCCCAGAGTGATTGCATTAGATACCATGGAAACAGTATTATCGCTATCATTTTCTACAATCTCGTCAGATGTCAGAGGCGCTGCAGACAAATCATCCGCAGACTGCGCATATTGCAGAATATTTCCTTCAAGTTCATACTTAAAACTGTAGGTATTGTTAAATTTGCTGGGACTGAAACCTTTCGAGAAGCTCAGCATATCATTCCGGATTTTCATCAGCTGTTCCGATGTCAGCTCCACAGAGGCTTCAGCAGACTTGCTGGCACTTAAACCGTAGACGGCGCCAGTTGCATTGACTTTACTTCCTTCTCTTGCATAATAGGCTACATATCCTGCGGAATCTGCCTTGTTTACAGTTTCTTCACGAATCGCAAGACCGGTATAAGTCTCATTTCGGGATAAAGGTCCCGATGTAACCTGATAGGATTCAATATGTCCGGATGTGAGATACAGTACTGCGCTGAATAACATATATAAAAACAGAACGCCGAACATAACCGTTCCGATATTTAAGCCTACAACTTTTCTGATTCTGGCCAGAATGCCCGGCATTTTCGTCGAATTCTTATTATTGGGCAAAAGACTGCCTCCTTCTTAATTTTATTCATACCCAATCATTGTACCATTTTATATCTGTAATGACAAGATAAAAGAAAGAAAGTTGGAAATACTGGCAAAAAGCAAACATATTTTCCGAATATCCGTTTGCTTTTGCAGTGGAAATATGTTATAATATCCTTATTAATTTAGGAGGTACATCCTTATGGCATATGGACGAATCAGTAAAAAACAGCAGGAAATCCTTGATTATATTAAAAATGAAATTTTAAACAGAGGCTTTCCGCCGGCAGTTCGTGAAATCTGTGAGGCAGTAAATCTAAAATCAACTTCTTCTGTTCATTCTCATCTGGAAGCTCTGGAGAAGAATGGTTATATTCGAAGAGACGCTACGAAACCCCGTGCCATTGAGATTATTGACGACAATTTCAATCTTGTGCGCAGAGAAGTGGTCAATGTTCCTCTAATTGGTACAGTTGCAGCAGGACAGCCGATTCTGGCTGTAGAGAATGTAGAGGGATATTTTCCTATCCCGGCAGAATTTATGCCCAACGAACAGTCTTTCATGCTTCGCGTAAAGGGTGAAAGTATGGTAAATGCAGGAATTTTTGATGGCGATCAGGTGCTTGTGAAACAGCAGTCAACTGCTTCTGATGGAGATATTGTGGTAGCGCTTGTGGATGACAGCGCAACTGTAAAAACCTTTTACAAAGAAAACGGCTACTACCGTCTTCAGCCTGAGAATAATGAAATGGATCCGATCATCATTCACGGGGATCTTCAGATTCTTGGCAAAGTGTTTGGCGTTTTTCGCTTTTATCAGTAAATCATCAATAAAAAAG
>JAUNOY010000014.1 GCA_030536995.1 Eubacteriales bacterium
CTTGGCAAAGTGTTTGGCGTTTTTCGCTTTTATCAGTAAATCATCAATAAAAAAGCAATGTCCTTTTGTGGGACATTGCTTTTTTATTGATTGAATTTCCGGAACATCCGGAGTGTCAGGAAGTTATTTTATTTATTTTCTTCAAGAAATTCTGACGGGTCAATTTCCTTTCCATCTCTCCAGATACGTTCCAGATCATAGAAAAGACGGTTTTCTTCATCAAATACATGGATAATCACGTCGCCGTAATCCATAAGGATCCAGCTGGAATTCCTGCTTCCTTCAATGGATTTTGCCTCATAGCCGGCGCGTCCAAGTGTTTCATCTACGTTATCAACCATTGCCTGAACCTGATTCTGGTTTGAGCCGCTTGCAATCACAAAGTAATCTGCAATAACAGATACTCCGTGGATATCAATTACTTTTATGTCTTTTCCTTTTTTTTCATCCAGAGCTTTACATGCAAGCCTGGTCATTTCTAATTCTTTACTCATCTGATAAACCCCTTTCTGTCGCCTGGTATCTTTTGGTATGTAAGTCGTGGTAATAAATAAATGCGTCTTTCGTTGTGCTGTCAATGTCTTTCGGATTTTCACCCAGATAAGACAGAGTATCTCTCAGTATCACATACATACATTCGTCCAAATCCTGAAAAGCCAATGCGCGCACTTCTGTAAGATTTGGAGCTTTATCACGTCTTGGCTCAATATAATCTGCAATATATACAATCTTTTCCAGAACAGACATATCCGGCTTTCCGGTAGTATGCCAGGTGATAGAAGATAAAATTTCCTCATTGTCAATATCATATTTTTTTCCGGCAATGTAAGCTCCTAGTTTTGCATGGAGCAGAAAAGGATGTGTTTCCTCGAAAGGAGTTACCAGAATATTGGACTGACTGCACATTTTGAGTTTCTTTTTGTTGGGAATGCATTTTGCGCAGTCATGAAGAAGTCCGGCAGCCTGTGCAGCTTCCAAATCATATCCGTGCGCCATTGCAAGGGCTGCACAGGTATACATAACTCCTATGGTATGAAGATAGCGGTCCTCGTCGAGATATTTTGCCAGCTTTTTCTTCATTTTTTCAAAATCGTATCCTGCCATGGTAGAGTTTCCTTTCTGTTGCTGTAAACGGGGCAGAATCTGATGCCTCTTTATCCCTGTCTGTAAATCTGATTCTCTTCGATATACGCAATTACTGAGTCCTGCATATAATAGCGGACACTTTGTCCTTTTTTTATCCAGTCACGGAGAATCTCACTGGAGATATCAATATTCATGGTGTCCAGTCTCAGAAAAATACCATGATATTTGTCTGACAGGCGGGTCATTTCCCGGCTGAGTTCCATAATCGGGGTATGATTCCTTGTTGCTACGACCAGTGTGCATGCCTGACAGATACGTGCAGGTTCCATCCATGTTTCAAAATTATAGAGGGAATCAGCGCCTATGATAAAGAAATAATCGGTATCAGGATTATTCTTTTTCATAGTTTCCAGTGTATGATACGTATACGTATAGCCTTTCTCATTCATCTCAATAAGAGATAGTTCAAAATGGGGATTGCCGGAAATAGCTCTTCTGACCATTTCCACTCGCTGTTCATCATTTGCCCGTCCGATCCGGTTTTTTTTGTGAGGCGGATTACCGGACGGCATGAACAGAATTTTGTCCAGTTTCAATTGTTCATATGCTTTTTCTCCAAGGATTAAATGCCCCATATGAATCGGGTCAAATGTGCCGCCCATAATTCCGATTCTCCGCCTGGAACCAGTCATATATCAGACCTCCTACGGTAAAACGATTTTCTTTTTTTCGTTTTTGCCTTCACGGTATAAAACGATTTTTTTACCAATTATCTGCACAATCTGGGAGTGGGTACGCTCTGCGAGAACTTTCGCCATTTCCCGGGGATCCTCCAGGCAGTTCTGAAGTACGCTGATTTTAATGAGCTCTCTTGCTGCCAGAGCCTCGTCTACAGAAGCTGTGTTTTCGGGAGTAAGACCTCCTTTACCAAGCTGCAGGATTGGATCCATTGTCATTGCGAGACTTTTTAAATATGCTCTCTGTTTGCTTGTCATGTTATTCATATCCTTTTTAAGAAAAATTATTTATAGTAGTCAAAATCAAAACCATACATGCGAACGGTGTCGCCTTCCTGGATTCCTGCTCTTTCCAGCTCCTCAAGAATTCCTCCGTCTTTCAGGAATTTCTGGAAGAAAGCAAATCCTTTTTCGGAATCCAGATTTGTATAACCCAGCATTTTTTCGATTTTCGGTCCCTCAACAATAAAGATGGTCGGATCTTCTGCCGACTGCTCTACCGTGTATGGAAGATTTTCTCCGATCAGAACATCTTCCGGGAAAAATTCCTGTTCGAATACAATTGGTTCACGTTCGCATCTATCCAGAAGTTCTTTTACATGGAATAAAAGCTCTCTTACACCCTGACCGCTTACAGCAGAGATAGGATAAACCTCAATGCCTTTTGGCTCAAATTCTTTTCGGATTTTTTCAACAGGATTGTCATCTTCTTCGTCAAAAATACAGTCAATTTTATTGGCTGCAATTACCTGCGGTCTTGCGGCAATTTCGGGATTATACGCTTCCAGCTCTTTGTTTATTTTGTAAATATCGTCAATTGGGTCACGGCCTTCTGTGGAGGCTGCATCTACAATGTGGATGATTACACGGGTTCTTTCGATATGACGAAGAAATTCATGTCCAAGTCCCACGCCTTCAGATGCGCCTTCAATAAGTCCTGGTATATCTGCAATAACGAAACCGCCGTTTTCCGTATCCACAACCCCCAGATTCGGGCTTAAAGTCGTGAAATGGTAATTGGCAATCTTTGGCTGCGCATTGGTCACACGGGAAAGGAAAGTGGACTTGCCTACGTTGGGAAATCCTACAAGTCCTACGTCTGCGATGACCTTAAGTTCAAGAAGAACCTCCAGTTCCTGGGCGGGCTGCCCGGGCTGTGCATATTTTGGAACCTGCATGGTAGCCGTTGCGTAATGCATATTTCCTTTGCCGCCGTTTCCGCCTTTTAAAATAATCTGCCTTTTGTTATCGCCGGACATGTCAGCGATAACTTTGCGTGACTCTGCTTCCATAATAACGGTTCCTTCCGGAACTTTTAATACAATATCTTTTCCATCGGCGCCGTGACAGCGCTTCTTACCGCCCTCTTTGCCGTCTTCTGCTTTATATTTTCTTTTGTGACGATAGTCTCCCAGAGTATTCTGACCTTCATCAACCTCGAAGATCACATTTCCGCCACGACCGCCATCGCCGCCATCAGGACCTCCGTTAGGAACATAAAGTTCTCTGCGGAAACTAACGTGACCATCTCCGCCCTTACCGGAACGGATCCAAATTTTCGCTCTGTCTGCAAACATGTTAACACCTCGATTCTTTCGTTGTTTTGTTTATATCTGCTTTATTCAAAAGAAAGGCTCCAAACCTTAATTAGATTTGAAGCCCTCCCACTTAACTGCTAATTATTCTGCCTCTACCGGAACGATAGAAACCTGTTTCTTATCGCGTCCTTTTCTGGTGAATCTTACTACACCATCTGTAAGTGCAAATAATGTGTAATCTTTACCACAGCCTACATTTTCACCTGGGTGAATCTTTGTTCCACGCTGTCTGTAAAGAATATTTCCAGCTTTAACGAACTGTCCATCTGCTCTTTTCGCACCTAATCTCTTAGACTCGGAATCACGACCGTTCTTTGTAGAACCAACTCCTTTTTTATGTGCGAATAACTGAAGGTTCATTTTCATCATGTTGTTACACCTCCTTGACTTTTACTGTCAAATATCGATTCTTATAACTATGCTCAATTTCTGTTAATCCGAGAACAAGGGAATCCATGAGAAGTTTTCCCTTCTCTGTAACCGGAGCTGTAAACCGGAAAGAAACATAACCGTCACGTTCCTGCACTTCGAATCTGTCCTCTGTGAACGCCTCAAGAGAATTCACAGTATTGATCACCAGCACAGACACAGCGGCACAGACAATATCATGTCCTTCCTCTGCGTAGCCTGCATGTCCCTTAGATTCAAATTCCAGATAATTTCCTTTTCTCTTCTTAACTGTAATTGTAATCATAATGACACCAGATTAAGCATTGATCTTTTCGATTTTTACTTTAGTGTACTGCTGTCTATGACCGTTTTTCTTGTGATATCCAGTTTTTCTTTTGTATTTGTAAACGATAACTTTTTTAGCTTTACCATTTTCAACTACAGAAGCGGTAACACTGGCATTCTTCACATCTTCTCCAACTTTTAAACCGTCGTTGCTTACAGCAATAACATTGTCAAAAGTTACGGTTTCACCAGCTTCAACACCGAGTTTCTCAACTCTGATTACGTCGCCTTCAGCAACTTTGTACTGTTTACCACCTGTTGCAATAATTGCGTACATTTGTGGCACCTCCTATGAACTTTACTCGCCAAATATGGTGGCCTTCCGGCACTTGAACCTCTTTGTGCGGCATACTTCGTAATAATAACAGACAAATTCTTATTCGTCAATAGGTTTCTCAAAAACTTTTTTAAAAATTCCCCTGAATTTCGCGAAGGTCTTCTATCAAAGGTCTGCGAACCTTTTTTCGGGTCATTTCCAGAATATTAAGGGGTGTGATGTCAATGGCCCGGCTCTTTACAGGGTCTTTGCGCAGGAATTTCTGCAGTACATGAAACAGCTCTTCCCGATGCTCTGCATTCTCCATATTGATGAAGTCGATCAGAATGATTCCGGATAAATTGCGCAGACGGAGCTGTCGGGCAATTTCCTTTGCTGCTTCCATATTAATTTTACGGTAAGTTTCTTCTGCCTTTTTCTTTCCTGTAAATTTTCCGCTGTTCACATCAATAGAAACAAACGCCTCTGTCTGCTGAATGACAAGGAAACCACCGCTGTTCAGCCAGATTTTTTCTCTGCAGACGGTTTCAATGGCAGTTTCTATTCGATACAGTTTATACAGGGGAAGAAGCTTATCCTGATAGAAGCGAAGTTTTTCTTTTTCCTGCGGACTGTTCTCCTCAAGGTAAGCAATAAGAGTATCGCTGATTTCCGGAATATCTGTGATGATTTCTTCCAGGCTGCGGATATTGGCATCGCGCACTGCTGAGACATAAAATGGCTCTGTTTCATAAACACAGCTAAAACAGGTTCTGCTTCTGCCGTCTACTGCAGCTTTGCGGTACTGCCGTTTCAGGTAATCCAGCTCTTTTTCGATTTCTTCCTTTGTTGCTTCAGCAGCGTTTGTCCGTACAACAATTCCATATTCCTTTTCCGGACTCTGAATTTCTTCTTCCAGCCATTTGCTGAGACGTTTCCTGTCCTCTCCGGCAAGTTTGGCGGAAAGTCCGAATTTTTTATTTCCGGTTGTCAGAACCAGATATTTGCCGGTGAAATTCAGGTTCGCAGAAAGGGCGGGAAGTTTTCCTTTCATTGCTTCTCTGCTTATTTGAACCAGAATTTCATCTCCGGGTTTCAAAGGAGAGCTGTCCTTTCTGCCGGAAGATACAAAAATACAGTGAGACGCCTCTGTAAGAGGAAAATAGCATCTTGTTCCCGGTGCAATCTGAACGAAAGCTGCGCCTATATTTGTAGCCAGATTCTCTACCTTTCCCACATAAATGTTTCCCAGCTCTGATTTTTGCCCACAAGGTTCTGCGCGAAGCTCTATAATCTGACCATTCTCCTCAACAGCGCAGACCCGACAGAGGGAGTCTTTGATTTTTATTTCTGTGATGATTAACTTACTCAACTTCCTCACCTAATGCTTCCAGAGAAACAAATTTGTGATTCCCGTCTTTTCCGAGGTCCGCATAAACCTCCAGTCTTTCCACCATATAGGCAAATTCCGGAAGTTCTGTACCAAGCCAGTTGAAAAAAGTATCTGTTACAAGCTCCGGTTTCGTATAGTTTGCGCTTGCGGAGGCAAGACTTAAGAAAAGCTTATCTCCCTGAAGTTCCATTTTATAGATAAATGGGCGAATATCCACTGTGGCTTCGCTGCGTTTTGTCTTCTTTGTCACCAGTATTTTCTTCTGTGCCAAAAATTCCCCGATTCTGCTTTTCCACTCAACAGCAGGCTCTTTTCCGGTACGGAATTCCACCAGATAGTCTGCTGCCGCAACTAAAGACATGGCTTTGCCCGCCTTTCCGTCTTCCACCTGACGGGCGCTGATTACCTGAAAACCTTCCGCCATAGTTTCGTTCAGTCTTCTGGTAATTTCACTGGTAGAAACAGTTTCTGCCAGCTCCAGATCAAAGTATTCTCCACGGCTTGTAGTTCCTACGCCAAGAGGCGCTGCAAAAGACATGATCATATGAGGGCTGTATCCTCCGGAAAAAGCAACCGGAAGTCCGGCTCTTCGAACAGCTTTCTGGAAATAGCGCATGGTGTCAAGATGACCCACAAATTTCACAGGTCCCTGTTTACTGAATTTAATCCTAACCTTCATAGCATACGCCTCCTCCATATCGTTTTGCACCGCATCCGGAGCACTGCTGGCGGCAGTTCGGTGTTACGGTCTCATTTTTTGCCTGCTCCCATTCACGGATCAGGAACTGTTTTGTCACACCTGCATCGATGAAATCCCATGGAAGGATTTCGTCAGTGGAACGCTCCCGCAGAGTATAGAAGTCGAGATCGATTCCTGTCTCTGCAAAGGCTTCTTTCCAGATGTGATAACGGAAACTTTCTGACCAGGCGTCGTATAAAGCGCCTTTTTCATATGCTTTCAGGATAACGTCCGCACATCTTCTGTCTCCTCTTGCAAGGAAGCCTTCCAGAATCGTTACATCCGGCTCATGCCAGCTATATTTAATGCTTCGCTGATTGGTCTGCTGACGGATTTCATTTTTAACAACCTTTGCTTTGCCGATAAAATCTTCTTCGCTGTACATTCCTGCCCACTGGAATGGAGTAAAAGGTTTCGGAACAAAGAAAGAGGTGCTTACGTTAATCTGTACCTTGCCGTTTCGGCTTTCTTTGGGAATTTCATAATACTCTTCTGCAATTTTCTGTGCAAGATGGGCAATTCCCTTCATATCCTCTTCTGTTTCTGTGGGAAGACCGAGCATGAAGTAGAGCTTCACTCTGTTCCAGCCGCCTTTAAAAGCCTCTCCGGCCCCGTGAAGGATATCCTCTTCTGTCAGTCCCTTATTGATAACATTTCTAAGGCGCTGGGAACCGGCTTCCGGAGCAAAGGTAAGACTGCTTTTTTTCACATCCTGTACCTTGCTCATCACATCAAGAGCAAAGGCGTCAATACGAAGAGAAGGAAGAGAGATATTTACGGCATCCTCCTTAAATTCGTCGATAAGGAAATTTACAAGCTCCTTTAATTCTGTGTAATCGCTGGAGCTTAAAGAACTCAGGGAAATCTCTTCGTGTCCGGTGTTTTTCAGCATTTCTCTGGCAGAAGCTTTTAATTCTTCCACATCGCGCTCTCTGGTCGGACGGTAAATCATACCAGCCTGACAGAAACGGCAGCCGCGGATACAGCCTCTTTGGATTTCCAGAGTGACACGGTCCTGAGTAGCCTTGATAAACGGGACAACGGGAGCTTCAATTGTCCGGTATCCGGCTGCCATGTCCGTTACGACCTGCTTTTGTACTTTTTGAGGAACGCCCTCTTTTACAGGGGTAAAAGAAGCGATGGTTCCGTCCTCTTTATAGGTTACTTCATATAAAGACGGAACATAAATTCCCGGAATCTGAGCAGCTTTCAGAAGGAAATCCTGTCTTGTTCCGCCAGCTTTTTTATTTGCCTTATAGGCGTCAAAAAGCGCATCGTAAACAGTTTCTCCTTCCCCAATATAAAAAAGGTCAAAAAATTCTGCCAGAGGCTCCGGGTTATAAGCGCAGGCGCCGCCGCCGACTACAATAGGCTCGTCCTCTTCACGGTCTTTTGCAAGAAGATGCATATGGCTCAGATCCAGTATCTGAAGCACATTGGTGTAACACATTTCATAGCCGAGAGTGATTCCAAGGAAGTCAAAATCTCTCACAGGATCCTGAGATTCCAGTGCAAACAGAGGAATATTTTCCTCTCTCATTACCTTATCAAGGTCAGTCCACGGAGAAAATACACGCTCACACCATACATCTTCTCTTTTGTTAAACATATTGTAAAGAATCATCATACCAAGATTGGACATGCCGATTTCATATACGTCCGGGAAACACATGGCAAAACGGATATCCACATCTTTGGTTTTCATAACAGAGTTGACCTCTCCGCCGATATAGCGGGCGGATTTGTCAACTTTTAATAATATTTCATCGCTTAAAGCCAGCTTTCTCATAATTCTCCTTTCGGTTTGGCACATAGTGCAAAATCTTTCTGGAATTTCTTTTTATATTGTTTTATCACTGAATAATTGTTCCCAGATAATAAAAGCCTTTACAGGTATCCAGATGAACCTTTACATATTTTCCAAGCATTTCCTCTGTTCCCGGGAAATGTACAAGAAGATTGTACTGTGTACGTCCTGTAAAGATTCCTTTTTCCTTACTCTCTGTCTCTACCAGTACCTCCTGAACAGTTCCCTCAAATCTGGAAGAAATCTGTCGCCCTTTTTCCTGAACAAGAGCAAGAAGACGGTCGAAACGGTCTTTTACCACATTTTCAGGTATCTGGTCTTCCATTTTTGCGGCAGGCGTACCACTTCGTTTAGAGTAAATGAAAGTGAAAGCAGTGTCAAAACCGGCTTTTTCCACAACATCCAGAGTTTCCTGAAAATCTTCCTCTGTTTCACCTGGGAAACCAACGATGATATCAGTTGTAAGGGAAATATCAGGAACTGCTGTTCGAATTTTTTTCACAAGACCGAGATATTTCTCCTTATCATAGCGGCGGTTCATTTCCTTTAAAATACGGCTGCTTCCAGACTGCATGGGAAGATGCAGATGGTGACATACTTTTTTGCTCTCTGCCATTACCTGAATCAGTTCATCGGATAAATCCTTGGGATGTGAAGTCATAAAACGAATCCGTTTCAGTCCCTCGATTTCTTCAATCTGTTTCAGAAGCTGGGCAAACGTAATCGGATGCTCCAGAGTTTTTCCGTAGGAGTTTACGTTCTGTCCAAGAAGCATGACTTCAGTTACTCCGTCACGAACCAGAGATTCAATTTCATGGATGATTGCCTGAGGATTGCGGCTTCGCTCTCTGCCACGGACATAGGGAACAATACAGTAACTGCAGAAATTGTTGCAGCCGAACATAATATTTACTCCGGATTTAAAAGTGTAATTTCGTTCTGTAGGAAGTTCTTCCACGATTTTGTCGGTTCCCTCCCAGATATCGATCAACTGATTTTCTGATGCCAGCATCTCATGGTACAGCTCTGCGAATTTGAAGATATTGTGTGTTCCGAATACGAGGTTTACAAAAGGATAATCTTTTTTGATCTTTTCCACTACATGTTCTTCCTGCATCATACAGCCAAAAAGTACGATTTTCATATCAGGATTATGTTTTTTTAAATTATGAAGCTTGCCCAGACGGCCGTAAACCTTTAGATTGGCATTTTCACGTACAGTGCAGGTGTTGTAGATTACTACATCCGCATCTTCTGTCTGTTTGCGCACATAACCGATTTCATCCATGATACCGGCAACCACTTCACTCTGTTTCTCATTCATCTGACATCCAAAGGTTTCCAGACAGTATGTAAGAGGTCGTCCAAGAGCTTCACGCATCAGCATTACTTCTGAATGAGCCTTGGCGATAAAGTAATATTGACGCTTTGTATCCTCTTGCGGAGCAGCCTGCATCAAATCTATCTCGTTAAAATCAATTTCATTAAACATTGTATATATCCTTTCTTCAGGGAATAAAGACAACCCCGGAAACGGATTACCAAGGCTGCCCATAGTGCTACGACATATTTTAACTGATTTGCTTTGTTTTGTCCAGTATCCCTAAAAAGATAGTTACTGTTCACTCCGTTCACAGCAACAAGAGATATCAACAAACAACTCTCACAAACAGATTTTTTGAATTTTAAAAAAAGTTTCAAAAAATATCAAATATTTGGGGTCTCTGTTCCGAATAACAAGTAGGAGGAGATTTAAAATGAATATGGACGAGTTGTTAAAAAGATGTAACTTTGCTGAAAATTACAAAGGATATCAGACTTTGCGGGAATGTATCCGCATTGCCTGTCAGGATGAGAATAAACTTTCTACATACAGGAAGTTGTACCTCGAAGTTGCTTTGTCAGTTCCTTCCACACCTGCCTGTATGGAAAGGAATATGAGAACTTTGATTCGTCACGCCTGGAATTGCGGAGCGCAGGAAAAGCTGTGTGCTATTGCAGGCTGTTCTGTTATGGACAGACGCCCGACAGTCAGTGAGACAATCGAAATGTTTGTATATTTTATAAATGACCATCCCGGACTGGTAACCTTAAATGATACTTTGTAAAATTCAGCCAAAAACGGCAGGCAGGATACCTCTTATCCTGTCCGCCGTTTTTTTACTGTAAATCCAGATTACTCATCCCAGTTGTGCCATACATCTGTGACATCGTCATCCTCATCAAGGAGATCCAGAGTTTTCTGAAGGTCTTTGATTGCTTTTTCGTCTGTAAGTTCTACGTATGTCTGCGGAATCATAGCTACCTGAGCCTCGAGAAGAGGTACTCCTGCTGCTTCAAGAGCTTCGCGTACGGCGCTGAAATCATCAGGAGCTGTAATAACTTCGAAACTGTCTTCTTCTTCGCTGAAATCTTCTGCGCCTGCGTCAAGAGCTACCATCATCAGCTCGTCAGCGTCCATCTCGCATTCTTCTTTGTCAATAATGATCTGACCCTTCTGGTCGAACATGAAAGATACACAGCCCTGTGTTCCAATGCTTCCGTTACCTTTTGTAAAGGCATTACGAACATTTCCGGCTGTACGGTTTTTGTTATCTGTCAGAGTTTCTACAATGATAGCTACTCCGTTCGGACCATAACCTTCATAAACAGCCTTTTCGTAATTGTCTGCAGAATCGGCGCCAGCCGCTTTTTTGATACCACGGTCAATGGTATCGTTTGGCATATTGTTTGCCTTTGCTTTTGCGATAACATCACGAAGCTTGCTGTTATTGTTCGGGTCCGGACCGCCGGCTTTGACAGCCATAACGATCTCACGACCGATTACGGTAAAAATTTTACCTTTTTTTGCATCGTTTTTTTCTTTCTTATGTTTAATGTTTGCAAATTTTGAATGTCCTGACATCTTTTTTCTCCTTTTGTAATTACTTTGTATTTTTATTATTTTACTTTACTTGCACGAACTTTACCAATCGTTTTATTTCCCAGGGAAAGAATTTCGAAACGGTATCCGTTTGTCACAATTTCCGTATCCATATCTTTTTTTGTGGGAATGTGTCCGAGCAGGTTGGTAAGATACCCGTTCAGTGTTTCGAATTCAGAATCTCCGAAATCTATATCCAACTCTTCCGCTACGTCTTCCAGATAAGCAAGACCATCAATAATCAAAGAATTATCAGTCTGCGTCCGGATCGTAACTTCGTCTTCATCATATTCATCGAGAATATCGCCGACAATCTCCTCAAGGATATCCTCCATAGTTACAATGCCGGCTGTCTGTCCGTATTCGTCCACGACAATTGCCATATGAAGTTTTTTCGTCTGCATAGTGCGGAACAGATTGCCGATTCCTCGTGTTTCAGGAATAAAAGCAGCCTGACGTATCAGTCCGGGAAGCTCCTTGAGCGGTTTGAATTTCGCCCAGGAATTTTTTGTCATAAATTTCAGCGCATCTTTATAATGGACAATTCCTTTGATGTTATCCATGTTTTCAGCGTAAACAGGATATCTGGAATTGGCTTCAACAAGAATCGTATCAATCAGTTCCTGAAGAAGGATTTCTTCATCAAAAGCGATCACATTCTTTCGATGGGTCATAATATCCTTTGCTTCTGTCTCATTAAAAGAAATAATGTTCTGAATCATTTCCGCCTCGTTCTCTTCAATGACACCCTGCTCATGGGCTTCATCTACAATGGAAATGATCTCTTCCTCTGTCACCGCCTCTTCCGTACGGTTATATTCAACTCCAAATGGAATAGACGCAAGCCGTGCAATCCAGGTGACAAACATGGTCAGAGGATACAACAGCTTTACAAAAAGGTTTACCACCTTTAAGTAACGATAGGCATATTTTTCAGGATGGTAGGTACCAATCCGGCGGAAGGTAAGGATTCCCAGTCCTGCCAGCAGAATTACGCACAACGCTGTTATAAGGAGCAATGCGGGGATGTGCTTTATGTACGGATGGGATGCGCGTATTGCCCAAGGCACAAGAAATGCGCCGAAGCAGATACCGGAAGCCATAACAATCAGCGGAATTGCATTTACGAACTGACCCGGATTATCGATCATGGATTTCAAAAGAATCGCATTTTTATCTCCGTCAAGAGCTCGTTTTTCTGTTTCGCTCTCGCTTAAGTTTCTGACTGCCGCTGCAAACCCGTAAAAAATCCCGTTCAGCCACAACAGCAAAAATAATACAATTACGCCCCAAAGGGGCAGACTACTGCCATCTTCCATTCTTTATAAATAACTCCTTTGTAATTAATTAAACTTTATATGATTTTACCGCATAGTTACTGGTAGAATATATCACTTTCCATAGGATTCGTCAAGGTTTAACCCTTTTTAAAACGTAAGTTCCAGGCTGATCTCAAGCGCATGGTTTACTTTTCCGAGCATTCCCTCATCCAGATGGCAGACCTTATCTTTCAGTCTGCGTTTATCTATGGTGCGAAGCTGTTCCAGCAGAATCACGGAATCTTTCTCTATTCCGTATGAGCCTGCGTCAATCTCAATATGTGTCGGCAGCTTCGCCTTATTCATTTTGGAAGTGATCGCTGCGCAGATTACGGTAGGACTGTGTTTATTTCCTACATTATTCTGAATAATCAGCACAGGTCTTATCCCGCCCTGTTCACTTCCCACAACAGGACGCAGATCAGCATAAAAAATATCCCCTCTTTTAATTACCACACAATTCACACTCCGATTCTGTCTGGCTTACGGCGTTTGATGCCTGCCTTTTTTTATTAAGAAAGTAGTTCGCAACTGTCAGTTACAGTATTGCCCTTTTTTTCTTGTGTATACATGCGTGGTGTATAAATCATAATCTTTATTCTGTTATTTTCCCGTCTTTTATATAAACACGCGGAACCCGTTTGCTGATACAGCAGATAAATTCATAGGAAAAACGGCCGGATAATTCACCGAATTCCTCTGCTGTAATAACTTCATTTCCATCTCTTCCGATAAGTGTGACCTCATCTCCGGATTTGGTATCCGGAATATCTGTCACATCCACCATGAACTGATCCATGCAGACTCTGCCCAGAATAGGGGCTTTCTGTCCGTGTATGAGTACCCAGCCTTTTCCTGAAAGCTGTCTTGGATAGCCATCGGCATAACCTACGGGAATGGTTGCGACTTTCATTGGTTTTGACGCCACAAAGGTTCCTCCATAGCTGATAGCAGTACCCGGAATTACGTCTTTCAAATATGAAATATGGCTTTTGATTTCCATAGCTGTTTCAAGCTTTATCTTATCCCGCTCTACCTCGTTGGAGGGATAAATGCCATAAATGGTGATTCCGGCGCGTACCATGCTCAGATTTGCCTCAGGAACACGGATGATTCCGGCACTGTTTGAACAATGTAAGAGTGGAATTGTTATTCCTGCATCTTTGAGAAGATTCAGGAAATCCAGGTAGCGTTCCAGTTGTATCAGAGCAGGACTTCTGTCATATTCGTCAGCTCTTGCAAAATGAGTAAATATTCCTTCTATTTCGAGATTCGGAAGCATCTGTATCTGTTTTATTGTCTCTATGCTCTTTGGCGTATCGGCAAAGCCGATTCGGGTCATTCCTGTGTCAAGTGCCAGATGGATATGTACGGTTTTTCCCTGACGAAGAGCCTCTTGTGAAAGCTTTTTTGCGCTGTCTGCGTCACAGACGGCCGGCCGGATGTCATAACGGATAAGTTCAGGGTAGTATTCTTCGAAAACAATTCCAAGAACAAGGATTGGTTTTTGAATTCCCGCTCTGCGAAGCTCAATTGCCTCCTCCTCTGTCGCTGTGGCAAATCCCCAAATATAGGTGTATTCTTCGACTAAACGGGCGATTTGTACAGCACCATGTCCGTATGCATCTGCCTTGACAACAGCAATCACCTTCGTATCTTCTGCTATATTTTTCCGCATCTCACGGAAATTATGGGCAACTGCATCAAGAGACACAACTGCCTTTACTCGGCTGAATTTTTTCATATTAGAATATCCTCTTATTTTTTAAGTATTTCCGGAAGAAACCGGATAATATCTCTGGCAGTCATTCCTCTCCTGCCGAGGGTTTGGGCGGCAAGATCGCCGGCAAGACCATGTATATAAACTCCGAGCGCCGCTTTCATACCCTCACTTTCTGTGTGCTTTGCGAAATGATACATACACTGAATTCCTGCAAGTACACCGGAAAGCACATCTCCGCTTCCTGCTGTTGCCATTCCTGCATTTCCGGAAAGATTCAAGAAAGTTTTGCCATCAGGAGATGCAACTGTAGTACATGCGTCTTTAAGAACACAGACACAGCCTGTACTCCGGCTGTATTCCAGAGCTGTTTTCACGAGGGAGTTTTGAATTTCTCCGATGCTTTTGCCGCAAAGCCGGCTCATCTCTCCGATATGGGGAGTTACAATTGTATTTGAACCAAGATATTTTTGCCAGTCCGGATGAACAGACAAAAGATTGAGTCCATCAGCATCCAAAATAATTGGAATCCCCTTTTGAGTTCCATGGGAAAGAAACCACTGCGCGCGCTCCCGGCTGGTTCCGGTCAGACCAAGCCCCGGACCGATTACAAGAACGTCGCACCAGTCCAGATTTTTTTGATTTTCTTCTTCCGTGAATGCGCAGGTGAGCATAGCTTCAGGAAGAAGTGTCTGAATAGGGATTCTGTTCTCCTCAACTGTCTGGATTTTTACCATTCCTGCTCCGCATTTAAAGGCAGCAGATGCGGCGAGAAATGCGGCTCCGCACATTCCTGGACTGCCTGATACAAAGAGAACTTTACCAAAGGTTCCCTTATTCCCGTAAGGCAGCATATCCGGAAGCAGGGACAGATCAGATTTTTCCAGATGATGCATGGAGGAATCAGAGTCCTCGTTCGTGTAAATGCCGATATCGGCAACAGTTATTTCACCACCGTACATTCTTCCCGGATAAAAACATAATCCCCTTTTTCGAAAAGCGAACGTCACGGTGAGGTCTGCCCGAAAAGCGATTCCCATTTCAAATCCCGTATCACCGTTGATTCCCGATGGGATATCTACAGCGACCTTAAATGCTGTAGCTGCATTCAGTTCCCGTATGATTTGGGCATAGTGACCCTCGACGGGACGTTTCAGACCAACGCCAAAGATGGCATCTACTATAGTAGTATATTCATACAAATCCAGGTTATTCGTTTCGTGAACCTGATAATTTCGGGCAATCTTAAGCTGATGCGCGGTCTCCGGCGTCATAGTCTTTTCTTTTCCCAGAAGAAAAAGAGAAACCTTCCATCCGTCCAGATGAAGAAGTCTTGCAATAGCAATACCGTCTCCGCCGTTGTTTCCGCTTCCGCAGATAACAAGGATTTTTTCGGTTTCCTTTCCTGCCTTCATTCGTTTCTTCATTTCTTCCACTGTACAAAGAGCTGCCCGTTCCATAAGAACACAGGATGGGATTCCCATTTTTTCGATTGTGTATTCATCCAGATTTTTCATCTGGGTGCAGGTTACAAGTTCTTTCATTTTCACCACCTGATTTATAAGAAAAGCTGCGCCTGTGTTCCCTGCGGAATCCAGGCAGCAGCCTCATTTCATTAATTTTCGTTATGTTCCTGTTTATACTGGTTCAGATTATAGGAAAGAGTCATTAAGCTTTCTGATAGATGAACGTTTTCGACAATCACATCTTCAGGTGCGTCTAAATCTATATGGGCAAAATTCCAGATTGCTCTGATCCCGTTTTCAATCAGAATATTCGCCATTTCTTTTGCTTTGTTTTTCGGCAGAGTGAGAATTGCGATATCCACTTGATTTTCCTTCAGAAACAGAGGAAGCTCGTTCAGCATCTGTATTTCGATTCCCCTTACAGCGATTCCCTCCAGGACAGGATTGATATCAAAAATACCGACAAGACGAAATCCTCTTTTTTCAAAATCCACATAATTGGCAAGAGCCTGCCCCAGATTACCGGCACCGAGGATAATCATGGGATGTGTTGTATCCAGGCCTAAAATTTTACCGATTTCTGTATATAAATATCTTACATTATAGCCATAGCCCTGTTGTCCGAAACCGCCGAAGTTATTCAAATCCTGACGAATCTGGGACGCAGTGACATGCATTTTTTTACTCAGGTCATTGGAAGATATCCGCTCAACATTCTCTTCCATCAGTTCACCTAAATAACGATAATAACGTGGCAGACGTTTGATTACCGCTTTAGATATTTCTTTATCCTCCACAAATAGTCCCTCCTTAACATACTATAACGATTATACCGAAATGTTATTTTATTGTCAATTAAACTTGTACGCATCCGTCAAAAAATTACAGATTTTTTTATCTTTTTGTAATTTCCCTTTCAAAAATCCGATTCTTCCGTTATAATAGATAAGATAATGAATGATTTTTGGAGGAATTCCTATGATTTTATCATGCCAGAATATATGTAAATCCTTTGGAGAAAAGGTGATTCTCCAGGATGCAAGTTTTCATATAGAAGAAAGGGAAAAAGTAGCTCTGATCGGAAATAACGGAGCAGGTAAAACAACGCTCCTTCGTATTATTATGCAGGAGCTGAATGCGGATTCCGGTGTCGTAGTTTTAGCGAAAGATACTAATATCGGTTATCTTGCACAGTATCAGGATATTCACGGACACCATACGATTTATGAAGAGCTGATTTCCACGAAGCAGCATATTATAGATATGGAAAGCCGCATCCGTGCTCTGGAAATGGAAATGAAACATGCTCAGGGGGATGCTCTGGACACACTTATGAATACCTACACAAGGTTGAATCACCAGTTTGAACTGGAGAACGGATATGCGTGTCAAAGTGAGGTTGTCGGAGTTTTAAAAGGTCTTGGTTTTACAGAAGAAGATTTTTCCCGTCAGATTGAGACCCTTTCCGGGGGACAGAAGACTCGAGTAGCCCTTGGTAAACTTCTTCTGTCCAAGCCGGATATTCTTCTTCTCGATGAGCCTACCAACCATCTTGATATGGAAAGTATCTCATGGCTTGAGACTTATCTTCTCAATTATCCTGGAGCAGTTTTTATTGTTTCTCATGACCGGTATTTTCTTGACAAGGTTGTAACAAAGGTTGTGGAAATCGAATTTGGCCAGATGAGAATGTACAGCGGAAATTATTCTGCCTATGGTTTGAAAAAAGCCCAGCTTCGCGATGCACAGTATAAAGCGTATTTGAATCAGCAAAGAGAAATTAAACACCAGGAAGCTGTTATTGCGAAACTGAAATCCTTTAACCGTGAAAAATCTATCCGCCGTGCAGAAAGCCGTGAGAAAATGCTGGGTAAGATACAGCGTCTCGAAAAACCTGCAGAAATACAGGATCAGATGCGTATTTCTCTGGAACCCAGATTTGTAAGCGGCAATGATGTCCTTTCTGTAGAAGGGCTTTCCAAAGCTTTTCCAGGTCAGAAGCTTTTCTCTGATATTTCTTTTGAAATCAAGCGTGGAGAATGTGTGGCTCTTATCGGAAACAATGGTACAGGCAAAACTACTATGCTGAAGATATTAAACGGGATTGTGAATGCAGACGCAGGTAAGTTTACATTAGGCTCGAAGGTTCAGATTGGCTACTACGATCAGGAGCATCATGTCCTGCATATGGAGAAGACAATTTTTCAGGAAATTTCTGACACCTATCCTACTCTTACAGAAACAGAAATACGAAATATGCTTGCAGCCTTTCTCTTTACAGGAGATGATGTGTTTAAAGAAATTTCGGCTCTTTCCGGTGGAGAACGCGGTCGTGTCTCTCTGGCAAAACTCATGCTCTCTGAAGCAAATTTCCTGATTCTCGATGAGCCTACTAACCATCTTGATATTGCGTCCAAGGAAATTCTGGAAGAAGCTTTGAACAGTTATACTGGAACTGTGCTGTATGTCTCTCATGACCGATATTTTATTAATCAGACTGCTACGAGAATTCTGGATCTTACGAATCAGGCAATTGTAAACTATATCGGAGATTACGATTATTACCTTGAGAAAAAAGAAGAATTGACACAGAAATACGCTCCTGCCGTTGCTGCAGAAACAGAGGCAAAAGCAGTGTCGGACAATAAGCTTTCCTGGCAGCAGCAAAAAGAGGAACAGGCTCGTCAGCGTAAGCGTGAAAATGAATTAAAGAAAGTGGAAGCCCGTATTGAAGAGCTGGAAAAACGGGACAAAGAAATCAATGAAACGATGGTTCTGCCGGATGTGTGTACGAATGTGGCTGAATGTACGAAACTCAGCCGGGAACAGACTGCCATTGCAGAAGAACTGGAAGAATTATACGAAAAATGGGAGGAGCTTGCGTAAACGCAAGCTCCTTTTCATACAATCATGTCTTTTTTTGTATGTAAACTTATTGAAGGTTTACAAATCATTTCTCTTACTTATAAAGTCTCCATGAATCTTTTCAGGTTAAATTTTCCCCATCCCTGGATATTTCTGTTATACCCCAAATCGTCAGCGCCAAGAAGCAGACGCCGCTTTATTTCTACATTTGAAAGTGCCGGATCCTTTTCCAGCATTAATGCACAGACGCCTGAAATGACAGGGGTTGACATTGAAGTTCCGCTTTTTATCCCATAAGCTGCAGGAGATTCTGTTCCGCAGGAAACAATTTTATTTCCTGGAACAACGATATCCGGTTTACATACACAATCGGAGGTAGGACCTCTTCCTGAGACAGCTTTTTTTCCTGTAAGCATATCGCTGGAGCCGACGGTGATTACCTTTTTGCTGCTTCCGGGCGCAGTAATACTTCCGGGACGGGGACCCTGATTTCCTGCGGCAGCGACGACAACAAGGTTTTCGTTCCACAGACGCTCTACACCGTCAATTAAAAGACTGTTATCACAGGCAGTCCGACAGGTTGTGCCTACAGAAATGTTAACCACCCGAATGTTATACAATTCTCTGTTTGCCAGAATCCAGTCGAATGCCTGCAGCAGCACTTCTTTTCTGCCGTTTCCGAATCGGTCAAGAACTTTCAGAGCAATAAAATGGCATCCCGGCGCAATTCCGGTAAATCTGCCGCCGGAGGCAGCGCCGTCTCCTCCTATGATCCCAGCGACATGGGTTCCGTGACCATTATCGTCATAGGGGACTTTGCGAAAAGAGACAAAATCCCGAAAAACAGCGATCCGGCTGCACAGATCCAGATGTCCGGCATATATGCCAGTATCAAGAACAGCCACCCCCACGCCAAAACCGCTGTAATTGCATTTATAATCAACCATACAGGGAAAACTCCTAAAATAAAAAGAGTCTTTATTATAGGATATGACAGAGGGTGCGTTAACGATTTACCAGCAGATAACTTCGCATCCGTCCTCTGTTACAAGGACAGTTACCTCCCACTGGGCAGAAGGTTTGCCGTCGGCTGTGGTTACAGTCCAGCCGTCTGTTTCATCGGTGACAGTTTCGGCTGTGCCCATATTGACCATTGGTTCAATTGTAAACATCATTCCGGGTACCATGAGAACCCCTGATCCTTCCTCAGAGACATAGCTTACCCAGGGGTCTTCGTGAAATTCAAGACCAATTCCATGACCGCCGATGTGGCTGACTACATTGTAGCCATGTTCCAGTGCATGTTTATGTACAGCGTGTCCCATGTTTCCGATAGGGGTCCAGGGTTTCACCTGGGAGATTCCGATTTCCACGCATTCTTTGACTGTTTTAACCAGTTCTTCTTTTTCGGAGCTGACTTTTCCGATACAGAACATACGGGAAGAATCAGAATAATATCCGTTGTAAATAGTGGAGACATCTACATTTATAATATCTCCTTCTTTCAGTATCTGCTCTTCGGAAGGAATTCCATGACAAACAACTTCATTTACAGAGGTACATACACTGTTGGGAAAACCCTCATAATCAAGGGGAGCCGGAATTGCTCCGCGGCTTACCGTCTGTTCATGTACCCATCGGTCGATTTCCGCAGTGGATACGCCTTCTTTTATATGTGCTTCTACATAGTCGAGAACGGCAATGTTAATGGCACAGCTTTCTTTAATTTTTTCTATTTGGTCTGGTGTTTTGATCAGGTCGTGGTCAACAACAGCATAACCTTCTCTGCGGTACTTTTCCAGTTTATCATCAAATGCTTCGTGACATTTTTTGTATTTTTTCCCGCTTCCGCACCAGCAGGGATCGTTTCTTCCTATTTTTGATGACATTTTTTTGCTCCTTGTCTTATGATGTTCTTATTGTAGCCCTCTTTTGGAAAAAAAGCAACAAATTATGTTAAAGTAAATGCCTGAACAGTTTTGGGCTGTTCAGGCATTTCAGAAAATTGCTTATTTTACTTTTACTTTTTTGACGGAAGTAAAGTTTCCGTATATCCGTTTTCCGCTGGAATTTACGGAGAAGGCTCTTACCTTGTAATAATAGGTTCTTCTGCTGCTTACTGTTTTGTCAGTATATTTTATCGCTGAATTCCCCATAGTTGTTTTGATCCGCTTATATGTTCCTTTTGAAGAAGTGCTGCGGTAAATCTGATAACCTGTCGCACCTTTTACTTTTTTCCAGGAGACTGCTGCTTCTTTCTTTCTGGATGATTTTACAGTAAGGGAAGAAGGTCTTGCCGGAGCAGTTGTGGCTTTTACCACCGGTCCAAAGGAACCATAGGTTCTCTTTCCGTCTTCATTTACCTGGAATGCGCGAATCTTAAAGGAATAAGTAGTTCCATAGCTCAAAGTCTTACTGGTGTAAGAAGTGACTTTTGGATCCAGAACGGTTTTCATTCGTTCATATTTCTTTGTTTTGCTGTTATACTGGTAAATCTGATAACCGTCCGCTCCTTTTGCCTGTTTCCATTTAAAAGAGATACGGTTAGAACCGGTTTTTACATTTGTGCTCAGTTTGTATTTTGCAGAAGGATTAAATTCCGGTTTTGGTGTTGGCTCCGGTGTAACAGTTGGTGTTGGAGGAGCCGGAGTAGCTGTCGGAGTCGGTTCCGGAGGGATTGGAGTTGCTGTTGGTGTTGGCTCCGGATCTGGAGTCGGTTCCGGTTCAGCATTTTCAACTTTTACAGTAACCGGTGTTACATTCATATCTGTAATCTTCTCATAGGTACCAAAGCTGTTTACATATTCCAGAGAGTTTTCTGAAATTCCAATTTCAGCGCTCCAGCTTTTGGCGCTGTCAGATGTCAGAGAAAGGGTTCCAAGAGAAAGAGTCCCGCTTTCGCTGATCAAATCCTGTTTACCGGACAGGATTACATCCATAATGTAAACAGAATTCTGTTTGCTCCATGCAGCATCCTGTACAGTTGTATGAATATTGCTGTCAAAAGCAAAGGTTCCGGTAATCTCTTCGGAGGCAGTAACTGACAGCCGGATGCGCAGAGAATGAATTGCATCCGTTTTACCGGCAGGAATCTCAAGAGAGATTCCTACCCGGTTTTCATCTACAGTAAGAGTAGCTCTGTTCTTTTCTTCTGCCTTTACTGAGACAGAAAAGAAAATAGTTAAAAGCAGCATACACAATAAAATGTGTGTAAGTCGTTTTTTCATGTCTGTGTTTCTCCTTTATTACGGCTGGGCAGCATTGCCGCCGGAAGTCAGGTCAATAGTTGGAAGGTTTTCCGGATTTACAGTGATTGGAAGTGTATCGCTGACTACTCGCTCACCTTCATTCGTCAGGGCATTATCCACACGATAGAGTTCACCACGGATGGATTTCTTCAACTGCGCCATTGTTTCATCACTGATTTTTCCGTTGCTGTCCGGTTTGATATAGTAAATCCAGGTACCGTCTGAAGTCTCGCCAAGAGCTCCGTTTTCAGGAATTTCCGCCAGAATAACCTGTTCTGCTTCTACAGTGTCGGCGCCATCTGCTCCTTTTTGAATTCCGATAACATTTCCGTCTGCATCGTAAAGCATAACTACGTTATAAGCAGGATTTCCTTTATAAGTTCCGGTAAAGATCAGAGAATCTGCCGGAATCACATCTGTATCATTTTTTCCAAACTGATATGCGTTTTTCAGAATACCGACTGCCGGTGTCTGGCTGTCTGACTGGTAGAATTCCAGATTGTCTCCGGAAGGACCGCAGATATCAATCTCACTGATAGAAACAGCCTCGGATTTATGGAACAGTAATCGGATATAGCGTGCATCGTAAGTGCCGATCCAATCATCTTTTGCTTTCGGATCAACAGAATCAAACCATACAGTATGGCGGTTGTCAGATGCAGGAAGTGTTGCGTGTGCTTTTACGCTCTTCCAGGAAGCTCCGTCAGGGCTAACTTCAATTGTCATATCGGAAAGCGCTCCTCCTCTGTACTGAAGAGAAGTAACTTCCTGTACTCTTCCCATATCAATGGTGATGAAACCGTCAGCGCTGGAGTTTCCGGTATATACAGTTTCTGCTTTGTTGTCAATCACATAATCAATGGCATACTGAACCTTCTGACCGGAGTTGCCAAATCCATTGTCAGGATCCTCTTCTGTCGGAGGAAGAATGGTATCGTTGGAAGCGCTCATATTTGAGGTGGATACTTTCCAATCTTCTTTTTCAAGTCTTCCATCTGTCTGAATTTTTGAAGAGCCGGCAACTGCAGAATTTCCGTAATTCAGGAATTTGTCCACAGGGCGTACTTCATAAGTCATAACACGGTTATTTACAGAAGATACGGTATCTGTGTAAGTGGCAGAACCGTCCGGTTTGCTTTCTGTAAAACCTACGACCTCTTTTTTAACCTCTCCGTTAGAAGTCATGCTGCGAAGGATTTCATAGCCAAGAATAGCGTCTGCACTTGCAGATGCACTGATATTTACAGTAACCTGATTCTGACTTGTTTTGATGGAAGCAGAAGCTACGTTTTTTCCGGCAATGCTTAAAGAGCTTTCCTCGTTCAGGTGCGCTGCACGGTAATCTCTTGCAGATGGATTTACGTAATAAATCGCTTTTGTCTCTGGATTGCCGTATTTTGCCGCATAGTTTCTTGTTGTCTCATCCGGTATCATTCCCCAGCGTTCAAAGAACGGAAGAATATTTTTATTTGCTGCAGCGCAGGCAAGACGCATCAGATTCTGATCCTTATCGTTTCCAATAGTAAGACCACTCTGAGGCGCACGGTCCGGTTTTCTGGAATAGCTGTCTACTCTTGCAAAGAACAGGTTGTCAAACTGCTGCTGATACTGGGAATAAACTGCATCGTCCGCTCCATTATCAAAGGCAAGATGAAGCTGCCAGTACAGGGCAAGCTGTGTTGCAAGATTAGAAGATCTTCCGACAGTTCCGGAGGTTACTTTTTCGTAAACCTTCGGCATCTGGAAACGGAGACCGTTTTTCTTGATGGTGAAAAGCTGTGCAAAATAATTATTGGTAATCTCGGCTACCGTATAGGATGGCTCATTGATATTATGTCCGATTTCATGGGCGATTCCCCATCCCAGATCTGCAATTGTTTTTACGCTGCTTAAAATACTTGTCTGGTCATATTCAATTCCAATATGGTTTCCGGCTGCGTACATAAATGCACCGGCAAACATACGCATGTAACGAATATTTAAATGCTGTGAAGGAAGACGGTCCAGAGCAGGTGTTCCTTCCGCATTGCTGAGCCCCTTATGCTGATAAGCAAGGAGCATTGCCTCCTCCGCTGCTTTCAACGCTTTTTTCAGGCTTGCTGCTTTTTCGGAAACGCTGGAGCCGGAAAGTCCTTTCCAGATCTGGGTTGCCGGAACGGAATACATCATCTGATCTATAAGGATATCAGTTGCATTTATAATACAGTTCCTTTCATCGTAAGGAAGTTTGATGTTTTTATTATTGATACTTTCATGAACGTTTGTGTGTGTTTCGGAAATGTGTTCTACATGTTCCTGAAGCTCGTTGACATAAGTGTCGATAGCAACATTGCATTCGTTTTCATTTAATCCGATCAGATTTAAGGAAGGAATTGCCTGTCCTCCTACAACACGGATTCCATACCGGTCAGATGCATTATTTCCAGTGTAGACAGCATAAAGTTGTCCGCCTTTTTCGACACCGGAAATACTCTGCAGATTTGGAATTGTCAATTCATTACGTCCTACATTTAAGTTCCATTCTCTGTAGAAACCGCTGCTTTCTGCATGATTCTGGGCAAAGACCAGTTTAATATCCGCACTCTGTCCGGATTTTCTGGAATTGTGTCCTACAAATAAAATCAAACGCTCACCACTGTAGGCTGTTTTGCCAAGAGGCTGCCATGCATTTAAGCCGGAGAAATTCAGATGTCTGTCTTTTGGCGCTGTGATAGAAACATTTACAGGATATACCCTTTCCTGTCTGTTTGCCAGAATTCCTTTTGCAACATCCAGTTCTTTTAGCAGCTCGTCTCTTGCAGGATGATATTCCTGGCTGACCTTATCTTTCGTATTAACGTGCTCTTCCAGAGCCTGAATAGTCTCTTCTGTAACCTCGTCTTTTAAGATGGTGTGCATTTCGTCTGCATATAAAGCCATAATATCATCTTCAAGAGAATCATAATGATGAAGATGGATTTCCGAAATTTTCATTAAACGTTTGTTGGCAGTACTCAGACAAAACTGGAGTTTATTGGTTTCTATTGCTTTTTCAAATCTAAGAAGATAATAGGTGTTGTTATTTTCGTCAAGTTTCTGAAGAAGCCTGCTGTTTAATTCCGTTCGCTGTCCATCATTATCCCAGTACCAAACGGCTGCATTCTGGAAGGAATAATTATAATCTGTTGTACCAAAGGTCAGATAGCTCATTTTGTAGTTTTTATCCAGAGTCAAGGTAATTCCTTTTTCATCCCCGGATGGTTTGTAATTAACTCCATCGTCCCAGTCCTCTTTCATCCAGTAGGAGGAAAAACTGCTGTCTGCCAAACCAAGACCACTTCTTGGATTCTTATCGAGGAGACTGTCTACCATACGGGAGCCACCATTATTTCCAATAGTGATATTCTGAATATGAGCGGCAAGGTTTCCTTCCCCATTGGAAGTGTTTAAAAGATTATAATTCGGGATTTTCGGGAAATCCGGTATAATAGTAGTTGCTTCAGAGGTAATGGAGGCAGGTCCCTCTCCCATTTCATTGATACCTGTTACATAAATCTGGTAAGTTGCATTATCTTCCAGTTCAGTAAGAGTGTAGCTGGTTGCTGTGAGCGCTTCCTTTACTTTGACAAAGCTTTCGTCCTTCGGACCTTTGCAGTAAAGGTTATAGCTGTCTGTGTCATCCATATCTTTCCATTTAATCTGTATGGAGCGGTAACCTCCGACTGCAGACAGATTATCCGGAGCAGGGGGAACAGTTTCTGCTTTTGGAGTTACGGTGAGAGTATCTGACCATTCACTCTTCCAGTCTCCGTTTACAGAACGTACCTTTACAGTATAAGGCTCATTATTGATCAGGTTCTGGTCATTGATTGCGGTAAAGGTATGACTGGTAACGGCAGTTCCGACAATCTGAGTCTGCAAAGAGGAATTTCCTCTTTTTCCCGCTTTACCTGAGATATAAAGTTCATAGCCGGTTACATTGGGTTCCGGTTTCCAGGAAAGATCAATCTGTTTACTTTTGATTGATGCCTGTACCTGAGAAGGAATTCCCAACTGCGGCGCAGGAATTCTGCTTTCCATGTCGTTGACAAATTCTACTTTGGAAATATTGACCAGAGCATCATTTTTTCTTGTTCCGGTAATTTTAATGGTTACTTTTTTTACGGCAATTTTCTGTCCGAAATTCAGGGTAAGGGAGCCGTCTGCCCCTACGGTTACTGTTCCGCTGCTTCTGAATAAGGAGGCGGAAGCTGCTGCATTAGCCAGAGAAAATTCCATGATTTCCTCCTCGTGGGTTTCCGGATTTACAACCGTAACCTCTGCAACGCCGTCTGAAATGGCGCTGGTAAGAGAATCATTTGATTCGGTTTCCACAGGTGCCTGGATGGTGAAGCCTTCCATTTCAATGCCCGCTTCCCCTGCTGTGCCGGAAAAATCAAAGGTAGCAGCTACAGGATGTGCCTCACTGATGGTGTTCCCTTCTGCAGGAGATAATGTAACAGAACCCTGATTTGATAAAATTTCATCGAGATTACCCTGAACAATTGTGCCCCCTTCTGCGGTACTGTCTACAGTCTTTGTATAAACAAGGCTCTCTATAGAAGAGAGAACAGGTTTGTCTGTCAGGCTGTGGGCTAAATATTGGAGATCTGCCAGATTAACGGAAGAGTCTCCGTTCAAATCATAAACGGGATCTGCAGAAGAATTGTGAAGGGCAGTCAGCATAACTGTTTTATCATTGTTATCTACTGCGTGGTCTCCTGTCACATCTCCAATAATCAGAAATCCCGGGTGATTTCCCTGATCATATCCTTCAATTTTTGAGGAATGAATCTGAACTTTGGAGGTATACCCTTCTCTTACAGAAATGGACTGAGAATAGGCGGCAAACCGTCTGGTACGAATAGTAAGCTGATAATTGCCTTCAGGAAGATTTTCAAAAAATGCGTCAGCACGGAACGCTGTCTGATCTCCCTGTAAAGTTATAGTTTTTGATTGTACGACAGAAGGGCTTTCGATGCTGACTTCTGCGGAAGCATTGCTGGAAAAAGGCAATGTGGAGGTAATCACCACATCGATTCCGCCTGCATTTGTACCGGAAGCAGGAATCATCTCTGTAGATCCATCTTCAAATACAGGTTCTTCTTCTGAGGAAGAGGAAAAATCCATAAACTCTTCCGGATTATCTGTCAGTGTTTCCTCCGGATGAAATGTTTCCGTATCTTCGGATGCCGAAGAATCCCCGGCGTCCGGTAAAGAATCCGGAAGGATTTCTTCCGCAGGAGGCTGTTCTGGAAGCTGAGTTTCGATAGAAGGGCCGGAAGAAAAATCGGCAGCACTTACAGAAACGACAGAGCCCGCCATCATTTGGAAGGTGAAGCACCCGGTCAGTAATATTGCGGTAAGTTTCTTCATTCTAATTTTCCTTTCTGGTCAAATTTAGTCAAGTTTATCATAACACAGAATGTTCACATTCTCAACATATTTTGTTTGAATTATTCTAACATTATAAGCAAAGCTTAATGCATTAATTGAGAAAAGAAGGCTTTGACTTGTCCGAATCTTTGTTATGTGTTATACTTTTTTAACATCTGAAGAAAAATCAGATTAATTTGAATAATAAGAGAAAAGAGGGATTTGTATGAATCAATCACGTGAAGATAAGTTAGGGACGATGCCTATTCCAAAGCTGATGCTCAGTCTTGCCATTCCTTCAGTTATCGCACAGTTGATCAACGTACTTTACAACATCGTTGACAGGATGTATATCGGGCATATTAAAGAGGTAGGTTCTGTTGCTCTTACCGGTGTAGGAGTCACCTTTCCGATTATTATGCTTATTTCCGCATTCAGCGCCTTTGTTGGTGCAGGTGGTGCTCCATTGGCGGCGATTGCTCTCGGAAAAGGCGACAGAGAAAGAGCAGAGAAAATTCTTGGAAACGGAGTAACAGTGCTTATTAGTTTCTCTGTGATTTTGACTATTGTATTTATGATTTTTAAAGAACCGTTGCTGTTTATGTTTGGCGCCAGTGATCAGACAATTGCTTATGCCAACAGCTACATTACGATTTATCTGATTGGAACTGTTTTTGTGCAGGCAGCTCTTGGACTTAATCCTTTTATTTCCTCTCAGGGGCAGGCGAAGGTTGCAATGCTTTCAATTCTGATCGGAGCAGTGATTAATATTATTCTTGATCCGATTTTTATTTTTGGTTTACATATGGGAGTTCGTGGAGCTGCTCTTGCGACGGTTGTTTCACAGGCCTGCAGTGCTGTTTGGGTAGTGAGATTTCTTACATCAAAAAAATCTGCTGTTCGGATTCGGATTCCTATGCTCCGCCCGGATGTTCACATTATTGCAGGAGTTATGGCTCTTGGTATTTCTCCTTTTATTATGCAGGCTACGGAGAGTGCCATCAATATTGTTCTGAACCGTGGTCTTCAGACATACGGTGGTGATTTATATGTCGGTTCCATGACAATTCTTCAGAGCGTGATGCAGCTTTTTGTCATCCCGATTCAGGGATTTACCCAGGGTGTACAGCCGATTATCAGTTTTAATTTTGGAGCCCGTAAATTTGATCGTGTGAAGAAAACATATACACTCGCCATTATCTGTTCAATTGCAGTGGCAACTGTATTCTGTATTCTTGCTGTAACCTGTCCGACAACTCTTGCGGGAATCTTTACTTCTGACAGGGATCTGATTGCACTTGTAGGAAAGGTTATGCCGATTTTTATGTCCGGAATCTGGATTTTTGGCATTCAAATGGGATGTCAGATGACTTTTATGGGACTTGGACAGGCAAAGATTTCCCTATTCCTTGCCCTTCTGCGTAAGGTGATTCTTTTGATTCCGCTGGCAATTGTTCTGCCGAAATTCTTCGGCGTGATTGGTATTTATTATGCAGAACCGATTTCTGATATAACATCAGCTCTCACTGCAGGAACGATTTTTCTTTTGGTGCGAAATAAAATTGTATCGGAAGAGGCGTTGAAGAAATTAAATTGAAATAAAAAGAAAGCCTCCATTAATTGGAAGCTTTCTTTTTGTTATTCTTTGTTGTGTTGTTTTTTTTCTTTGCAGTTTCGCTGTTTTTATCATCTTCTGTCATAATCTTATTAAGTTCATCTATCATTTCGTCGTCTTTCAATCGGAACTTGATTTCGACTCGTCTTGATGCATCCTTGTCGATATTTCCTTTTTCGTCAAGGATTGGATTTGCTTTAGAATGGCCGTTTACAGTAAGATATTGTTCCAGTGAAGCAATTTCATCATCTGAAAGAAATTCATACTGAATATCTGTAAGATATTCTGCAACTGCAAGAGAGCGCTTCTGGGATAATTCCAGATTGTAATAGTAATCTCCGTCGGTGTCTGTATATCCATCAATAATGATTTCTGCAAGATAGGGCTTGTGTGACTTTTGGAGAAGAACTTTACAATAGATAGGAAGAATATCTTTTAAAGCTTTTTTTCCTTCGTCTGTAAGTTCTGCCGCATCATAATCAAAAAGAACGCTTGCTTCCAGAGTTAACGCTCCGGTTTTGGCATCAATATCTACATTTACATTATTTTTGGCAAATTCCTGCCGGAGAGATTCAACAACCTCTGCTTTTACACCAATGATTTTATCAATTTTCTGCTGTTGGTCTGCAAGAAGCGCGGTTTTTTCATCCAACGCTGTCTGCTGCACTCCAAGCTGTTTTTCCTGCTCTTTAAGCTGTGCTGCAAGTTCTGCAAGAAGAAGTTTCTGTTCCTCCAGTTTTTCATCCTGCGTTTTTAACTGACTGTTTTTTTCGTCTAGCGAAGTCTGCTGTGCCAGGATTTCGGCTGTATACGACTCCTGCAAAGCAATTTTTTCATCGCGCTCTTTGATACTTTCATCGTAACTTTTCTGAGCTTGAAAAAGAGTTACGCACATAATCAGTACGAAAAGAAGCAGCACTCCTGCCATCATATCAGAGTAAGAACGCCAGACGTTGAATCCACCGTCCTCCGATTTTTTCTTTTTTCGCATAGTTTTCTCCTTTTATCTGTCTGAACCGTGCTGCTTTTGGCTTTAACCAAAAACGGTTGCTATTACTTATCTTATCTGAAAAAACTGAATTTACCTTTCTGTGCTGCTTTGGAAAGCTCTCTGATATTCCGGGACATTTCTTCAAGAAGAGCTTCCTGACGAGCACTCTGTTCCTCCAGAACTTTCTCGATAGAATCTGTTCCATTTTCTTTTGCTGTTACGTTTGTCAAATGAATATCACTATTGTCTTTGGCTGCACTGATGTCTGTGAGAAGTCTGCGTACCTGATCCATTGTTTTATAGGACAGGCGCTGGTATTCTACAAATTCCTGCATTTTTGTGTTGAATTCTTCTACCACACGTTTATTGGCTTTTAAGAGATCTCCGCCAATCTGATTGGTAGCAGATGCTTTTTCCATGCTGGCTGCTGCTGTCTCGACGTATTTTTGCATGGTCTGGTTACATGCAACCCAGAATTTCGCGGAAGACTTCTCTGCTTCTTTCAGATATTCTGAGATTCGCTGGTAATCCTGCTGCTGCATTTTCTGGATTTCCTGATTTTCCTGAGTGATTTTTGTGACAGCGGACATATAACGACTCTGGTTTGTTCCCAGTTCGGCAACGAGATCCTTCATTGCTTTGTCCTGTTTCATGTAGGATTCTCCAAGCTGCTGACTCATTGTTTTATAGAGAGCAGTTGTATAATCCGTGTTTTCTTTCTGCGCCTTTTGGAGCTGTTCCAGCGCCTCGTTGAAGTTACGGAATTCCATACTAAAGGAATGATTCATCTGTTCAAGGAACGTATCAACAATATCCTGAATGGCATCTTTCTGGCATCGAGTTACAGAGCCTACCAGAACATCCAGGGAATCGTTCATTTTTTTGAAAGTTGGTGTAATTACTTTCTCGAAGCTGTCTGCCATCTGAACAGAAAACTGCTCTGCCATCTGTTTCATTGCTTTCGTCTGAAGTTTCTGACTGCTTAAAAGAAGATTTCTTGATTCATTTTCTGCAGTAGGAAGAACAAATGCGTGGAATTTCTCCAAAAAAGCCTGAAGTCCTTCTGTCATTCCGGAATATTCGCTCTTCATGCCGATGGTGTAGACAATGGAAAGGGAAATTCCGTAAATAGAGGTGAGGAAAGCAACCTTGATACCTTCTACCAGAGAAGCTACGGAAGAAGTCATCAGCTCATAATTGGAAGGCTCGAAATTTTTAAGACCCCAGACAAGACCTACGAAGGTTCCCAGAATACCAAGGCTGGTAAGAATGTCCGGAACCATTTCCAGAAGTCTTTTGTGAATGTGAAGATCAATCTCATCTTCGCTTATGTACTCTTCAATATCTCCGATTCCTTCTTTGCTGTTTCCGATGGCAGTTACAAAGTTTTCCATTTTTTCATCAAGATATTTGTGACTGAAAATTCCTTTCAGATAGGAAAGATTATCGGATTTCGTTCGTCCCGGAGTCTTGAAGATACCTGTCAGTTCTTCGGTTCCCTGCTGCAATGCCTGTCCGAGGCTGTTAAGCTTGAACATACCGAAGATCATGCCGGCAAGGTAAATTGCAGCCATAACACTCAGGAAAGCGAAGTTATAAATCAACATTCCTTTTGCGCCCTTTCCAACATAAACAGTCATGGCTGCTCCTGCTCCGACTACAGCCAGAAACAGGGCTACGTTTGCAATTCGTTTACTCATAGTGTATACTCCTCCTAATCATTTTTCGCATTCGTAATTTGTATGCTTTTTATAGTTTCTGAATAGTCTAATAATTCTGCTATTTTTATAATAATATCACAATACTGTTTAGAGAACAAGCACTAATCCATATTTGGAAACAAAAAAAGTCTGCGGTTTTTCACCGCAGACTTATAGTAACATACTCAGATGTTTTATCTGTAAACTTTATCTTCCTCCAGAAAATGTGGTTGTCCGTTTTTTACCTCTACCAGATTAATGCTGCAATTGGGAGGAACACAACCGTGCCAGAAATGCTTCGGGTCACGGTATACATTCTGGAGCAACGCGCGCACTGCGCAGCCATGAGAGGAAATAAGAATAGTTTTGTCTTCAAGAGACGGAGTTGTCGTAATTTCCTCCCAGAAATCACGTGTACGTTTCAGGATATCCTGAATATTTTCTCCGCGTTCGGGGCGCACAAATCTGGTTGGATAGTTAAAGAAAATATTCATTTCCTCGCTAATGATGTTTCCGTCGTCATCTTTGAATCTGGTTCCCTCCAGAACACCAAAATCAATTTCCTGGATTCGTTTATCCTCGATTATCGGGATATTCCGGTCTCCCAGAACGAAGGCAGCTGTCTGCTTTGCCCTTGTAAGAGGGCTTGTATAGCACAGGTCAAAGGGGACGTCTTTTAAGGCTTCCCCTGTAGCCCGGGCAAGATCGATTCCTTCCTGGGCAAGGGGGATGTCCACAGCACCCTGTACCTTTTTCAGCCGGTTCCACTGGGTAACACCGTGACGTAATACGTAGAGCAGCATCAGCTTCTAAGCTCAATTCCAAGGTCAGTCAGACCATTGAGGATTTTTTTCATTGCAGCAGAAATTTCACTTTCTTCAAGTGTCTTATCGTGATGACGGAACACTACAGAATAAGCCATTGATTTGAAGCCTTCTTTAATCTGGCTTCCCTCGTAAATGTCGAAGAGCTGATAGCTTTCAAGGATTTTTCCGCCTCTCTGTGTAAGTACATGCTCAATCTGTCCTGCAAGTACTTCTTTCGGAACTACAAGGCTTAAATCACGGGTAACAGCCGGATATTTGGCGATTCCTGTGAATTTGTGGTTGAAGCTTGCAAATTCCAGAACTGTGAGGATGTCAATGACTGCGATATACGCTTTGTCTCCGATTCCGTAAGTATCTGCCACAAGCGGATGTACCTCGCCGAGATAGCCGACAACCTTTCCGTTATAAATCATGTTGGCCTGTCTGCCCGGATGGAGATATTCCTTACCGCTGGCAGGGTCGTAATCAACTCTTTCTCTCATTCCGACTTTCTCGAAAAATTCTTCGCAGACACCCTTCATGTCAAAGAAGTCTCCGTTTCCATACATTCCAAGGGTGAAATGCATACGTTCTTCCGGAAGCTCTTTCAGAGGAAGTTCGTGAGGAAGGTAAACATTTCCTAATTCGTAAAGACGAACGTCTTTATTTCTTCTGTTATAGTTTGTGGCAAGAGAAGTGAGCATACCATTTAAGGTAGTTGTTCTCATCATGCTGTAATCTTCTCCGAGTGGATTGCTGATAGTGATAGCCTGACGAAGAGGGCTGTCCTGTGCAAGTCTTAATTTATCAAATACCTTAGGGCTTTCGAAAGAGTATGTCATTCCCTCGGAAAATCCGCAGTATTCCGCAATGTCACGGGCTACCTGTTCAATCCGCAGTTTAAATGGAAGTTTACCTGTGGTTGCTTCGCCGGTAGGCAGAGTTGTAGGGATTTTGTCGTATCCGAAGAATCTTGCAACTTCCTCAGCTACATCGGCAACACAATTAATATCCTGACGGAAAGTCGGAGCTACGATTTCATTTGTTTCCGGATCTAAGGTAAGCTCTACTCTGTCAAGATATTCCAGCATCTGGGCGCTGGTAAGGTCTGTTCCGAGAAGAGCGTTGATTTTCTCAGGCATAAATGGTACGCGGGATGGCTGTCTTGTTTCACTGCAGACATCAACCATTCCTCCGACAACTTCACCTGCGCCAAGTTCTTCCATTAACTGGCAGGCTCTGTCGATAGCTGCCTGCGCGTTATTTGGATCAAGACCTTTTTCAAATTTACCGGAAGCGTCTGTACGAAGACCGATTCTTTTGGAAGAAAGACGGATATTTGTTCCGTTGAAGCAGGCTGCCTCAAAAAGAACTGTTTTTACTTCGTCAGTGATCATGGAGTTTTCACCGCCCATGATTCCTGCGATACCAACTGCCTTTTCACTGTCGCAGATCATAAGGACATCTTTATCCATAACACGTTCCTGACCGTCGAGAGTCACGAATTTTTCACCGTCTGCTGCGCGGCGTACAACGATTTCCCCACCAGCAATTTTATCCAGGTCAAAAGCATGCATCGGCTGTCCGAATTCTTCCATAACATAGTTTGTAATATCTACCAGATTGTTGATCGGGCGGATTCCGTTAGCTGCCAGACATCTCTGCATCCATTTCGGGGATGGACCGATTTTGACATTTTTTACAACTCTTGCGCAGTAACGTGGGCAGAGTTCAGGGTCTTCCACTCTTACTTTAATATAATCTTCCACATTTTCGTCGTTGCCCTTACATTCTACAACCGGAGGGCAAAACTGTTTGTTGAATGTAGCTGCCGCTTCTCTTGCAATGCCGAGTACACCGTAACAGTCTACACGATTGGAAGTAATTTCATATTCAAAAACTACGTCGTCAAGACCTAAGGCCTTAATCGCGCTTTCACCTACAACAGCATCTTCCGGAAAAATATAGATTCCGTATTCCGGCGCTTCCGGATACATCTCTCTTGTGCTTCCCAGTTCTTCGATAGAGCACATCATTCCGTAGGAATCGATACCGCGGAGTTTGCCTTTTTTAATCTTGATACCGCCAGGCGTCATTTTTCCGTCATGGCCGCCTGCCACACGTCCGCCGTCAAGAACCACCGGAACCTTATCTCCTTCTTTTACGTTTGGAGCGCCTGTTACAATCTGTACAGATTCGTTTCCTACATTTACCTGACAGATGATAAGTTTATCTGCGTCAGGATGTCTTTCGATTTTTGTAATCTGACCAATCACAATATTTTCCAGATCGGCATCCAGCTTCTCGAAGCCTTCTACCTTTGTTCCGGACAATGTCATTGCGTCTGTATATTCCTGTGCTGTCACATCAAGATCCGGCACATACATTTTAATCCAAGATAATGAAGTATTCATTTTCTGTTGTCCCTTCTACTAATAATTTATGATTACTGAATACGTAAGGAGCTTCCCAGGCACGAGACCGGGGGAGCCGTACAATCTCTCATCACATGATTTGGATTGTATTAGAATTGCTTCAGGAAACGGGTATCGTTTTCGTAGAGCAGTCTCATATCATCAATTTCATATTTCAGAAGCGCGATACGCTCAAGACCTACACCGAAAGCAAAACCTGTGTATTCTTCAGGGTCAATGCCGCACATTCTGAGAACATTAGGATGAACCATGCCGCAGCCGAGAATCTCGATCCAGCCTGAGCCTTTACAGAAACGACAGCCTTTTCCGCCGCATTTAAAGCAGGAAACGTCAACCTCTGCGCTTGGCTCTGTGAACGGGAAATGATGCGGTCTGAACTTCGTTTTGGTTTCAGGTCCGAAGAGTTCCTGAGCAAATTCCTGAAGGGTTCCTTTCAGGTCTGCGAATGTAATATTTTTGTCAATAACAAGTCCCTCGATCTGGTGGAAGGAAGGAGAATGTGTTGCGTCAACCTCGTCAGAACGGAATACTCTTCCGGGAGCGATCATACGAATCGGCAGCTTGCCCTGCTCCATAGTACGCGCCTGAACAGGGGAAGTCTGGGAGCGAAGAAGGATAGAATCGTTAATGAAGAACGTATCCTGCTCGTCACGCGCCGGGTGATCTTCCGGAATGTTAAGCTTGGTGAAGTTATAGTCTGCATACTCTACTTCAGGTCCTTCTACAACCTCATACCCCATACCGATGAAAATACGCTCAACTTCTTCCAAAGCGATGGTATTCGGGTGACGATGGCCGATTCTGGATTTTTTTGCAGGAAGGGTTACATCAATAACCTCTGCTTTCATTTTGGCTTCGCGGGCAGCTTCTTCCAGTTTTGTTTTGGATTCATCCAGAAGAGCTTCGATTTTTTCTCTTGTTTCATTTACAAGCTGTCCGACTTTCGGACGGTCTTCAGGGGCTACGTCCTTCATACCTTTCAGAATAGCGGTCAGTTCACCTTTTTTTCCAAGATAAGCGATGCGCACATCGTTGAGCACATCCAGACTGTCGGATTCATCAATCCGCTTCCTGGCAGCCTGAGCCAGTTCCTGAAGTTTTTCTTTCATATCCATGGTTTCTTTGTCTCCTTTATGTTTATTAGATTTCTGCGAATTTTTAGTTTACTGGGAAAGTCAGTACAGAATGTACTGCTTTCCCAGTAAACTAAAAAAAGCTCCGTCCCCATAAAAGGGACGAAGCATATATCCGCGGTACCACCCTGATTCCTGTATTACAGGCTCTCAATCTGCTTAACGCGCAGTGACGTCATTTCCTACTGTCTGGTTCAGAAATGCAGCTCCGGTGGGAAATTCAGGAATTATCTGAACTCAAGGAAGCTTTCAGCCGGTGACTTCCTCTCTCTGATAGAAAATAATCCCCTAAAAACACCTTCTGTGCTTTTACTTATGAATCTTTAGTTATCATGCCACAAAAAAAGATGTCTGTCAAGCCGAAAATTCATTCCTTTTTTGTTTCTTTTTCTTTTGGCTCTTTATCCCGGGACATCATTTCGCGAACGGATGCCTGTGCCATACGGAACTGCTTTTCAAAATAGGCGTTTGTCTCTGCCCCATACAATACGAGATTCATACACACATAAAGCCAGAGCATGACCATGATGATAGCAGTCAGATTTCCGTACATATTGCTGAAATTCGGCACCAGCTCGAAATAAATGGAAAAACCGTAGGAAAAAACAGACCAGGCAACGGCTGTGATAAGGGCTCCCGGAATCTGGCTTTTAAATGTGGCTTTTCTGTTTGGAAGTACCTTGTAAAGAAATAAAAACACAAGAAACAGGACAGCAAAAACAAGGAGTGTACGCGCTCCTATGATTCGTCCCAGGATATCGCCGATAATCGGGAAATGCTTTGCAATCGCTGCCTGGATTCTTGTTCCAAGAACAAGAAGGGTCAGACTGACGATCAGAGATATCACAAAGAGCATTGTGTAGACAACGGAATAAATCCGTGTCATCAGCCAGTTTCGTGTTTCCTTTACATGATAGATTGTATTGAGTCCGTTGGTGATAGACTGCATACCCCTGCCTGCAGACCACAGTGCAATGATCGCAGTAATAGGTGCAATAGCAGAACTTCGCATATAGACATCACCGAGAATCCCAAGCAGAAAGCTCTGAAGGTTATTCGGCACGAAGCCTATAATCGCATCGCGGACGAGATTATAGGTCAGGGGCGTATATCGGATAAAGGTTGTCAAAAACAGCACAAAAGGGATGAAGGACAGGATCAGGAAATAGGCTGCCTGCGCTGCATAGGCGCTTACGTGGTCGCTGCTGATACGATCCATAAATCCCGAAAGAAGCTGGATTACAGACTGTTTTTCTTTTTTTCTTTTCATATCTTCTCCGTTCTGTCCGGTTCATGCCGGAGCTGTATTTATCATACCATGAAATGGAATTTCTGACAAGGACAGCTCTCATATGCAGCTTTCAATTGATACATCACGGAAAAAATAATCCAGAATTTCATGGAAGGTATATCCTTCTTTTGCCATTTCATTGGCAGCATTCTGGCTCATTCCGACTCCGTGTCCATAACCGCCGCCCTTCAGAAGGACTTTTTCCCCGGGAAGTATTTCCATGGAAAAGTATGAGCTGGGAAGAAGTGCTCCTCCGGCGGTTACCGTACCATCCTTTCCGGTAACAGAACATCCCTTTGGGGATAAAAATTCACGGATTGCATACTCTCCTTCCACATTAAATGAAATTGTATCCATCATTACCTGAAGTTCCAATGAAGCCCCGCTCTGCGCTTTGCGTATGATTTCCAGAGAACGGAGCGACTCTTGTTTTTCTGCTTTTTCCTGTGCTCTTTTCTGAATGGTTTCCCATGGAATCTCAGTTTCCCATTTACTCCATGAAAGATTGTTGTCAAAAGGACAATCCACACTTTTAAGATAGGGGGAGGCTGTCTTGGCACCCCAGATTTCATCTGTACTGGTTGCTCCTGAAGATGTGGAGAAATAGTAAGCTTCTACAGGTTCGCCCTCATGGCAGAGTATCTGTCCTTTTGTTTCTCTGACAGCAAGACTGGAGATTTCCTGAACCTCAATGTTTCCATATACCTGATAATTTACGCTGTCATCCACATCTGCATCGCAGATTTCAAGCCCCTTTCCCGACATGTGTTTCCAGGCGTAGGTTCTTGCACAGACTGCCTGTGCCTTGAGTGCTTCTTTTTCATACGACGGAGGCATTTCACTGGGAACAACCGATTCCAGATAATTTTCCAAAGGGACTTCATTGATGACATAAAGACCGTCTTCTGTTTTATGAATCTCCAGAACTCCCGAATACACAGGATTCCCGCATTGCCGCTCTATGGATGTGATGGTAGTTTTGCTGTTCTCTCCCCCAAGCCGGAGAACATCACTTTCTTTAAACACGGGACTGTCTGCAGTATAAATAAATTCTTCCTGCCCGCAGATACCGGAAACTTTTGGGTGAACATACGATTTATACCCTGTTGTCATAAGCAGAACGCGAATCCCGGGCTGTGTCTCTTTGTTCAGGGAAACAGCAGCGGGAGATGGTTTTGGGGAAGTTGCCTCTGCCTGTTGTCTCATTATTTGAATCTGCATGGACTTGTCCAAGAGCAGCCCCCATACCAAAATCCATAAGAGCAGCATATTTTTTCCATTAAAAAAACTGACTTTTCTCATATTAGAAATTATATGAGAAAAGTCAGAGTAAAATGTCACATCAAAACAGGAAAATATCCTGAGTATTCATCAGTCTTTTATGTAAAAACGATATGCTGTTACAGAATCATACTGTTCTCCCTCTTCCAGAACAGGTGAATGGAAATTCTCCACATTTACGGCATTGGGTTCAACCTGAGTTTCGAGGCAGAATCCGTCGCGCTTGTCGTATACATGACCGTTTTTGCCTTTTTCCTGCTCAACGAAGTTTCCTGCATAGAGCTGTACACATGGACAGTCAGAAGAAACGTCCATTGCGATGCCTGTCTCTTCGCAGTAAGCAGAAGCAATCAGTCGTCTGTTTCCTTTGGCATAATTGTCGGTTACATAATTGTGGTCATATCCTCCTGTGAAAGCAAGCTGCTGGAAATCTGCGTTGATTTCTGCGCCAATCTTTTTCGGCTTGTTGAAATCCATAGGAGTATCTGCAACAGGGGCATACTCGCCTGTAGGAATGGAGTGGCTGTCTGTTACAGGAGTATAATATTCTGCATTGATTGTCAGATACTGATCAAGGATTGTTCCGCTTCCTTCTCCTGCCAGATTAAAGTAAGAATGATTTGTCATATTTGCTACAGTAGGTTCGTCACAAATACCCTGATAGTGGATAATCAGTTCGTTTTCTTCAGTAAATTCATATTTTACGGAAACATCAAATTCTCCCGGAAATCCATTTTCGCCGTCAGGACTGATTCTTGTGAAAACAATACGGTTTTTATCTTCTTTGATTTCTGCCACATTCCAAATTTTCTTTTCGAAACCGTCAGGCCCGCTGTGAAGGTTATTATCATTCTCATTCTGCGCAAGCTGAACCTCTTTTCCATAGACAGAGAATTTCGCGCCTTCTATACGATTTCCGTTTCTTCCGATCACTGCGCCGAAAAAGCAGCCGTTTACCTCGTAGGATGCGAGATCATCGTAGCCAAGGACTACGTCTGTCAGTTTGCCGTCTTTATCCGGAACGCATAATTTTACAAGGATTGCTCCGTATTCCAGAACCTCCGCATAGGCGCCGGACTTATTTTCCAGATGAAAGATTCTTACATTTTCTCCTGTTGATAAAACACCAAATTTTCTTTCTGTAACACTCATGATAAAACCCTCCGTAAAATTCTTATGTTTGTTCAGAAAAAGAAAAGAGCCTTTAAACAAAGGCCCTGTATTTCTATTGTTGTCCCGAAATGCCGTTCCCTTCCCATTGACGCCTAGCCGCAGCTAGGTGGGTGTCCTCAACAGATTTTCTGTCTTCCACTGCAAAAGGAGGCCTGACATCCAATCTGCGATTTTGGATTCCCGTTGAAGTCGATGTAGGTTCAAAAAAAGAAGGGGCCTCGTACATTTCAGGATATCTCTCTTAAGTTGTTTTTATTATACTCTAGTATATGTTGTTTTTCAACATAAAATGTGATTTTTAATTAAAAATTTTATGTGAAATTTTTTACGCATGGATACCTAAGAGCTCTTTTACAGTTTCCGGCATCTCCGGAGCGTTTACAACACGGTCGTGAAGAACGGGCGCTGTGCGGATTTCTTCTACTGCTTTCGGGATTTTTACCCCGGAAAGGTTTGCCAGCGCATCTGCAAGAGCAAAATCATCAAGAGCTGATTTTTCACCTGTCAGGGCTTCCATAACACATCTTGTAAATTTATATGGGCTTGCGGTGGAGGCGATGACAGCCGGAGTTCTGTCATTTGTATCCTTTATATATTTTTTATATACGCCTGCTGCAACGGCTGTATGTGAGTCGATGACATAACTGCTGTCCTTAAAAACAGAACTGATAGTCTGAGCCGTTTCCTCTTCGCTGCAGTAATTGCCGTAGAAGTCTTTAAGCTGCGCTTTCATTTCATCTGTAATAGTATATTCTCCGCCGGTGCTCAAGGACTGCATAAATTCAGCGCATTTGGCAGCATTTTCTCCGGCAATGCGGTAAATCAGACGCTCGAGATTGCTGGATATCAGGATATCCATAGACGGGGAAGTGGTAAGAATAAATTCACGTTTCCTGTCATAAGTGCCTGTACGGAAGAAATCATAGAGAACACGATTTTCATTAGAGGCACAGATCAGTTTCTTATATGGAATACCCATCTGTTTCGCGTAATAGCAGGCGAGAATATTTCCGAAGTTCCCTGTAGGGACAACTGCATTAATCTCATCTCCCGCCTGAATTGCCCCTTGGCGGACCAGGGCAGCGTAAGCATATACATAATATACAATCTGCGGTACAAGACGTCCGATATTGATAGAATTGGCAGAAGAAAACTGATATCCTGCGCGGTCAAGCTCTTCTGCAAGCTGCTTATCATTAAACATTTTTTTCACTGCAGTCTGGGCGTCGTCAAAATTTCCTGTGATTCCCACAACATAGGTATTGTTACCCTTTTGTGTGACCATCTGTTTTTCCTGAATGGGGCTTACTCCGTGTTTAGGGTAAAATACGATGATTTTTGTTCCGGGTACGTCAGCAAATCCTGCAAGTGCGGCTTTACCTGTATCACCGGAAGTTGCAGTGAGGATTACAATCTCATTTTTTACCTGATTCTTCTTTGCCGCTGTTGTCATCAGATGAGGAAGAATAGATAACGCCATATCCTTAAACGCAATGGTTGCTCCATGATAGAGTTCCAGGAAATATGCGCCGTCTGCCTGATGAAGAGGCGCAATTTCTTTTGTGTCAAATTTATCATCATAGGCATTGTTTATGCAGCTTTTCAGCTCGTCTTCCGTAAAATCTGTAAGGAAGCGCTTCATAACTTCATAAGCGGTTTCCTGGTAATTCATTTTTGCCAGCTCTTCTACAGATACATCCAGCTTCGGAATACTGGTAGGCACAAATAAACCGCCGTCTTCGGAAAGCCCTTTCAAAATAGCCATGGAAGCGGTTACGGTCTCTTTTTTTCCTCTGGTGCTTTTGTATAATACCTGCATTGTAATTCCTGCCTTTCTGTTTTGGTGATTTGTACGTATTATAGCATATACTTTAACAAAATACCATCCTAAATTGTATTTAAATAATTCTTAAAAAAAGAAGAGTATGCAGTCATTTTGCCACATACTCTTTCGCTGTTTTTCAGTTTATGTCATTTTTTACCATTTGGACCACGTTTTCTTCTCTGGCTTCTGCCTCTTTCTTTTCACTCTTTTCTTTTATATCATCCTCATTAGGATAAGTATAAAATTCATGTACCCCATGCTTAAACAATTTCTTTAAATCTTTTTCAAACCAGCTTACATTGTGCTCTTCTGCTGCTGATTTCTGAATGAAGAATAAAGCGCCCTGAGAATAGTCGGTTCCCTCCAGAGCCAGCTTTACGGCTTCTTTCGTCTTATCGCTTACCGTTACCTCACTGATCGTCCCGTCATAGGTAGGGGAAAACTGAGGAACTCCATTGGAATAATCCCAGACAACTTCTGTTACTGTATCGGGGAATTCTTCGTTTTTGATACGGTTCATGATTACGTTGGCAATGAGCACTCTTCCTTTTACATCTTCTGTTCCTGCTTCTGCCTCCACAATACGCAAAAGTGTATCATAATCTGCATCTGACATAATCGTTGGTGTGGCAAGCGCAACGCTTTTTTCGTCAAATTCATTGACCCTGCTTTCCATAGAGGAGCTTATGTCAAAGTCTGTTACGCTGTCATCCACTTTTCGGACTCTCTGCCCAACCATGACTTCTTCGCAGGAGGTTCCGATACGGTTTATGGATTTTTCGGTGGATGCAGTATCCCGTACCCCGGTTACAACACCTGCAATTCCTGTAGGAAGTGAGTCCTGCTCCTTATCTGATATGGATTCGGCAGCATAGACTTTACCATTCTCGCTGTTGTCCAATACCTTGGAACCTATTGCAATAATTACTGCTGCAAATGCACATACGGTAATCAGCATGAAGCTTCGAACGGCATCTCCCTGATGTGTTATTCTGTTTTTTCGGGAATCCTGTAATCCTTTTTCTACTTTCATACTTTCTCATTCCTTGCGTTTCTATTATGCTTTTCTTTCATATGCTACATATCTGTAACATTTTCGTAACTTATAAGCAAATTATATTTAATACAGCGCCGTATGTCAAGCCCTTTTTTATGACGAACTGTAGTGTTCTACCATTTTGCATAGAAATTACCCTTTATTTTTATGAAATTTTTAATACTTTGGGGCTGGTTTAATTAAAAAGTGGGGTTTATGCCCATATTCGGGTAAAAAAACGGACACGGCAGATATTTCATTTTTTCGGAATATAATTAATATTTTATTAATTATTCCAGAATGATATCTTTCGTGTCCGTTTTATGTTCTCATGTCATATAAAAGTCTTGGATTTACAGCTTTGATTATAATTCTGTCTCTGCCGGCAGTCAAGGAAATTCATGCCTCAGTATTCGACAATCACAGTTTATCAGCGGTTATTGATTGCAGCAATCAGAGCATCAATGGAAGCTGTGCTAATGTCGTGGTGTATTCCGGCGCCCCAGGACAGAGTTCCATCAGGTTTACGGATGCTTACATAGGCAATCGCTCTGGAACTTGAACTTCTCTCCAGCGCATGTTCCTGATAGGTTTCAACTTCAAACTGCAGACCGTAGGTCTTCCGGAGCGCATTGCTGACTGCGTCCAGACCACCGTTTCCGACAGCTTCGATTTCTGTCGTTTTTCCGAGGAAGGAAGCTGATATATTTGCAAGGACTCCGTCGGCTGTTTTGCGGAAATGCACATCTTTTACGCTGTAAGGCTGCGTATTGTTTTCGAATGTCTTTTTAAACAGTTCGAAGATTTCATCCGGACGAAGCTCTTTGTGGCTGTGGTCGGATACGGCTTTGGCAGCATATCCCATTGCCTCGCGCATTTTTGCAGGAAGGTTGAGGCCGAAATTGGTTTCCAGAATGTATCCCACTCCTCCTTTTCCAGACTGACTGTTAATGCGGATGACGTCTGCATCGTAATTTCTGCCCACATCTGTAGGGTCGATAGGAAGGTATGGAACATTCCAGTGCTCCGGATCTTTTTCGTCTCTCCAGTGCATACCTTTGGCAATGGCATCCTGATGGGAACCGGAAAATGCTGCGAAAACAAGGGCTCCGCTGTAAGGGCTTCTGTCATCCACTTTCATTCCCGTGCATTTTTCGTATATTTCGCAGATATGGGGCATGTTTGTAAAATCAAGCTTGGGGTCTACGCCCTGTGAATACATATTCATACCAAGAGTAACGATATCTACATTGCCGGTACGCTCACCGTTTCCGAATAAAGTTCCCTCAATGCGGTCTGCGCCGGCAAGAAGTCCCATTTCGGAATCGGCAACTCCGCAGCCTCTGTCATTGTGGGGATGAAGGGAAACGATGACATTTTCCCGGTATTTCATATTTTCACACATATATTCAATCTGACTTGCGTATACATGCGGCATGGAATGCTGAACAGTAACCGGAAGATTGATGATACATTTATTGTCCGGCGTCGGCTGCCATACGTCAAGGACTGCATTACATACTTCAAGCGCATATTCAGGTTCTGTTCCGGTAAAGCTTTCCGGACTGTATTCAAACTGAAAATTTCCTTCAGTTTCTTTGGCAAGCTGTTTTAAAAGAGCGGCGCCTTCTACTGCAATTTTCAGGATTTCTTCTTTCGATTTACGAAATACCTGTTCTCTCTGTGCGACAGACGTGGAATTATATACGTGTACGATGGCTTTTGGAGCGCCTTTGACTGCTTCGAAAGTTTTTCGGATAATATGTTCTCTTGCCTGTGTCAGTACCTGGATGGTTACGTCTTCAGGAATCAGATTCTGTTCAATTAATGTACGCAGGAATACATATTCTGTCTCAGAAGCAGCAGGGAAACCGACTTCGATTTCCTTAAAACCGATTTCTACCAGAAGCTTGAAAAATTCTACTTTCTGTTCAAGGCTCATGGGAATAACAAGCGCCTGATTGCCGTCGCGAAGGTCTACGGAACACCATATCGGAGCTTTGTCTACATAATCTTTTTCTGCCCATTTCATGCACTTTACGGGCGGCATATAGTATTGTTTCTGATATTTGGCTGCATTCATCATTATATTGTTTCCTCCTGTTTTCAAAATAAAAAAATCTTCCGCTCTGCAATTATATGCAAGAGACGAAAGACTATTATGCCCTACGCGGTACCACTCTTTTTCATGAATCTGTAATTCACACACTTATGGGATACGGTTATATCCCTTCCGGGTAACGGCGGATTCCGTCTGCGCCTACTCTCTTATGGATTTCAGGCAGATGCTCCAAGGTGAGTTCTACAGGTACTTTCCGCTGCTTCTCACCAGCCAGCAGCTCTCTGTGGGATTGTTTCCTGTGTACTATTCCTTATCATGGCATTTCTCTTATGTTTTTGTACTTTAACAGATTAACACGTTATTGCCTGCTTGTCAATTGCTTTGTGAAATTGTAAGAAAAAAAGGTTACAAATAATAAAGAGAGAGTCCTTAGACTCTCTCTGAAAATTCTTTTGTGTCTTATAAATCTTTTGTACTGTGTTGAGATTTCCTTTTGAATAAACAGTGGTTTGATATTACAAACAGAGGATTCTTTTGTAAGAATCTTTTGTATCTGAACATCTCTGCTGGTGTGTTTCGTATTCCTTTGTACTTTTCCTCTGTGGTTTTATGTTAGCATATTGTGTTCCCTGTGGCAACCATTTTCTTTGATTTTTTGACATTTTCTATCGACTTTTTTCGACAATAATGACAATCGAGCAAGAGGGGAATCAACTAAATTCCCAGACCTTTCCGCTATCATTCTCATCTATTTTTAAGGTGCTATCTCTTTTTTCGTAAAACTGTCGTAAGTGCCATGTAAGATATCCATGACTTTTTTAGAATATCAATATACTTTTTTATACTTCTTGGAACTTTTATTGACGCAATAAAAATGAAATATTATATTATGAGTCATAACAGGAAAAAAAGTATTTATCTTTCTTCTGGTGTAAGGGAGTATTTTGGATTGTGGATCCGACTAAAAACATAACTTCTGAATTAATATAAACAAGTAATAAAAAACCGATTCTGCGCCAACAGGAGTCTCATCTTGATAATATAATATACTTACCCGGAGAGTTGGGGGACGTGCTCTCACCCATTCCGAGACCTTACGGAAGGCGGTGATTATTATGAGTACATATGAAGAATTAAGCTTAATCGTAAGCGTTGCTTTATTGATCGTAGCCATTCTGAATCTTACACATAAGAAATAGCCGTCCTGCTCTCTGGTAAAGGTTAGGACGACCATTTCTTATGGTTGAAAATTAGCTTTCGCCGGGACGGGTGAAGTGCAGTCACCTTCCGGCTCCCTTGTTAAGTATATTATATGTCAAGTATAACTGTTTGTCAAACTGAAAAGCCGTTCCCTGCAGGGCAAGTATCGTTTTCATCAGCTTGTCGGAGAATGTTTTTGTTCCATTTGGATTGAAAAACAGTTCCGCAACAATGGGTTGCCTGTTCCTTTTTTTGCTTCTTCGATTTACTCCCGCATTTGCTGGAAGAAACTAGGAAATCTATATAAAAAGTAATCAGAAAGTACTCAGAAGTACTCAAAAAAATAAGAGCTTCCATTTAAGGAAACCCTTGATTTTACTGGATTTAATCGGGGCAACAGGATTTGAACCTGCGACCTCACGGCCCCCAGCCGTGCGCGCTACCAAGCTACGCCATGCCCCGTGACAAAAGCTATTATAACAAGAATTGTATTAAAATTCAACTATTATTTTACAATTTATGAAAAATATTGTTCAGGGGTTTTAATACAGTTTTTTACAGAAAAGATGCGGGATGGATGGGCATAATAAGCCGCTCCATTCCCGCATCCTTATTATTCGTTGCACTAGCTTAATTTGTGGATAAACAATCCGCTTCGAAGCTTTGGTTCAAACCAGGTAGACTTCGGGGGCATGAGTTTATTTTCATCTGCAATTGCCATTAAATCTTCCATAGAGGTAGGATACATGACAAAGGCTGCTCCTCCGGTTTCATCAGCCATTCTGGCAAGCTCAGAGGATTTATGGTTTCCGCCGACAAACAGAATGCGCTCATCTGTGCGCGGGTCTGTGATTTTCAGAATCGGGGCAAGTACCTTATCCTGAAGAATAGAGACATCAAGCTGTCCGACCCTGTCTTTTTTTTCATATATATCCGGCCACGCTTTCAGGTGGTACCAGTCTCCTTCCACATAGAGTCCCATACAGTGTTTCTCTACAGGCTTACAGGGAAATCCGGGCATCAGCATTAACTCGTAGTTAAATTTGAGCGCACCGAGAAAAGCTTTTACAGTCATTCCGTTAAGGTCTTTTACGACACGGTTATATGGAAGAATCACAAGTTCTTCATACGGGAATACAACAGAAAGGAAGAAGTTAAACTCCTCTTTTCCGGTATAATCAGGATTTTCTTTTCTGCGCTGCAGTCCGACCTTTACAGCGGAAGCTGCACGGTGATGACCGTCTGCAATGTATATGGAAGAAATGGTTTCAAATTCCTTATGAATCCTGTCAATTGTCTCTTCGTCGTCAATAATCCAGACTTTATGCCTGATCTCATCCTCTGCCGTAAAATTATAAGCCGGAAGATGCTCTTCTTTCCAGTTTTTCATAAGTAAGGTAAGAGTATCGGTATATCTGCATGCGAGAAAAATGGGACCTGTGTTTGCGTTACATGTGTCCACATGGCGGATTCTGTCCAACTCCTTGTCTTCTCTTGTAAGTTCATGCTTTTTTACAACACCATTCAGATAGTCGTCAATAGAATTGCAGCCAACAATCCCTGTCTGGGTTTTGTCTCTTCGAGTAAGTTCATAAATGTAAAAACAGGGCGTTTCGTCCTGGACGAGAATACCGTCTTCTTCCATTTTTATGAGGTTTTCTTTCGCTTTCCGGTATACTCTTTCGTCATATAAATCAATTTCTTTTTCCAAATCCATCTCTGCCCGGTCTATGTGCAGAAAAGACTTCGGGTTCTGTTCTCCTATATGCCGTGCTTCTTCTCTGTTTACTACATCGTAAGGAAGCGCTGCAACTGCAGCAGCTTCTTCTGCAGTTGGGCGAAGCGCCCGAAATGCCTGAAAAATAGCCATGGATTTTCCTCCTTTACGTCATTACAATACTACTATTTTACCACATTTTTCAAAGATTTTCAATGTTACTAAATATTTTTTGAAAAACCTAAAAGTTTTTGTATTTTTCTATTGCAAAATAACAAATTTGTGGTATTATAAAATTAGAAACAAAAAAGATAAATGAAACAAAATATTTTTTAGGGAGGGTTTTTACATGATAGAAGGATTAAAATGGGAGGTGAATAAGGTCCCGAAATCCGATGACAAATATCTGGACCTTATGTCTGAAGAGAACATAAAAAAAGCGAATGAATTTCATAAGAGTTTTCCGCAGTACAATGTAACTCCTCTCCGGAAACTGTCCGCTCTGGCTAAATATCTGGGAGTTAAAAATATCTACTGCAAAGACGAATCTTACCGATTTGGCTTAAATGCATTTAAAGTTCTGGGCGGCTCTTATGCAATGGGCAGATATATAGCACAGGAGCTGGGACGCGATATCAGTGAACTGCCATACAATGTACTCTCCTCCGATAAATTAAGGGAAGAATTTGGTCAGGCTACTTTCTTTACAGCAACAGACGGAAACCACGGACGCGGCGTTGCGTGGGCAGCCAACCGTCTCGGCCAGAAAGCAGTTGTAAGAATGCCGAAAGGAACGACAAAAACCCGTTTCGATAACATTGCCAAAGAAGGCGCAACTGTTACGATTGAAGAATGTAACTATGATGACTGTGTAAGAATGGCTGCCGCAGAAGCGGCAAAAACAGAACATGGCATCATAGTTCAGGATACTGCCTGGGATGGCTACGAGGAAATTCCGGCATGGATCATGCAGGGTTACGGCACACTGGTACGTGAAGCAGACGAGCAGTTAAAGGCTGACGGTATTGAACGTCCAACACATGTATTTGTTCAGGCAGGTGTTGGTTCTCTTGCAGGCGCTGTTGTAGGATACTTTGCTCATAAATATAAAGATAATCCGCCGGTTATGGCAGTATGTGAAGCAAGCGCAGCAGACTGTCTCTACCGCTCTGCTGCAGAAAAAACAGGAAATCTTGTAAATGTAACAGGCGACCTTGAGACTATTATGGCTGGTCTTGCCTGCGGCGAGGGAAATACAATCGGCTGGGATATTCTCAAAAATCATGTAACAGTTTTTGCATCCTGTCCTGACTGGATGAGCGCCAAAGCTACAAGAATTTACGCAAATCCACTGGACGACGATCCTCATATTGTTTCAGGTGAATCCGGTTCCGTACCTCTTGGCTTCGCTTTCACTGCTCTTCACGATACAGATGCAAAAGATTTAAAGGAAGCTCTTAAACTGGATGAAAATTCCACGATACTTGTAATCTCTACAGAGGGAGACACTGATCCGGTACGCTATCGCGAAATCGTATGGGACGGTCTGTATGGTACGGATAAATCTTTAAGTAAATAATACGATCAACTATATAAAACATTATTTTGGAGGGAAATACAATGGATTATAACAAAATTAATGAGGCGGCAAAAGCTTACGAAGCAGACATGACTAAATTTTTACGTGACCTGGTACACTATCCGGGCGAGAGCTGTGGGGAAAAAGATCATATCATGCGAATCAAAGATGAGATGGAAAAAGTAGGCTTTGATAAAGTTGAAATTGATCCTATGGGAAATGTTCTCGGATATATGGGAACCGGAAAAACTCTGATTGGTTTTGATGCGCATATTGATACAGTTGGTATCGGAAATATCAATAACTGGGAGTTCGACCCATATGAAGGATTTGAAACTGACGAAGAAATCGGCGGCCGTGGAACTTCTGATCAAATGGGCGGTATCGTATCTTCTGTATATGGCGCAAAAATTATGAAAGATCTCGGACTTCTTTCAGACAAATATCAGGTTCTTGTTGTAGGTACTGTTCAGGAAGAAGACTGTGACGGTCTGTGCTGGCAGTATATCATCAACGAAGATAAGGTTCGTCCGGAATTCGTAGTTTCTACAGAACCTACAGATGGCGGTATTTACAGAGGACAGCGCGGACGTATGGAAATCCGTGTGGATGTAAAAGGTGTTTCCTGTCACGGTTCTGCTCCGGAACGCGGTGACAACGCTATTTACAAAATGGCAGACATCCTTCAGGACATTCGTGCATTAAATGAGAACGATGCAGCAGACGACAAAGAAGTTAAAGGTCTTGTAAAAATGCTGGATGAAAAATATAACCCACAGTGGGAAGAAGCACGTTTCCTTGGACGCGGTACAGTTACCACTTCCGAAATCTTCTACACTTCTCCAAGCCGCTGTGCAGTTGCCGACTCCTGCTCTGTTTCTCTTGACCGTCGTATGACAGCAGGAGAAACATGGGAAAGCTGTCTGGATGAAATCCGCGCTCTTCCATCTGTACAGAAATACGGAGACGACGTAAAGGTTTCCATGTATGAATACAGCCGTCCGTCCTATACAGGACTTGTTTATCCAATCGAATGCTACTTCCCGACATGGGTAATTCCGAAAGACCATAAGGTTACACAGGCTCTTGAGGAGGCTTATAAAGGACTTTACGGAGAAGAACGTGTAGGCAATGCAGAGACAGAATCTATGAGAAAAGCCCGTCCTCTTACAGATAAATGGACTTTCTCTACAAACGGCGTTTCTATTATGGGACGTAACGGAATTCCATGTATTGGTTTTGGACCCGGTGCAGAAGCACAGGCGCATGCCCCAAACGAAAAAACATGGAAAATCGACCTTGTAAGATGCGCTGCTGTTTACGCTGCTCTTCCAACTGTATACTGCAAATAATAAGTTTTAATGCTTAATGATAAATGGCTGCTGTCCGCCCGCCAATAAGGTCAGCAGCCCCTCCCTCAAAAATAAAAACATAAATAAGGAGAATATATTTTATGAAAACATTACAGGATTACATTGATAAACTGAACAGCTTAAACTTTAAAGAAATGTACAACAACGATTTTTTCTGGACATGGGATAAAACAGACGATGAACTGGAAGCTGTTTTCACAGTTGCAGACGCTCTTCGTTTTATGAGAGAAAACAATATTTCCACAAAAGTATTTGAAAGTGGTCTTGGCATCTCTATTTTCCGTGATAACTCTACACGTACACGCTTCTCTTTCGCTTCTGCATGTAATCTTCTTGGTCTTGAGGTGCAGGATCTGGATGAGAAAAAATCTCAGATTGCTCATGGAGAGACTGTTCGTGAAACCGCAAATATGGTTTCCTTTATGGCTGATGTAATCGGTATTCGCGATGACATGTATATCGGAAAAGGGCATGCATATCAGAAAGAGTTTATGGATGCTGTAACAGAAGGAAACAAGGACGGAATTCTTGAACAGAGACCGACTCTTGTAAACCTTCAGTGCGACGTTGACCATCCGACACAGTGTATGGCGGATATGCTTCATATTATCCATGAATTCGGCGGTGTTGAAAATCTGAAAGGCAAAAAACTTGCCATGACATGGGCTTACTCTCCTTCTTACGGCAAACCGCTTTCTGTTCCGCAGGGCGTTATCGGTCTTATGACACGTTTCGGTATGGATGTTGTTCTTGCTCATCCGGAAGGATATGACGTAATGCCTGAAATTGAAGAAATCGCAAAGAAAAATGCTGCTGCTACAGGCGGTTCTTTCACTAAGACGAACAGCATGGAAGATGCTTTCAAGGATGCAGATATTGTATATCCAAAGAGCTGGGCTCCATTTGCAGCTATGGAAAAACGTACAAACCTTTATGGCGAAGGCGATTTCGAAGGCATTGACAAGCTGGAAAAAGAACTCCTTGCACAGAATGCAGAGCATAAAGACTGGGCTTGTACAGAAGAACTTATGAAAACAACAAAAGATGGAAAAGCCCTCTATCTCCACTGTCTGCCGGCAGATATCACAGGTGTAAGCTGTGAGACAGGCGAGGTTGATGCTTCCGTATTTGACCGTTACAGAATTCCGTTATATAAAGAAGCAAGCTTCAAACCTTATGTAATTGCAGCTATGATTCTGCTTTCCAAATTTGAAAAGCCACAGGAAATCCTGAAAAAACTGGAAGTAAAAGCTGCACCGAGAATTCTCGCATAACACAGGCAATACCTCTTTTTGCGGAGCTGCTGTACTGCTGCAACAGCTCCGCACTTCCTTTTTAAACAATAATGACTGGGAGGTTTTTACAGATGTATAAAAGAAAAAGAATTGTCATCGCTCTTGGAGGAAATGCATTGGGGAATACGCTCCCTGAGCAGATGAAGGCAGTAAAAACAACCGCAAAAGCTTTATGCGATCTGATTGAAGAAGGACATCAGGTTGTTGTTGTCCACGGAAACGGCCCTCAGGTAGGGATGATCAACAATGCCATGTCTGCCCTTTCCCGTGAGGATGAAAACCAGCCGAACACTCCTCTCTCCGTCTGTGTAGCCATGAGTCAGGCATACATCGGCTATGATCTGCAGAATGCGCTTCGTGAAGAACTTCGCAAGCGTGGATTTGTCCGCACTCCTGTTGTAACAGTTGTAACTCAGGTTCGTGTAGATCCCAATGATCCTGCTTTCCAGAATCCGTCCAAGCCAATCGGAAAATTCCTCACAAAGGAAGAAGCGGATTATCAGGCAAAAGCTTACGGACATATTATGAAAGAAGATGCAGGCAGAGGTTACCGTCGTGTTGTGGCATCTCCAAAGCCTGTTGAAATTGTGGAACACGATGCCATCAACAGTCTTGTTGATGCAAATAAAATTGTCATCTGCTGCGGAGGAGGCGGAATTCCGGTTGTATTAAACGGAGATCACTTGAAAGGAGCTTCTGCTGTAATAGATAAAGATTTTGCCAGCGCTCTTCTGGCAAAAGAACTTGATGCAGATATGCTTATTATTCTTACTGCTGTAGAAAAAGTAGCCATTAATTTCGGTAAGGAAAATGAGCAGTGGCTGGATACACTTTCTGTAGAAGATGCAAAAAAATACATCGAGGAGGGACAGTTTGCTCCAGGTTCTATGCTTCCAAAGGTTCAGGCTGCTATTGATTTCGCAAGTTCCGGACCGGGAAGAACAGCTATGATTACCCTTCTTGAAAAAGCAAAAGACGGTATTCAGGGAAAAACAGGAACACTTATTCAGTATTCCTGAAAAAATAATAAATTGTAATTAATTCTTATTATAAACTCCCAAAAAGCACCTTTTGCAATTGCCCGGCGAAAGGTGCCTTTTCTTTATAAATTTTATTCTTTTTTCTTATGCATTTTTTGATTTAATTCGGGCATTACAGTTAAAATCATAGTGAAAAAGCAGGCGCATCCTCCCACAAAATTGGAAATTGGTTCTGCCCAGAATACTCCGTCCACACCAAGACCGGCAACAGACGGAAGAAGCAGGGTAAGCGGTGTTACAATGATAACTTTTCTGAACAGAGAAAAAAAGGTTGCCTTTTTTGCTTTGCCAAGAGCTGTAAATACATTTTGGCCGGAAAACTGTAGCGCCATGAAGCAGAAACCAAAGAAGTAAATATGAAGAGCCGGAATTCCTTTTTTAATCAACATGGGATCATTATTAAATATTCTGATAAAAAATCCCGGGGCAAGCTTGAGAAGTCCCCATATCACGACTGTATAACAAACGCCTATAATTGAGATAAACCGGATTGCTTTTTTTACCCTGTCGTATGCTTTTTCTCCATAATTAAAGCTCATAACAGGTGCGGCTCCGTTGGCAAGCCCCATTACAGGCATGGTACAGATTTCCCGTACAGAATTAAGCACTGTCATGATTCCCACATAGAGGTCGCCGCCATATTGCTGAAGTGTTGCATTGCACGCAATCTGTACAATACTGTTTGTGAATGCCATGATAAAGCCGGAAATACCAAGAGCAGTAATACTTTTTATCCGTTTCCATCTCACTGCCAGAGCTTCTTTGACCAACCGTATGGGAGCCTTTTTGGTGAGAAAATAAAGAACCCATGCAGATGATAAAAACTGTGAAAGAATGGTAGCAAGTGCAGCTCCTCTGACTCCCATATGAAAGACAAAAATAAAAATCGGGTCAAGAATAATATTGCATACAGCTCCAATCAGCACCGTAAACATTCCGATATTTCCAAAGCCCTGGCTATTGATAAAAGGATTCATTCCCAGTGCAATCATCACAGACAGCGTTCCAAAAAGATAAATTGTAATATAAGCTTTTGCATAAGGAAACGTAATATCACTGGCTCCAAATACATAAAGAATCGGTTTATAAAAAAGAAAACCGATTATCATTAAAATGCATCCTGTACAAACCAGCATGGTAAAAGTATTTCCCATAATCCGCTGCGCTTCTCTCTCATTTTTATTGCCTCTTGCCATAGCAAAGAGAGGTCCGGCTCCGCTTCCAAAGAGCATGGTAAAAGCATTAATAAGTGTAATGAGCGGAAAACAAAGTCCGATTCCGGTAAGTGCAAGAGTACCTGCATGGGGAATCCTGCCGATGTATATTCTGTCTACAATGTTGTACAAAAGATTCAAAAGCTGGGCAATTGTAAGCGGAACTGCAACTTCAAGAATATTTTTGTACACACTGCCTTTTGAAAAATCTGTCTGATGAACTTTCATAGGATTTCATTAACTCCCATTTTATATTTTCAGAATCCGTGCTTCTTCCCAATGGATACCTGCAGCGCTCATGTTTTGGAGGAGCTGATCCATTTCCTGCGGCGCAGCTTTCCATGCAAGTCCGCAACCTGCTGTAATCTCCCTCGGAACAGGAATCAATCTTCCGGAAAAGCGGTTTCTTTCACAATATTTTTCTGTTTTCATTGCCTCTGCAGTCGTAGAAAAGGTAATGATAAGTGCCTCTTTTTTTTCACGCATAACAATTACTCCTCTGCAATTTCCCGAAGAGCGCGGATGGCAATGTCTGTTTCTTCCTTTGTATTATAGTGGGAAAAACTGAAACGAACAGCGCCCTGCTCTTTTGTCCCCAGTGCATTGTGCATCAAAGGCGCACAATGGGCACCGGAACGAACAGCAATTTCATACTCTTCCCACAGCAAGTCTGCAACTTCTCCGGAATCATAATTGCGTATATTAAGAGCTACCGTTGCCACACGGTGTTCCAGCTCTGGATTTCCGTACAAGGTAATCCCTTCAATTTCACGAACACCTTCCAGAAAATACTTCAGCAGCCCCATTTCTTTCTGGCGTATAGTTTCGATTCCTGTTTCTTTCAGATATTCCAGAGCACCATGCAGCCCCGCTATTCCATGAGCGTTTAAAGTACCGGCTTCGAGAGCTGCAGGCATCTGGGATGGATGGTTTTTGTCATAGCTGTGTACTCCGCTTCCTCCAACCTTTAACGGCTGGATTTCAACGCCCTCACGCACATAAATACCGCCTGTGCCCTGCGGACCCAGAAGCCCCTTATGACCGGTAAAACATAAAACGTCGATACCCAGTTTTTCAACATTCAAAGGAAGAACGCCGGCGCTCTGGGACGCGTCTGCAACCAGTAAAAGACCGTGTTTTTTAGCAAAACTGCTCACGGATTCTAAATCTGTAATATTACCGGTAAGATTGGAGACATGGGTTATGACGATGGCTTTTGTGTTAGGCTTCACGGCGTTTTCAAGGGAAGCATAATCCAGAATTCCCTGCTTTCTTTTTTCGTTCTTTAAGGTCGGAAGAATGGTAAGCTCTACACCTTCTTTTTCTTTTCTGTAAAGAGGGCGGAGAACAGAATTATGTTCGCACTCTGTTGTAATGACGTGATCTCCCTTTTTAAACATGCCTGAAATGGCTGTATTCAGGGCTTCTGTAGCATTTGAAGTAAAGGCGATGCGTTCTGGCGCTGAAATACCGAAAAGCTCTCCAAGAAGAACTCTTGTGTCATAGATAATTCTTGAAGCGCCCAGAGTAGCGCCGTGAGCGCCTCTGCCTGAGTTTCCCATATTTCCAAGGGCATTTAATACCGCCTCAGATACCTGGGGCGGTTTTTTCATAGTTGTAGCTGCGTTGTCAAAGTAAATCATGGTTTCACGAGCTTTCCGGCGCCTGTCATTTTTTCTGCGATCGTGTACATATTTGTAACTTCTCCGACTCTTAATTTATCGGACATTTCATAGTAATTCAGGCAGGTTCCGCAGGTAAGAATCTCTACGCCCTGCGCCTCCAGTGATTTCAGATCTTCCAGTGAAGCAGAGCCTTCGCAGGTGAGAGTAGCTCCTCCATTGTAAAACAGAATGGTCTTCGGAAGTTCATCAAGCTGTGTCAGAGCATAAAGAAAGCCCTTCATAAGAACAGTTCCAAGCTCATCGTTTCCCTCACCCATTCTCGGTGAAGAAATAACTACAACTGTATTGTTTCTGGAATCAGGAATACAGGTGAGAACTTCTTCTTTTTCCTCTTTAGAATCCTCCGTCTCAATAGTCACTTCCATCTGTACCTTATATTCTTTTTCTCCAAGCTTTTCAGAGGTGACCGGATAGCCCATGGATTTACCCAGCTTCGTTAAATTCTGAACTGCAATTTCATTATCCACCAATGTCACCAGTATGTCGGATGTTTTCATCGCACTGATGGCTTTTTTTGTTTTTACAACCGGAATCGGGCAGGCATCGCCCATTGCGTTTACCTGTATCATTTGTTTTTCCTCCTTTTACTGTCCAAAATATCTGTATTTATTATAGCTCTGTTTTCTGATTGAGAAAAATTATATATTTTTATATAAATTGCTTATTTATCAGAATTTTTAATAACTGCTTTTGTATCAATGTCTGTAAGCTCCTGTTTTTCCTCCAGAAAAAGAAGGGCTGTATCTTCCATGTGCCTTTTTATTACCCGCTTGCCTCCTGTATCACCTGTAAGCTTGAAAAGCTCAGGAAAATATGCGCTGGAAAAGAGGCAAGGATTTCCAATACAGATTTCGTCCTCCTCCATAACAGCCGGACAGGCAATTTTTTCCCCTGTGCTCAGATATTTATCTGTAAGCCTGACAATTGTAAGGCTTTTCAGCCAGGGCTGGTCTGATACAGTAAAAAGCGCTGCATCAGCGTTCCTGTTTGCCCGAAGACCGATTTTCAGAGACGAGGCAATTCCATCCTCCGGATGAGGGTTTATCAGAACTTCCATTCCCTGTTCTGTTGCGTAATTCCTGATTTCCTCATATTGAGTGACAATCGTAATAGTACATGTAACTTTTGGAATATGTGTTTCCAGAACTTCTTTTGCCTCTTGTAACTCTTTTAAAATTTTCCGGTACATGGGGACTTTGTCAATTTTGTATAAAAGTTTATTTTCACCAAAACGGCGGCTGTTTCCAGCCGCCAGCATAATCATTGCAAGTTTCACTGTTTATTCTCCTTCAGATTCTCACAGGGATTCAGAGTCTCAGAGAAATCCGGGCTTTTTCAGGAAATCAGACTTCCATAAGAAGACTGAACTCCAGCTTCTTTAAGCTTCTTTACAAGTTTTTCTGCCCGGGCAACTTCGTCAAGAACGTCTGCTTTATTAAAGTATACACGAAATTCGCTATCTTGTACATCTTTTCGGAGACCACTTTCTGAAACTGCAATTTTAAAAAGATCTGTGGAAGTTATAGAATCAAGCTCCGTCTTATCAAGAAAGAATGCAAGATTTTCTGCACTGTACGCAGTTTTAAAAATCGGTTCGTCAAGGCAGTCAAGTCCGATCACTCCAATCACAAGCTGTACAAAATCCGGAATCACCGGTTCCCAGTCTTTCGGTATTTTTACAGGCATTCTTCTGGCTCCGTCTGCTTCTATCAAAAGAACGGCGCCATATCCGGTCAGTTCTTTTAGCTTTTGAGAAGAAAGAGAACTTATTTTACCTGTGGAAAAATCATATTCCGCTGCAATAACCATTCCCTGAGAAGAGAGCGCTTCACGAACAGCAGAAGCGTCTCCGTGCAGGGCGAAAGGCTTCGAAGGCTCGTATGCCATGTGAGTAGTTGTGGTGATAATCACCTTTTGCCCCTGTATCAGTAATTCCTCTGCAAGACGAAAAATCAGACTGGTTTTTCCTCCGCCTCCCACTACTGCAATGCTTTTGTGTTTTTGGGGGTCTATGTTCAGGAGCTTCAGAAAATTCTGCATGCGGTTATCTGTCATCTGGCAGCACTCCCTGAGATAAAAGAATCTCCAGAACACTTCCGGCAATACAACGTGCCTTGTCAGAGATAAAATAACAGTTTTTCTTTTCTTCCTTACGGGGATCTATGTCAGCGATTTTCATTCCCTTTGTCACCTGATAGCCGTCGCGGATAATTCCTCTGAGTACGCCTGTGATAGAAGCTTCTACCGGACAGTCGCCTACATAGGCAAGTATCTGTCCCTCTTCAACAATATCTGCTATTTTTGATTCGCAGCGGATAGTTCCGGCTGCGGGAGAATGAATCACTCTCTCTTTGCCGACACCGCCAACCAGTCCCGGAATTCCGGTATTTGGAGCTGCCCAGCCTTCTTCTATGATTCGTCCCAGTTCATGTCCGCGCATAGTCTCCACTACGAAATCCACATCTTCACCGGCTTCAAATCCAGGACCTAAAGCAATGGTAAGGGGGGCGAGGCTGCGGTTCATGCCCAGATTTTTTTTGGCAATCACAGCGTCAATGACAGCCTGGGGATGACATTTTTCAAGGACAGTACAATCTGGGTCTACCATAAGGGGAATTTCCCCTGCGTTCCATATCGCTTCACATTCCCCCAGAGATTCTGCGCGATGGCTTAAAACACCTTCTACAAAAGCTTCCCCGTCATAAACAGCTTCACAGAAAGATACCATCCTGCGGATTGCACTGGGTTTTTCACTTTCCAGAATCAGCAGGCGGTAGCCGCATCTGTACAGGCGGTGAATTACACCGCTTGCCAGATCGCCGCCGCCTCTTACAACAATCAGGTTCCCATCATTCATAATGTTATTTCGCTTCCTCGTTTTCCTTCATTACTTTTTCCACTGCATTTACAATGTTATGATATCCTGTGCAGCGGCATAAATTTCCTGCCATATGCTTACGGATTGCTTCTCTGGAAAGAGTCTCTCCTCTCTCAAGGAGAACTGTGGCAGACATTATGAAGCCCGGAGTGCAGAAGCCGCACTGTATAGCGCCTTCCTCAATAAATGCTTCCTGAATTCTGGTAAGCTCTCCGTTTTTTTCAAGTCCTTCCAGAGTACGGATATTTTTGCCTTCTGCCCAGACTGCCATATAAATACAGGAATCAACTGTCTCTCCGTCAATGATAACGGTACAGGCGCCGCACTCTCCCACTTCACAGCCCTTCTTTACAGAAGTAAGGCCAAGTCGGTTGCGGAGCATATCAAGAAGAGATTCTCTCACATCCACATATTCTGCAACTTCTTTTCCATTTACCGTACATCTTACAAGCTGCATCTGTTTTTCCATTATCTGTCACCTCCCGCAAGTTCTATCGTGCGTTTCAGGGCGCGTTTCACAATCTCGCCGCCAATCTGCAGACGAAATGCCTTGGATGCTCTCCAGGAATCTCTTGGATTGATTTCTTCACGCACAAGTTCTGCTGCTTTTTCATATAATATATCATTAATTTCCATACCTTTCAATGCAAGCTCTGCTTTTTCGCAGCGGTATGGCACAGGCGCGGCTACTCCGAAGGTAATCCGCACATCTTCCAGGATATTTGCATCCAGATTTGCTTTGCTGACTACGCTGCAGCTAATGGTTGCGATATCCATAGCATTACGCATGGAATATTTTACATAATGACCTTTATAACCGTCATATTCCGCTTTCGGAATGATCACATGGGTCAGGATTTCATCTTTTTTCAGAGCTACCCTGCCCGGTCCAAGGTAAAAATCGTGAACCGGTACTTCACGCTCTCCCTCGCTGCTCACAAGATGAAGGCGGGCATTCAGGGAAAAGACAGTAGGCGCGCTGTCTGCACTTACTGCACCGTTACAGATATTTCCGCCGATGGTACCGATATTGCGGACCTGCGGACCTCCTACCTGATCAACGGCTTCGCCCAGAACTGCGATGTGTTCCTGAATAATCGGATCATTGGTAATATGGGAAAAGGTTGTCCCTGCTCCAATATAAATATCTCCGTTTTCGGCAAGTCTTACACCTTTGAGTTCTTCTATATCACGAATGCAGACAAGAGAAGTTCCTGCCAGCTTGCCTTCACGGATTTTAATAAGGACGTCGCTTCCGCCGGAAATAATCCTCGTATCCGGATGCGCCCCGAGAAGTTCCACGGCTTCTTTTACCGTAGACGCATTATAATATTTCTCAATATCGTACATAAACTGACCTCCACTCTTTAGATTAATCCTGCTTTTTGGAATCCGTCAATCAGCTTCTGCGGCGTCAGCGGATTTTCATTGAAGGCAACGCCTGTTGCATGAAGAACCGCATTTCGGATTGCCGGAGCGCCGGGAATTGCAGGCGGCTCGCCAAGAGCCTTGTTTCCGTAAGGACCCATAGGGTCGTCAAGCTCTACAAAATCCGCTTCCAGATCCGGAGTATCCATAGTTGTCATCAGCTTATAATCCAGCAGGGTTCCGTTTAAAACGCGTCCTGTTTTTTCGTCGAGAATCAACTGTTCGGAAAGCCCATATCCCATGCCCATAGACATACCGCCGTGTACCTGCATAGTAGCAAGCTGCGGGTTAAGAAGTTTGCCGCTGTCGTGGACATTTACGATGTTCAGGATTTTAATTTTGCCTAATTTAAGGTCTACTTCTACTTCTGCAAAGCAACAGCCGGAGGCAAGGGTATTTTTCTTTACCTGAGTTGATACCTCGGCTGTAATAGCGGAAGAATTACTCAGACTGTAATAGCTTTCCATTGCAAGAGCTTCCAGAGAAATAGCGTGTTCGTCTCCTGCGTAAATCCAGCCATGGTCAAGACTCAGTTCTCTTGTCTCTTCCGGAAGAAGTGTTTTGGCATAATCCAGAATTTTGGTTCTCATAAGCTCTGCACACTGGCGTACTGCAGTTCCTGTGACAAAGGACTGTCTGGATGCATATGCGCCTGTATCAAATGGTGTTACATCTGTATCCTGTACAGTTTCAATGTGAACGTCCTCCACATCCATATGTAAGGTTTCGGCAGCCATCTGGGAGAATACAGTATCTGCACCCTGACCGATTTCTGTTGCTCCGATCTGGAGCTGAATGCTTCCGTCCTGATTAAGAACCATTCTTGCGCCTGAAATTTCAAGGGAAATTGGCCATACGCCGGTTTTGTAGGAGAATACAGACATTCCGACGCCACGGCGGATATCTCCTGTCTGGTTTGCGTATTCTCTGCGTTTTTCTTCCCAGCCAATTGCTTTAGCGCCTTTTTCCAGACATTCGAAAATTCCGTTTGTGTTGGCTGCGATCGGTTTGAGATATGCATCCTCATAATAACCCTGAATCAGATTTTTACGTCGGAACTCCAGCGGATCCATGTCAATTTTTCTTGCGATATCGTCCATGAAACACTCAATGGCAAAAGCTGCCTGAGGAATTCCATAGGCGCGCATGGCTCCGGCTACAGGGGCATTCGTATACACTGTATATGCTTCTCCCTTTGTATTTGGGCAGGCGTACTGCAGTCTCCAAGCAGTCAGTCCGTTGGCTGCGATTGCATGTCCATGAGAAGCGTAAGCGCCCTGGTTTGAAATAGCAAGCATATCCTTGGCAAGCAGTCTTCCTTCTTTGTCTACGCCTGCTTTCAGATCATATTCAATGGAATGACGGGTTCTTGTATTACAGAAAGTTTCCTCTCTTGTAATATCCAGCTTAACAGGTCTTCCGCCTACCTGAGTGGTAAGGAAAGCGTTTAAAGGCTCATAAAGCACATCCTGCTTATTTCCGAAGCCGCCGCCGATATAAGGCTTGATAACTCTGACTTTTCCCCACGGAATCCCCAGCGCCTGACCGACAACGCGCTTTACAATGTGGGGAATCTGAGTAGAGGTAACGACTACAATTCTGCCCTTGTCCATATATGCGTAGGAAATCGGATTCTCAATATGACAGTGCTGTACAATTGGGGTTTTATAATGTCCTTCAATGACAGTTTCAGATTCTTTCAGTCCTTCTTCTACATTACCGATAAAAAAGTTAGTGCGGTTGAGTACATTATCCTTTTTATCCAGATGAATAGGAGGTTTGCTTCCCCACATGGATTTTCTGGCGTTTGTCTCTACAGGATATTCTTCATATTCTACTTTGATCAGTCTCAGCGCGCGCTGTGCTGTAATCTCGTCTTCTGCAACAACAGCCGCAATGTCATCTCCATAATAACGGATTCTGCCTGTAAGGATGTTGCGGTCAGCAATATCCTGATGAGCAGGCTCCACGGACCAGGGATGTCCCGGTGTGGGATAACAATGATTCGGTACGTCTTTAAAAGTTACAACTTTTACTACGCCGTCCAGAGCCTCTGCTGCGCTGGTGTCAATGGATTTTACCTTTCCATTTCCGATTGTTGCGTGATACACTTTCGCGATCAGGCAGTTTGCCGGTGCGTAATCGTCTGTAAATTTTGCGCGTCCAGTTACTTTTTCATAAGCGTCTACTCTTGGAACACTCTTTCCAATCATATGTTTCACCTTCTTCTCATTATTTTGTTTTGGGGGACAGCATGGTTATATGATACTGAAAAGAGCCGGACTAAGTCCGAGGTGTGTTCCCCTCAGGACTCCTGTCCGGCTCCGAACCATGCTTTTCACTGACATTTCTGCTCTGTTTCAAAGGGAAACGGCAGTCCTGCCTGAATTGTCATTTTTTCTGGTATGGAGTATTAGTTACTGGGAGGGTGGTTCTGAATTCTCCGTCCATCTTGTAGTAAGCTCCGGCGATGGCTGGCGCTGTAGGAATGGACGTAATCTCACCAATTCCGATTGCGCCGCAGGCTACATTAAGTCCCGGCTTCTCTACAATAATACTCTCTACCTCTGGTACTTTGTTTGCTTTTGGTAATCCTAGTGTACCATATTTTGCGGTAGGTTTGCAATCTTTAATTGGATATTTTTCTGTTGTTGCAAATCCAAATCCCATAACTACGCCGCCTTCAATCTGACCTTCTGTAGAAAGAGGATTAATGGCCCTTCCCACGTCATGGGCAGCGACCATTTTCTGTACAGTTCCGTCCTCATTCAGGATGCAGACCTGAGTGGCATAGCCGTATGCTACATGGGAAACAGGATTTTTTACCTTGGAGCCCATAGCGTCTGTTTTTGCAAGATATTCACCCAGATATTCTTTTCCTTCCAGTTCTTCCAGCGTATGCTCTGCAAGCTCGGCTTTTAAAGGCTCACAGGCTCTTCGAAGAGCTTCGCCTGTTACCAGTGTCTGTCTGGAACCGGAGGTGGTTCCCGAATCCGGAGCATTGTAGGTATTTGAGGCGTCATAATAAATCTGCTCTCTGGAAAGTTCCAGCATTTCTCCGGCAATCTGTACAAGAACGGTTCCAAGTCCCTGACCGATACAGGACGCTCCGGAGTGAATTTCCACCTTTCCATCGTGAACATAAAGGCGTACCCTGCCCCAGTCAGGAAGTCCGACGCCTACGCCGGCATTTTTCATAGCGCAGGCAATTCCTGCGTAAGGACTGCTTTCATAAATATCTTTTACTGCTTCCAGAGTTTCTGCCAGTCCTGTAGAATCATCTACAATCTGACCGTTAGGAAGCTCCTGACCCGGACGAATGGCATTGCGATAGCGGATTTCCCATGGAGAAATTCCTACAATTCCTGCCATCTTGGTAAGAAGCATTTCAATGGCAAAGCAGGTCTGAGTTACGCCGAAGCCTCTGTAAGCTCCTGCAGGAGGATTGTTCGTATAATAAGCTTTTCCATCAATATCGAAATTCTGATAATTATAAGGACCTGACGCGTGTGTACAGGCTCTCTGGAGCACTGGACCGCCAAGAGAGGCATACGCGCCCGTATCCGCAATAACTGTCGCTTTTACACCCTGAATGATTCCATTTTCATCACAGCCAAGAGTGAATTCCATATCCATAGGATGGCGCTTTGGATGAATCAGAATACTTTCTGCTCGTGTCAGTTTTACTTTTGCCGGGCGCTTGGACAGATATGCAATCAGTGCTGCCAAATGCTGGACAGTAACATCCTCTTTTCCACCGAAGCCGCCCCCTACAAGTTTATTTCTGACCTTTACTTTTTCAGCAGGAAGTCCCAACATTATCATACATTCGTGCTGGGTATCATATACACCCTGATCTGTGGAATAAATCAGTACACCGTCTCCATCCGGAATAGCAACTGCGCATTCCGGTTCCAGAAATGCATGTTCTGTCCACGGTGTCTGAAACTTATCACTGATTACATATTTGGCTCCAGCGATAGCGGCATCCGCATCACCTCTGTGAACGTGCCAATGGGAAAGAAGGTTGTTTTCTTCTGATTCATGGACCTTTGGAGCGTCGTCTGCCATTGCTTCATAGGGGGTACGAATCATATCGAGAACTTCATATTCTACTTCGATGAGTTTCTTTGCTTCCTTAACGATTTCCGGAGATTCTGCAGCGACAAGGGCAATGGCATCGCCCAGATAATGTGTCAGATGTCCGATCGGAACCATTGTATCCCAGTCCTGCTTTAAATGTCCGACTTTTACGCTTCCCGGAATATCTTCTGCTGTATATACGCCTATTACACCGGGAAGGGCTTTTGCTTTTTCTGTGTGAATGGCGAGAACTCTCGCTCGTGGGTATTCGCTTCGAAGAGCGCTTCCGTAAATCATCCCCTCAACTTCTACATCATCCGGATATTCGCCATATCCCAGAACCTTTTCTCTGACATCGACTCTTGGAATGCGTTCTCCGACTTTCCACGTGTATTCTTTTTTCTCAGGAAGCCCTTCTCTTTTATATTTGGCCGCAAGTAAAATACCGTCAATAATCTTTTTGTAGCCTGTACAACGGCAGACATTATTCTTGATGGCTTCCGCTGCATCTGCTCTGGTTGGGTTAGGATTCTTATCAATCAGCCCCTTAGCGCTGATAACCATTCCAGGAATACAGAAACCACACTGCACTGCTCCCGCTTCACCAAAGGCGCGGACAAAAATTTCTTTTTCTTCTTCCTCAAAGCCTTCTATTGTCATTATGTGTTTGCCTTCCAGCTTAGATAACTTCGGTACGCAGGCTTTTGTTGCTTTTCCGTCTATAAGAACATGACAGGTACCGCAGGCTCCTTCGCTGCATCCGTCTTTTACAGATTTCAGCTTGCAAACATTTCTGAGAAAAGGAAGAAGCTTCATATCATTTTCTTCATGGTATTCTTTACCGTTTACAAAAAAATTAAACATAGACATTCTCCTTTACAATGAGGGCGCAACTGTCCCTGAAACAGTTGCGCCCTTTCATATGTCTGTTATTACATGAGCAGATAAGAATAGTCGTCAATGACTGCGTTGATCAGTCTGCGTAATCCCTCATATAAAGCATCGTTCGGGTCATCTGCTTTGCAGTCTGTAATCTTTCCAAGGAAACGAACCTTACATTCTTTTGTTTCCCTGTTCACTACAGCAAAACCGTCATTTGTACTGTCAGCCATGTCTGCCTCTTTGGCAAACAGGGTGAATTTATCTTTATATGGAGCACTTGCGTATGGACAGAATGTCTTACAATTGCCACATTCATTACACATGTAATCTACATGGATAATCTGGTTCATTTCCATTCCCGGAACCTTGATAGAAATGTTTGCGCGGTTCGGACATACATCTACACAATTTTCACATACTTTGTTACAGGTGAGGCAGCGCTCATTCTCTTTTACAGTATCTTTGCTTTCTTTGAGAATTGCTTTTTTCGCGAAGCAATCTTCTTCTGTACCCGGTACAGGAGCATTTTTTACAATTTCTTTTTCAAGGATTGCTTTTACTGCAAGCTGTGCGTCGCGGATTGCCTCTACGATTGTAGCTGCCCCTTTTGCACCGTCGCCTGCGAGATATACGTTCTCCACACTTGTTTCCAGAGTCTTGTCGTTAACTTTTGCTTTGCCGCGTTCGTTTACATTAATTCCGTTTGCTTCATAGAATTCTGTCGGTACTTTTTCACCAACAGCTACGATAACAGAATCTGCAGGTACTTCTTCAAAAGTATCTGTTTCTGTGACACTGGCGCGTCCTGATGCGTCCAGAGCGCCAAGTTCCATCTTTTTGCAGAGGAGTCTGCCATTCTCCAGAGAAACAGGTGCAAGGAGTTCTTTAAATTCAACGCCATCCTCAAGAACTTCCAGCAGTTCGTCTTCTGCTGCCGGCATATAGTATTTCGTTCTTCTGTATACAAGGTAAACGTGCTCAACGCCTTTTGTGCGTTTTGCTGCTCTTGCCGTATCCATAGCTGTGTTTCCGCCGCCGATTACGACTACATTTTTGCCAAGATTTACATTTCCGTCGTTCTCTTTAAAGTCTCTCAGGAATTCAAGAGCATTGATTGTTTCGCCTTTTTCCAGTTTCAAAGTGCCCGGTTTATTTGCGCCGACAGCTACAATCACAGCGTCATAGCCTTCTGCTTTTAATTCCTGTACAGAAGTGATTTCTGTACCTGTTTTAATCTCCACTCCCATCTTTTCTATGAAAGAAATGTCTTTATTAATGGCATCGTCGCTGATTCTAAAACCAGGAATCACATAGCGAATCACACCGCCGAGTTTTTCTTCTTTTTCAAAAACAGTAACTTTTGCGCCTGCTCTTGCAAGGAAATAAGCAGATGCAATTCCTGCAGGGCCGCCGCCGACTACTGCAACTTTTCGACCGTCTGCGCTGCCTGCTTTGATTTCATCGATCACGGTATCGTATCCGTTCTGAGCTGCAATCAGTTTGGTTCCACGGATATTTACAGGTTCTTCGTAGAAGTTACGGGTACATTTATACATACAGTTGTGAGCGCAAAGAGTACCTGTAATAAACGGAAGGGCATTTTTTTCGAGAATTACGCGGAGTGCTCCGGCATAGTCGCCCTCTCCTGCTAATTTTACATAATTCGGAATATCCTGGTGGATTGGACATCCTTCCTCACAAGGAGCGAAGAAACAGTCAAGAAGCGGAACTTCGGTATCTGTTTTTCTCTTCGGAAGAGGTTTGATGCTTTTTTTATGGTGTGGATCTGTTTTTGCAGATTCGGCAAGCTGTTCCAGAGCTTCCACATCAATTCTTTCCCATGGCTTCACACCCTCTGCCATGACTTTTTCTGCCATCTGGGTGAATCGCTGATATCCGCCCGGTTTCAGAATGGTTGTGGCAACTGTTACCGGCCATACACCGCAGCCGACGATTTTTTCAATGTTAAAGTAATCCGCACCTCCGGAGTAAGCGATTCGAAGTTTTCCGTTAAATTCTCTTGAGAGTTTGGCTGCCAGTGAAATAGACAGTGGAAACAGCGCCTTTCCTGACATATACATTTCTTCACTTGGAAGTTCCTTTCTGGTCACATCCACAGGGAAGGTATTGGTTATTTTTACGCCAAATGCAAGATTTAATTCATCTGCAAGAGCCTGAAGACGTTTGAACATCGGGATTGCGTCCTCATACTGCAGGTCGTCTTTGAAATGGAAATCGCCGAATACCATGTAATCATATCCCATATCATCCATTGTTTTTCTTGCAAATTCATAACCAAGAAGAGTCGGATTACATTTGATAAAGGTATTCAGATGTTTTTCTTTGAACAGATGGTTTGCAATGCTTTCAATTTCATTCGGAGGGCATCCGTGTAAAGTTGAAATTGTTGCTGAATTACAGATATTGGATGGAATGGCCTCAACGTCCTCTTTTGTGAATTTCTCGAATTTATCCACATGGTCAAGGAGCCACTGTTTACATTCCTTAAAAATCTCTGTATCCTTTGCTTCCATCATATTGTTGATAAAAGTGTCAACCTTCGGTTCTTTGATTCCCGCAAGGTCATAGCCTACGGAAATGTTAAACTGGAAACCATCCTGTGCGCCAAGATCGAATTCCTTTGCAATTACATGGAGAATAAACCATGCTTTAATATATTCGCCCATAGCTTCCGGTACATAAAGCTCTGTAGACCATTCGCAGTTATATCCTTCATCTTCCGCAAGAATACATGGGCGGTTGATACATGCGGCAAGTTCTGCTCCGTCCATTTTCTGAACTGTTTTCAGTTCAAAGAAACGTGCGCCAGCATAATAAGATGCAACAATGTTCTGTGTCAACTGTGTATGAGGACCTGCTGCAGGTCCGATGGGAGTTTCCAGATTTCTTCCGAAAATTTCCATGTTTTTATCTGCAACATAGGCTCTGTGCTGTCCGAATACAGTGCCTTTTGTTCTTTTTTCTTCTAATACCCAGTTCATTAACTGTCCAAAGGACATACAGGTCATGACTTCACTCATAATCATTCCCTCCTTCTATTTATCCGTTAATATCGTCGGCAAGTTCTTTTGCTGCCTGACGGCAGTCAGCCATTACTTTGGCTTCGTCACAAACAAGAACTTCACGGTCTTTCATCAGAACTTTACCATTGCATACGGTTGTCTGAACCATACTTCCGTTTATACCGAACAAAAGATGTCCGTTTACATTATTCTCGTTCATCGGAGTCAACGGGTTGTAATCTACTACGATGACATCTGCTGCTGCGCTTTCTTTAAGAACACCAAGCTCTTTTTTGAAGTAGCGGTTGGCAATTTTTGCATTTCCCTCAAAAAGCATCTGAGGCACTTCTCCCCAGGCTGCATTCGGGTCGCATAGATGGTGTTTATGGAGAACATTTGCCACTTTCCAGGATTCCATCATATCATGGGTATATCCGTCAGTTCCAAGTCCTGTAAGGATTCCTTTGTGTACAAGCGCCATAGTCGGAGGACATCCGCAGGCATTTCCCATGTTGGATTCCGGATTATGTACGACCATAGTGTCAGTTTCCTTAATTAAATCCATCTCATGTTCATTGATATAGATGCAATGCCCCAGAAGCGTTTTCGGTCCCAGAATATTCCAGTCATAAAGACGGTCTACAATTCGTTTGCCATGCTCTTTCAAACACTGATGGAGATCGTAAATACCTTCTGCAACGTGAATATGGTATCCTACGCCTTCAGGTTTCAGTTCGTTACACAGAGCCATTGTCTCGTCGGAAATTGTGAAAGATGCATGCATACCCATCATTCCGGCAATCATATCGCTGTCATCTGCAAGCGCATGTTTGATAAAGTTTACATTCTCCATAACGGATTCTCTGGATTTATCCATACCGTCACGGTCAGAGATTTCGTAACAGAGACAGGTTCTTACGCCCAGATCTTTCGCAGCTTCTTCAATAGCATTTAAGGAACCTGTGATATGGCCGAAGCTTGCATGATGGTCAAAAACAGTTGTCACACCATTTTTGATGGAATCAATATAGGTTGCATATGCAGAAAGCTTCGTCTGTTCCAGTGTCAGATGGCGGTCAATTGTCCACCACATTCCGTCTAAGATATCAAGAAATCCCTTGGGATTGTATCCGTTAATGCTGAGCCCTCTTGCAAAAGAGCTGTAGATATGCTCATGGGCATTGATAAATGCGGGCATGATAACCCCACCCCTGGCATCCACGAATTCGGCATCAGGATAAGCCTTCTTAACATCATTTGTTACCCCCACCATAACTATGGTGTTACCATCCATTGCAACAGCGCCATTCTCTAAGAATGGATTGGATGCGTCCCGTGTGATCATTCTACCATTACCAATAATAAGCATATGACATCCTCCTTTTGCTATATATTTAAGTTATACGATAGATGTTAGCAATTTTTACCAATAGATACGATATTTATGCTGTATCTTTCGGAATTTTATACTAATACTCTACCATATTTTTTTTTAGATTTCAATAGATTTTTGCAAAAATATTTTTTTGTTCTAAATTTTTTTGGATAATGTATTGGTGCTTTTTTAAACGGTTATATAGAATCAGCCCTGTAACAGATTTACAGGGCCGGTTTACAGCTATTCCTATTAGAATAGTATGATATATTTCAGGATATGCAGTCGTTGGGGATTCTTTCACCTGCAAGTACAGCAAATAATTCTGCATCTGTAGCGCGTATATAAGGCTCTACAAAGAAAATACCCGCAATGCCAAATGTTAATGTGCTCAGGAAAAGCCACGGTATAAAAGAAAAATCAAGAACAAATGCATTCATTTTTTCACCGTTCATCATTTCTCTGCTTAAAGCGATAACTTCTCTGCACTCCATCTCAGGATGCTCTGCAAGAATATAAGGTACCATACGGTATTCGTATGTTTTTATGATTCCCGGAACAATCAGGAGCAGCGTCCAGAGTACAATATAGATTTCTGTCAGCAGCATGGTTTTTACGATATTCCAGTAGTGCCCACATCGAAATCCGTAAAACAGACGGGAGGCTTTCGGATTACCGGTTCTGTTTTCGATAAAAAACTTCGTTCCGCCTACCATAAGAACATTTCCGATAAGAACCCCGAACAGAAGCATGAATATAATAAGAATAAACAGCGCCACCTGTCCCAATGCAATCCATATAACATTAAAAACATTGTAGTCAGTTACTTTTTTTATGCCGGATACTGCTTTATCAATGGGTGTTTCTTCGGGTTGCTCATTTAATGTTCCGTCTTCTTCGACAGTATAATCAGTCTGAGCAGACTGCTGCGCTGTATTTTTTTCAGCATCATCTGCATTAGATGATGCTGAAACAAGAACCATAATAAAAGCTACAATTACTACTGCCCAATAGTTTTTTTGGATTGCTGCTTTTGCATGACATTTTAAATCACTGCGATTCCACATATTAATTCCTCCGTTTATTTTATTGTTATACTAAAAAAACGCCCATGCGTTATTCAGCCTTCCAAAACAGATGAAAGAAGAATTGCTGTTCTCTTATCCTGTTTCCACAAATCCGTATCGATTTCTACTTCATAGCCTCCTCCGTTTTTAACATGCCATTCATAGAAGGGACGCTCTCTGTCTGCATAGGCTTCCATAATGTTCATGATAGTTCCGCCGTGGATGACAAGCGCCGCGTCTGTTATATTATTTCGAATACAGCCGGATACAGCTTTCTGGAAGCCGGTGAGACTCCTGCGTTTAAATTCTTCTCTGCTTTCCCCGTTGGGAATGGGAAGCTCACAGCCGCTGTCTACCCATGTCTGATAATCCGGATTACCAGACAATTCTTTGTAATTTTTGTTTTCAAAGTCACCGAAATTACATTCTGACAGTTCATCAATGATCAGGAAGCTTTTTCCCGGAAAAAGAATCTGGGCAGTTTCCAGACAGCGCTTCATAGGGCTGACATAAATATTTCCGGTCGCAGGATAGTTCATTTTTTTCAAAAATTCTTTGCCCTCTTCGCAAAGAGGTTCGTCCGTGACGCCTATGTATCTGCCAAGCTTGTTTCCTTCCGTCTTTCCGTGACGGATGAGCCATAATTTAAGCATCTTTAATCACCATCCCTGTTCCGCAGATTACTCGTGTGACTCTGCTGCTGTATGCTGCCAGTTCTGTACAGATGCGGCCTACCGCTTCTCTGTATGAACGTTCAAAGGCATCGACAGGAACCACGCCGTATCCCACCTCATCTGAGACAAGAATGACCTGTGGATTGCGTTCTATGATTTTCTTTGCCAGAGCGCTTACATCATGTTCCTGTTTCATTTCATTTTTAATATATTCATGAAAATGAAGAATTCCCTGCGCATTAAGAAGCTGTTCTTCGTCAATGTCGTTTCCGTTTGCCCAGTTGATTTGGGGAAAATGCTTCTTTGCATATTCACTTTTTCCCTGAAATGCGCCGCCAATGATTAATTCCATTTGTTTTTCCTCTCATATCTGCCCGTTTTTACTGTCTTTTTCATCTTAATCCTGAATATTCAGTCTTTATAAGTACGAATCTATTATAGTTTATTTTTACTGAAAATGCAATCTGATTTGGATAAGGGGGGGGAGATTTTGGAAAACACTTTTTTTATTATGATTTGCCCAAAACAGTTTATGCATCTTCCATTACTATCTGAAAAGAGGAAGATACTTCCCCCAAAAGCATCTTCCTCTTTTTCTATCCAATTTAATTATTCTTAGCCTTCCATTAATACATCACATGCACTGAGAGCCAGAAGTTTCACAGATGCGTGAAGATTTCTTTTTCCTTCTTCACCTCCTGCTGCCACAGCAAATTCTTGTGTGTGTGTTCCTACGTGATCTTTCAGTTTTACGTAAAACTGAATGGCAGGAATCTCATGTGTTACATTTCCGACATCTGTTGATCCGATTCCCTGAGTCAGATCACGTTCTATGTATTCTTCTCCAATAAGCTCCATATTTTTACGTACATACTGAACCAGCTTTTTATCATTACGTACATCTTTAATTACTTCATCTAGCTGCTTCTCTTCCACAGTTGTTCCGGTTGCAATTGCCGCACCTTTTGCGCAGTTGCGTATGATTTCAACAAGCTCCATCATATATTCATATTCCAGAGAACGAATATTAAATACTGCTTTGGCCTCATCGGTAACTGTATTATGAGCAACACCGCCCTCTGTTATAATTCCATGTACACGACTGTAGTCTTTAAAATGAAGCCGCATCATATCAACTGCATGGAACATAAGCTGTACACCACTTAAAGCATTTGCTCCTTTCCATGGACAGGCTGCTGCATGTGCAGGTTTACCCCGGAAGGTAAATTCTAAAACAACTGCTGCAAAGGAAATGTCATCTGGGATAGATGCATCACAGGGATGCATTAACAATGCGGCATCAATTCCCTTAAACACCCCTTCACGCACCATAATTGCTTTTCCGCTTCCTTTTTCCTCCGCCGGTGTGCCAAGAACTTTTAAAACACCACCGATTCCGTATTTTTCCATAGTTTCTTTTAAAACAATTCCACCACCTGCTGCAGATGTTCCGATAAGGTTATGTCCGCATCCATGTCCTATTTCAGGCAGACAATCATACTCACCCATTAATGCAACTGTCTTTCCGGGTTTACCGGAATCATAAGTTGCTTCAAAAGCGGTTTCAAGGCTTCCTACCCCTCTTTTTACTTCAAATCCATTTTTTTCAAGAAGATCACAAAGAGCAGCCTGTGATTTATGTTCATGAAATGCCAGTTCCGGATGATGAAAAATGTAAGAACTTGTTTCCTCAAATTCTGTTTTTTTCTCTTCTGCAAGTGTTATAATATGTTTTTTAATGCTTTCTAATGCCTCCATAATTTAACCCTACCTTTCCAAAAATGAATTTTTTTTCTATCCCCAAATTATTTAGATCATTCCATTTAATGCCAATACAATGTTAGAAATGAGAGCTGAACCAAAATATGTAGATGCCATAACAACAAAGGATATTAATACAATCTTCCAACTAAGCTTTTTAAAGACCTCTAACTGCTCTCCTACTGCAATACCTGCAAATGCAAGAAGAGGAATACCTACTAATCCGAAAGAATATGCCTGTAATGCATTTATAATGAAATCGGCTACCGGAGAAATCGGCAATGTCAGTGCAAACGCAACAAGTGTTGACCATGCAAATCCCGGAAGATTCGGTTTCTTTACAAAATTCTTTAAGAGAATTGAAAGAACTACAAGGACAAAGCTCACCAGTGTTGCTTTTCCAAGTTCCATCAGGTTACTTCTTACTGAAACAAGATGAATCACTGCGATAATACCATATACAACGATTACAATTTTAATCTGCTCTATAATATTTTCTAATGTTGATACCTTTTCTTCTGCCTGTGCTGTATTTGCCATTCTTGTTAATCCTCCTTCTCCGGCTTCGCCTTAAATACTTTTACACGAATTTTTTCTATCGACGGATTAATACGACGATAATACCAGTTCGCTAACGGCAATGCCACAAACATTTCTACGTAAATACCGGTAACGGCTGTCAAAAGACCACTTGTTGCAGAATATGCAAGAATTTGTTCTGTGAATGCTGCAGGTGCTGCGCTTGTGAGAGCTGTTGTTGCTGCATTCATCATAGAAGCACTTCCCATGCCTGATGCCATGGCAAGAGCGTATGGATGAAAACCGATCATGAGCCCAAGTGGTGCAAGGAAGGAATAAAATAATGTTCCAAATACACTTCCACTGATATATGTGCCAAGGGTTCCCATACCTTCTCTGGATTCCAGTCCATACTTATCACCGATAATACCAAGAGCTGTATCTCTACAAAGAGAGAAGGTTCCTCCTACCGCGCTTCGTCCTAATCCGATCAGCAGTCCCAACGGCAATGCAATGAGCATTGTCATCATATTTCCTACTTCCTGCAAAAGCAAAGCAGGTCCTGCCTGTAAGACAATTCCAATCTTTGGTCCTGCATTGATACCAAACATGATACCAAGAGGATAAAGTGTAAGAGAAAGCAAATACGGTGCACGCTTGATTTCTGCACTGCTGATAAACTTCTTTAAAGGGGGAATCACTTTACCTAAAAGCATTGGGGACAATAAAATACCCATAATGATTACCCAGATCATTGTCAGGATTGTAACATCTACTCCTGCCACTTTGAACTTCAAGGGTCCAATCAGCTCTGCGAGCACACAAAGTACAAGCGCCGCGATCATACAGTTAACTGTACCTGTTCTTTTTTTCATGTTGTTTTTTCCTCCGTTCGTCTATTGCTTATTGAACCAAGTATATCATTCTCTTATAATCCTCTCAATCCTTTCTCTGCACCAGAAATGCTTTGTTTTTTGTGCATGGTGCATAACAATATGGTTAATACATAAATTTTATGTGCATTTCGCCCAACGGTATTGCCTTTTTTTAGGCACAGCTCACATCGACTTTACGTATATGCGATGCTAAAATTTACAATATAAACCATATCAGAAAAGAGGGCAAACAATATGTTATACAAACAATTGATTGAAGCTTACGACATTATTGACAGTAGCCATGCCAGTGGCGCAAAAGTCGCTGCCTATTTAAAATCGATACGGGAGGACGCAGATATTTCTGTCTATCCGCTGGTTGGCTCCCAGGGTTCCACCGATATGCTGAAAGTGCGTATCCCTGGAAAAAACGGTAAAGCAAGCGGAGGAACTGCACCCACTATTGGTCTTCTTGGCAGACTTGGAGGATTGGGTGCCAGACCGGAACGAATCGGATATGTTTCCGATGGTGATGGTGCACTTGTAGCCATTGCACTTGCAGCTAAACTGTTAGATATGAAGAATAAGGGCGATGACCTGGATGGGGATGTATTTATCTCCACACATATCTGTCCGGATGCACCAACTGCGCCCCATATTCCAGTTCCTTTTATGGGCTCACCCGTTGATATGGCACAGGTAAATGCAGAAGAACTCTCACCGGAACTTGATGCGGTGCTCTCTGTAGATACAACAAAAGGAAATCGAATCATCAATACACGGGGATTTGCAATCTCTCCTACGGTAAAGGAGGGGTATATTCTTCGAACATCTGAAGATCTGCTTGATATTATGCAGATTACAACTGGCCGTCTTCCTTATGTTTTTGCTTTAACGCAGCAGGATATTACTCCATACGGAAACGATCTTCATCACTTAAATAGTATTCTTCAACCGGCAACAGCCACCAAAGCTCCAGTGGTTGGTGTTGCTATTACCACAGAAACAACTGTGCCTGGCTGTGCTACCGGAGCGAGCCATATGGAAGATTTAGATGAAGCTGCACGTTTTATGCTAGAAGTGGCAAAAGCCTTTGGTAAAGGAATTCTTCACTTTTATGATAAGGATGAATTTACAAAAATCCAGAAACTTTATGGCTCTTTAGAGCATTTCCAGACTCTGGGTTCAAATAAATAAATGTTCATTTAAGTTACAGATACTTTTCTTTTCCCTAAACAAGAAGAAAAAGGGGCTGTCGGGAAATAGATAGTTCCAAACAGGGGCAGATTTGACTCGTA
>JAUNOY010000033.1 GCA_030536995.1 Eubacteriales bacterium
TACGAGTCAAATCTGCCCCTGTTTGGAACTATCTATTTCCCGACAGCCCCTTTTTGTGCCCTGCAGTGGGTCTGTTTTATTCTTCGTTATTGTTGATGCGTCTCATGAGATCCATGATCTTTTCGTTGCTGGAACGAACTTTCTCAACAGAAACGTCATGGTTGATAATGTCGATGATGCTTGCCATGTATTTGCTCATGTTTGCTTCGATGTAGTATGGCTTGGTCAGCAGCTCCGGCAGGCGGTAGTTCAGGTTGGTTGTAATAACATAGTCTAACCAGCCTTTCTGATAATATTCGTCGAATTTGTCTAAGCCGTCTGTGAAAAGACCGTAGGTTGTGCAGACGAATACACGTTTCGCATTGCGGGCTTTAAGCTGTTTCGCAACGTCAAGCATACTTCCGCCGGAGGAAATCATATCGTCGATAATAACTACATCCTTACCCTCTACGGAGTCGCCAAGGAACTCGTGAGCCACGATCGGGTTCTTGCCGTTTACGATAGTGGAGTAGTCGCGGCGTTTGTAGAACATACCCATATCAACACCAAGGATGTTGGAGAAGTATACGGCTCTGGACATTGCGCCTTCATCAGGGCTGATAATCATAAGATGTTCGTTGTCTGCCTTTAAGTCAGGAACATTCTTCACGAGGGCTTTCAGGAACTGATAGGTTGGGAAGAAGTTATCGAAGCCTTTAAGCGGAACCGCATTCTGTACACGTGGGTCATGGGCGTCAAAAGTGATGATGTTTGCAACACCCATATCGCTTAATTCCTTCAGAGCAATTGCGCAGTCAAGAGACTCTCTCTTGGTACGTCTGTGCTGACGCCCTTCATAAAGGAATGGCATGATTACGTTGATACGATGAGCCTTTCCGGTAGCAGCAGAGATGATTCTCTTTAAATCCTGGAAATGGTTGTCTGGTGACATGTGGTTTTCGTGACCGCATACAGAATAAGTCTGGCTGTAATTGGTAACGTCTACCATGATATATAAGTCAGTACCGCGGACGGATTCTTTAATGTAGCCCTTGCCTTCGCCGGTTCCGAAACGCGGGCATTCACATTCTACAAGGAATGAATCCTCAACATAACCCTGTGGAATGATGCTGAGGGTTTTCTTGCAGAGAAGCTCGCGACGGAAGCGTACCAGCTTCTTGTCAACTTCTTCGGCAAGTTCACGGCATCCTGCAAGTGCTGCGATACGGATCGGGGCAACTGGCATAGATTTCTCAAGTAATTCTATGTTTGGCATATTATTCCTCCTGAGTAATTTGAATTTTAATTGTAAAAAAATAAGTAAAAATCAATATACCTATTACATTTATATCATTTTGCCTAATTTCAGTCAAGGAATTTATTGATTTTTTCCGTGAAATTAGGGAAAACAGGGGGAGGTCTTGCGGAAAGATGAAAATTTTTTGTTGTATTTTTTTTGTAAAGTTGGTATGATAAATAAGAAATAATATCCCATATGGTTTATACGGATTCGCCCACGAGGATTCGGATTTACATAATAAACATAATGCATTAGATTTTTGAATGGAGTTTAATAAATGAAAAAAAAACCACATGTGATTTCCAGAGTACTCCCGGGAGGGATTGGGGAGGAACTGGAATTAGAGCCGGGAGATGTCCTGGTTTCTGTTAACGGGCAGCCGATAGAAGATGTTTTTGACTATCGCTACCTGATGAATGATGAATATGTAGAACTTCTTGTGAGAAAGGCTAACGGTGAAGAGTGGGAACTGGAAGTTGAAAAAGAATATGAGGACGATCTGGGGTTGGAGTTTGAGAACAGTTTGATGGATGAATACCGTTCCTGCTCCAACCACTGCATGTTCTGCTTTATTGACCAGATGCCTCCTAATATGAGAGAGACGCTGTATTTTAAGGACGATGATTCCAGACTTTCCTTTTTGCAGGGGAATTATGTGACACTTACCAATATGAGTGATTATGATCTGGAACGAATCATTCGTTTTCACCTTTCTCCCATTAATGTATCTTTCCAGACCATGAATCCGGAGCTTCGTTGTAAAATGCTTCACAACCGTTTCGCGGGAGATGCGCTGAAAAAAGTGGACCGTCTCTATGAGGGCGGTGTGATCATGAATGGCCAGATTGTTTTGTGCAAGGGGGTAAATGACAGGGAAGAACTGGAGTACAGTCTGGAGAAATTAAGTGCGTATGCCCCGACTCTTCAGAGTGTTTCTATTGTTCCTGTGGGACTTACCAAATTCCGTGACGGACTTTATCCTCTGGAATCATTTGATAAGGACGATGCAGAGGCTCTTCTGGAACAGGTGCATCGATGGCAGAAGAAGATGATGAAGAAGCACGGGATTCATTTTGTCCATGCTTCCGATGAATGGTATATTCTGGCAGGGCAGGAACTGCCCGAGGAGGAGCGTTACGACGGATATCTTCAGCTGGAAAACGGAGTGGGGATGCTGCGTCTTTTGGGAACGGAAATTCGTGACAGCTTAAAGGAACTTCCGGGAGATGACAGAAAGATTTGCCTTTCGGCAGCAACAGGAAAGCTTGCGGCTCCTTTTATCCGCGGCTTTATGGAAAAGATTAGGGATAAGTTCCCGAATGTGGAAGCCAGAGTTTATGAGATTGAAAATCGTTTCTTTGGTGAAAAGATTACGGTATCCGGCCTTATTACCGGAAAAGACTTAAAAGAACAGCTCAAAGGACAGAAACTCGGGGAAAAACTTCTTCTTCCGTGCAATATGCTTCGAAGCGGTGAGGATGTTTTTCTTGATGATTGTACTATTGAGGAAGTATCACAGACCCTTGGGGTGGAGATTGTAATTGTAGATGAGAGTGGGGAAGATTTTGTAAAAAGTGTTTTGAATCCCCCTGACCATAAAAAAATAAAAAGGAGACAGATTTATGAGCAAACCAGTAGTTGCGATTGTGGGCAGACCTAATGTAGGTAAGTCTACACTTTTTAATGCGCTTGCCGGTGAAAAAATTTCGATTGTTAAAGATACACCAGGTGTTACCAGAGACAGGATTTACGCAGACGTATCCTGGCTGGATAAAACTTTTACCATGATTGACACAGGTGGTATTGAGCCGGACAGCAGTGATATTATTCTTTCCCAGATGAGAGAACAGGCACAGATTGCCATTGATACTGCCGATGTTATTATTTTTATTACAGACGTTCATCAGGGACTTGTTGATTCAGACTCCAAGGTTGCAGACATGCTCAGACGAAGCGGCAAACCGGTTGTGCTTGTTGTGAATAAGGTAGACAGTGTTCAGAAGTTTATGATGGATGTCTATGAATTCTACAATCTTGGAATTGGCGAACCGGTTGCTATTTCTGCAGCAAACCGCATGGGACTGGGAGACATGCTTGATGAAGTGGTGAAACATTTTCCGGAGAATGCAGGAGAAGATGAGGAGGATGATATCCCGAGAATTGCGATTGTAGGTAAGCCGAATGTAGGTAAATCCTCCCTTGTAAACAAGCTTCTCGGTGAGGATCGTGTCATTGTATCCGATATTGCCGGAACTACGAGAGATGCGGTTGATACCAGAGTGACATGGCAGGGCAGAGACTACATCTTTATTGATACGGCAGGACTTCGCCGCAAAGGGAAGGTCAAAGAGGAAATTGAACGCTACAGTGTAATCCGTACTGTGACAGCGGTAGAACGTGCAGACATTGTTATTGTTATGATTGATGCGTCAGAAGGCGTGACAGAACAGGATGCAAAAATTGCAGGAATTGCTCATGAAAGAGGTAAGGGTGTTATTATTGCCGTAAATAAATGGGATGCCATTGAAAAAAATGACAAGACTATTTACAGACATACGGAAAAAATCCGAAACGTTCTGGCTTATATGCCGTATGCGGAGCTTGTTTTCATTTCTGCGAAGACAGGACTTCGTATTCCGAAGATGTTTGAGACGATTGACGCGGTTATTGAGAATCAGACGCTTCGTGTTCAGACCGGTGTTCTGAATGAGATTCTTTCTGAAGCAGTTGCTATGCAGCAGCCGCCTTCTGACAAAGGTAAACGTCTGAAAATCTTCTATATGACGCAGGTGGCGGTAAAACCGCCTACATTTGTAATATTTGTTAATGATAAGGAACTGATGCATTTCTCATATGTGAGATATATTGAGAATAAGGTTCGTGAGGCGTTTGGTTTCAGAGGAACTTCGCTGAAGTTTATTATCCGTGAACGAGGGGAAAAGGAATAAGAAATGGAACGATTGATTTGTGTGGCGATTGGATATGCGTGCGGGCTTTTTCAGACCGCTTATCTGATCGGGAAAGTATATCACACAGACATGCGGAAACATGGAAGTGGAAATCTTGGCTCTACTAATGTAATGCGCACGCTCGGAAAAAAAGCAGGCGCACTGAATCTTCTCGGTGACTGCCTGAAATGCGTGGCTGCAATCCTGATAGTCAGAGCTGTTTATGGAAGGACGCAGGCAGATATATTGCCTCTTCTGAGTCTTTATGCGGCTGCCGGATGCGTTCTTGGTCACAATTTTCCGTTTTATTTGAAGTTTAAAGGCGGGAAGGGGATTGCGGCTTCGGTTGGTCTTCTTCTGGCCTTTGATATCAGAATTTTTGCAATATGCGCAGTTGTGTTTTTTGGCCTGTTTTTTACAACACATTATGTGTCTTTGTGTTCTGTCAGCGCCTATGTTACAGCATTGATCTGCATGATTGTTCTTGGACAGATGGGAGCTTACGGTATGGATTTGAACCACAGGATGGAACTTTATGTGCTTATGGCCGCACTTACTGTCCTGGCAATTTATCGTCACAGTGCAAATATAAAACGGCTTCTGGATGGAACAGAAAATAAAATCTATCTCAGCCAGAAAGAAAAATAAAAATATGAGGTGAAGGATATGGCAAAAATCAGTGTATTAGGCGCAGGAAGCTGGGGTACGGCGTTGGCATTGCTTCTTCACAAGAACGGTCATGAAGTTCTTCTGTGGTCTGCTCTTGAAGATGAGGTAAAAATGCTTCTGGAGAAAAGAGAGCATGAGCATAAACTTCCGGGAGTGAAACTTCCGGAGGATATGGAAATCACAACTGATTTAAAAAAGAGTCTGGAAGCACCGGATGTGGCAGTGCTTGCGGTTCCGTCTCCGTTTACAAGAAGTACTTCAAAGCAGATGGCTCCTTACGTACGGGAAGGTCAGATTATTGTAAATGTGGCGAAGGGAGTGGAAGAGAATACTCTTATGACTCTGAGCGAAATCATCGAGCAGGAAATTCCTGCCGCAGAGGTGGCAGTGCTTTCCGGTCCAAGTCATGCAGAAGAGGTGGGAAGAGGAATCCCGACTACTTGTGTTGTAAGTTCTCATAAAAGAGCGACAGCGGAATATCTTCAGGGGATTTTTATGAGTCCTGTTTTCCGCGTGTACACAACTCCGGATATTCTTGGTGTAGAACTTGGTGCAGCTCTTAAAAACGTAATTGCTCTTGCTGCAGGTACAGCAGACGGTCTGGGGTACGGGGATAATACAAAGGCTGCTCTGATTACAAGAGGAATGTCTGAAATTGCCCGCCTTGGCGTGAAAATGAATGCAAAAGCCGAGACTTTCTACGGACTGTCAGGTATCGGTGATCTTATTGTAACCTGTGCCAGTGTGCACAGCCGTAACCGCAAAGCCGGTTATCTCATCGGAAAGGGCTACAGTATGGAAGATGCCATGAAAGAAGTGCAGATGGTTGTAGAAGGCGTATATTCTGCGAAGGCGGCAAAGGGACTGGCTGAAAAGTACGGAGTGGAAATGCCGATTATCAACGAGGTTAACAAAGTTCTGTTTGAAGGAAAAGATGCATCAGAAGCAGTTAAGGATCTGATGCTGCGTGATAAAAAAGTAGAAACTCCTATGCTTCCGTGGGGAGAATAAAATTCAGATAATAGTATATGAAAAAACCTGTCTGAAATCACCGGAATTTAGCTTCTGAAGGCGAACCGGTGATTCGGGCAGGTTTTTGTTGTTTTAGAATTTGACATCTCTTAAATCTTCGGGAATAGAAGCGCTGTGATAATTTTCGTTCAGGGTGTCGAGAATATCCATATCCTCTTGCTCGATAACAAAGTCAAAAATATTTCCGTTGCTTATGATTCGTTCCGGATTGCTAGATTTCGGTATGACAGAAATTCCTTTCTGTACAGCCCAGCGAAGGCCGATCTGTGCGGGCGTTCTTCCGTATTTCGTGCCGAGCACACACAGAACGTCGTTGTCAAGATATGCTCCTCTGGCAAGAGGTGCATAAGCCTGTACCTGTATTCCGTGATCCTGGCAGTATTCGATCAACTCTTTCGGATAACAGAGCGGATGGCATTCAATCTGGTTTACTGCAGGGACAACATCAGATACTTTGGCAAGTTCTTCCAGATGGCGGATTTCGAAATTGCTGACACCGATAGAGAGTGCACGACCGGATTTCTGGATTTCTTCCAGCTCCTTCCATGTGCTTAAATAGCATCCGGGAACTGGCCAGTGTATCAGGTAGAGGTCAACGTAATCAAGTTTCAGACGGTCAAGGCTTCTTTCGAAGGCGCCTTGAATATCGCCGAGGCGCTGTGCGGTATTCCATACCTTTGTTGTGATAAATAAATCCTTGCGGGGAACGCCGCATTTCATGATTCCGCGCCCTACATTTTCTTCGTTCTTATAAACAGAAGCTGTATCAATAAGGCGATAGCCTGCGTCTGCTGCGGCTATAATCGCATTTTCTGCTTCGTTTTCCCCGGTTGCCTTATATACACCCAGCCCTAAAAGGGGCATTTCTCTGTCGTTGTTCAGAAAAATGGTATTGTTCAATATGACTCCTCCTCAACATAACATTCCTTCTAAGTTTTACACTACTTTTGGAAGTATAGCATAAAAATGTGAAAGAAGTACATCAAATATATTACAAATTTTCAACAGTAATGTGGTGACAAAATAACGAGATGGTTAAACTGTTGACAAACCTTGTAAAATAGCCGATTTATTGACTCGGAATTCAGAATTTTTTAGTTATTTTTTACGCTAAATACCTTGATAATCACAGAGAAAAGTTGTATAATGACAGTAAATTGATAATTTATTGTCATAAAATAACGAGCGCGATATTCCGACGGAATAAAAGTGCGGATGATTGCGGAAAGGAGCATAAAAATGCACTTGATTAAAGACGAAAACGGCAATCTTGTTCATCACGGACATGAGCATAGCCATGAACATACTCACGAAAACGGTGTAACTCATACACATACGCACAGCCATGAAGAATCCCATGAGCACAACCATGCTCATGAGGACGCTTCTTGCGGACATTCTCATGGAGAAGGTTGTTCTTCCTGCCAGGGCGGTGACTGCAAGAATGAAACAATTGCACTGCTCACATACATGCTTCAGCACAATGAGCATCACGCGCAGGAACTTGATCAGATGGCTGAGAATCTTGAGAAAATGGGACTGACAGCGGCTGCCAAGACAATTAAAGAAGGCGTTGCGGATTTCCAGAAAGGCAATATGAGACTTGGTCTTGCTCTGACACTTGTGAAAGAAGAAATGAAATAGGAGGCATCGGCAATGTGTTTGGCAACTGTTTATAAAGAAAGCGACAATTCCGTTGTTTTCAAAAATGTAAGCCGTATTGATGTAGATGGAGACAAGGTGATTCTCCGAGACATTATGGGCGATGAGAGAGTGATCGAGGGAAAGATCCTTATGGTGGATCTGGCAAACAGTATCGTGAAGCTTTCCTGTGAATGATCACGGCAGATTTTAGGAGGAATTAGAGTTTTATGGCACATGTAATTGCAGTCGCAGGTAAAGGCGGCGTAGGTAAGACAACATTATGCGGAATGCTGATCCAGTACCTGTGCGAAAAAGGAAAAGGACCGGTTCTTGCAGTAGATGCAGATGCGAATTCCAATCTCAATGAAGTTCTTGGGGTAAAAGTGGAAACTACACTGGGAGATGTGCGTGAAGAAATCGCACATGCGGAACTTGCTGCAAAGAGTCCGATTCCTGCAGGCATATCCAAGGCCGACTGGGCAGAGATGCGTTTTGAGGATGCTCTGGTAGAAGACGATGATTTCGATCTCCTTGTTATGGGTAGAACACAGGGAAAGGGATGTTATTGCTTCGTGAACGGACTTCTTCAGGCTCAGCTTGCTAAATATCAGAATAACTATCCATACTTTGTTGTAGATAATGAAGCCGGAATGGAACATATCAGCAGAGGTGTTCTTCCGAGTATGCAGACAGCGATTCTTGTCAGCGACTGCTCCAGACGTGGTGTGCAGGCTGTTGGAAGGATTGCACAGTTGATTAAAGAATGTGAGATGAAACCTTCTACAGTGGGGCTTATTATCAATAGAGCTCCGAAGGGGGAATTGAATGATGGGATTAAAGAAGAGATTGCCAATCAGGGGCTTAATCTTCTTGGTGTAGTGCCTCAGGATGAAGCGGTTTATGAATATGACTGCGAAGGTCGTCCTACTGCATCACTTCCTGAAGATAATCCGGTCAAGGTTGCGCTTCGTGCGATTGTTGACAAGTTAGATTTATAATTAAATAGAGCATCCCTTGCCGCCATGGCGGTGAGGGCTGTTTGTGCGCATAGGCAATTGTAAAAATTGTGGCGCGGACTTTTTTTACAGTTAAATAACCCATGGGTGGGGATGGGTTCCGCCTGCGGGGTTATTATAAAAATCAATGAAAGACAAAAGTACAATCATGTACAATTTTAAAGGAGGTCTATAATGAGTGAATTCAAATTAACTACAGTGGATGAATTTGAAGCGGCTACTGCCAGACTTTTAGAGACAGGTGCAAAGGTAGGCGCTGATGCATGGCAGCTGCGTGTAAAAAATCAGACTCCACACTGTAAATTCGGTGAGCAGGGTATCTGCTGCCGTATCTGTTCCATGGGTCCATGCCGTATTACTGCGAAAGCTCCGAGAGGAATCTGCGGATGTGATGCACACGGAATCGTAGGACGTAACTATCTGAAATTTACAGCCGGCGGAGCTTCCGCACATTCCGACCACGGCCGTGAAATCTGTCATACACTGCACTGCGCAGCAGAAGACGGAAACTACAAGGTAAAAGATCCTGAGAAACTGATCCGTATCGCTAAAGAATGGGGCGTAGAAACAGAAGGAAAAGATATCTATGATTTGGCTCATGAAATGGCAGAAATGGGTCTTATGGAATATGGTAAACCATTCGGATATCAGAGATTCCTTGACAGAATGCCTGCAGGACAGAAAGAGAAACTGATTGAAAATGAAATCGCACCACGTGCCATCGACCGTGAGGTTTCTTCTTCCTTACATATGACACATATGGGATGTTCTTCTCTTCCGGAAGCGCTTGTAAAACAGTCTATCCGCTGCGGTCTGGCTGATGGATGGGGCGGTTCCATGATGGGAACAGAGTTCTCTGACGTATTATTCGGAACTCCGAAGCCAATTGACACAGAAGCTAACCTTGGTGTTATGGTTGAAGAGAACGTAAACATCGTTGTACACGGACATGATCCGAGCCTTTCTGAGATGATCTGTGAATATGCAGACAGCAAAGAAATGATCGACTATGCGAAATCCGTTGGAGCGAAAGGAATCACAGTATCCGGTGTATGCTGTACTTCCAACGAAGTAGCTATGCGTCGCGGTATTCCGATGGCCGGTAACTTCCTTCAGCAGGAAAACGTTGTACTTACAGGCGCTTGTGAAGCAATTGTAGTAGACGTTCAGTGTATTTTCCCTGCATTAGGACCTTTAAGCAAATGTTTCCATACTAAATTTATCACAACTTCTCCAATCGCTCAGATGCCTGATTCTGACTTTATCCGTTTCAGCGCTGAAACAGCAGGAGAAAACGCAAAAGCAATCGTTAAACTTGCTATTGACAACTTCAAGAACAGAAAACCTGAGCTTGTACACATTCCACAGTTAAAACAGAAAGCAACTGTTGGTTACTCTGTAGAAGCAATCGTTAAAACACTTGACGGTGTTACAAACTCTCAGGTAGATGTTACAGGAACAACAAAACCATTACTTGAGTGTATCACTTCCGGTGTTATCCGTGGTGCTGTTGCAATGGTTGGATGTAATAACCCGAAAATCCGTCCTGACTATGCACATATCGAACTGATGAAGAAATGTATCGCAAACGATATCGTTATCATTGCTTCCGGATGTTCTGCACAGGCTGCTGCTAAAGCTGGTCTTATGGACAAATCCGCAAAAGATCTCTGCGGTGCAGGTCTGAAACGTGTTTGTGAACTTGCTGATATTCCTCCGGTACTTCACATGGGATCCTGTGTAGATATTTCCCGTATGATGATCCTGGCTGCTGAACTTGCAAAAGATGCAGGTCTTCAGATCCATCAGCTTCCGGTTGTAGGATGTGCTCCTGAGTGGATGTCTGAAAAAGCCGTATCTATCGGTAACTATGTAATCGGTACAGGTATCGACACATTCCTTGGTGTAGATCCATACGTTTCCGGTTCTTCCGAAATGGCTGAAATCCTTACAGAGGGAACAAGAAAATGGGTTGATGCAGCTTTCACAGTAGAAACTGACATCGAAAAATTAGTTGACCTGATGATTGAAAGAATTGAAGAAAAGAGAACTGCTTTAGGAATCTAATTGTTTAGGGAATCCTGAAGTTAAATTGACAAAAGGTGGATGACGTAAAATGAAAATTGCAGTTACAGGAAAAGGCGGAGTAGGCAAGACTACTTTTTCAGCAACTCTTGCCCGACTTTACGCAGCAGAGGGAAGACCTGTGCTTGCGGCAGATGTGGATCCGGATGCAAATCTGGGACTTGCTCTTGGTTTTGATGAAGAAACTCTGGATTCTATCGTTCCGATTTCCAAAATGCGTAAGCTTGTTGAGGAACGTACCGGTGCTACGGCAGGAAACCAGTTCTATCATTTGAATCCAAAGGTAGATGACATCCCGGACAAGTACGGAAAAGTCTGCAATGGTGTGAGACTTCTTGTCCTGGGAACTGTGGAGACCGGCGGAGGCGGTTGTGTCTGCCCGGAGCATGTAATGCTGAAGCGTATTATCAATAATCTGGTTCTCCGCAGAGAGGACGTTGTCATTCTTGATATGGAAGCCGGTCTTGAGCATCTCGGCAGAGGAACAACAGAAGGGGTTGACGCTTTTGTTGTGGTGATTGAACCGGGTGCCAGAAGTGTCCAGACTTACAAAAATGTCAAAAGACTTGCAAAAGATCTGGGCGTATCTCAGGTAAAGGTTGTTGCCAACAAGGTGCGAAACGAAGACGACGAGAACTTTATCAGAGAGCGGATTCCACAGGAAGATCTTTTGGGAATGATTCATTATAATACAGAGGTAATTGACGCGGACAGACAGGGAAAATCCCCGTTTGACTACAGCGAAGCAGTTACCAATGAGATCAAAGAGATCAAAGAAAAAATAGATCGTCAGTGATCATAAAATTTAGGAGGTATAACAGTGACTTTATTTGAAAGTGTTTTCGCAGGAAATGATGCGGTTTATGGCCTGACCGAAGGTGCTATTAATCAGGCAATCGAACAGTACGGAGCAGACAAAGCAGTCAGCTTCCCAAACACAGCTTACTCCCTGCCATGCTACTATGCAGTGACAGGAACAAAAATTTCCACTCTTGCTGAGTTAAAAGAAGGCCTTGGCGTTCTGAAAAGCCTTATGACAAGAGAAAAAAGAACACATGACGTATTCATGTCAGGTGTTGCTACAGCGCTTTGTGCTGAGTTTATTGAAGTTCTGAAATACATTGACGGTGCTACTCCATACGAAGAGCCATGCTACGGACATCTTGCAGATGCTGCAATCCGTGAACTTGGTGTTCCGCTTGTAACAGGCGATATCCCGGGTGTAGCAGTTATTATCGGAAAAGCTGCATCTGCAGAAGAGGCAGCAACACTTGTTAAATCCTATCAGTCACAGGGTATCCTTGTAACACTTGTAGGAGATATCATTGATCAGCTTGCTGAAGTTAATTACAAAACAGGCGCAAACGTTCGTGTAATTCCGCTTGGTAAAGACATCACAGCAGTTATTCATGTAGTATCTGTAGCTCTTCGTGCAGCTCTGATCTTTGGTAACGTAACACCTGGTGATGCTGCAACACTTATGGAATACACAATGAAACGTGTACCTGCATTTGTTAATGCATTTGCTCCTCTGAACGATGTAATCGTTGCCTGTGGTGCAGGCGCTATCGCTCTTGGCTTCCCTGTTATCACAAACCAGCCGGATGTTGCAAGAGTTCCGAAGAGCCTTATCTGCCAGACAGATGTTTCCAAATGGAATGCAACATCTCTGGAAGCTCGTGACATTAAGATTAAAATTACAAATATTGATATCCCGGTTGCATTTGCATCTGCTTTCGAGGGTGAGATTATCCGTCGTAAAGATATGCAGGTTGAGTTCGATGGTTCCCGTGTTGACTGTGCAGAGCTTGTACAGACATGTGATCCAAGCGAAGTAGAAGATCACAAGATTACAGTGGTTGGACCGGAAGTTGATGAGATGGCTGAAGGAAGCAAGAACAGCATCGCATATGTTGTTAAGGTTGCCGGCAAGAACATGCAGGCAGACTTCGAGCCGGTTATCGAGCGTAAATTCCATAACTACATCAACTGTATCGAAGGTGTTTACCATACAGGACAGCGTGATATGCAGCGTATCCGTATCAGTCATGATGCGTTTAATGCAGGCTTCCGTGCGAAACATCTCGGCGAAGTTCTTTACGCACAGGTTAAGAATGAATTTGACGCAGTTGTTGACAAATGTGAGGTTGTTATCTATACAGATCCGGCTGAGTGTACAAGAGTACGTCATGAGGTTGCTATCCCGATCTTCGAAAAACGTGATGAGCGTCTTGACACTCTGACAGATGAGTCTGTAGATGTTTACTACAGCTGTATCCTCTGCCAGGCATTCTCACCATCTCACGTATGTGTTGTTACACCTGAAAGACTTGGTCTTTGCGGTGCTGTTTCATGGCTGGATGCAAAAGCTACACATCAGCTTGATCCGAACGGACCTTGCCAGGTTATTACAAAAGAAAGACCGATCGATGAAAATCTCGGTGCTTATGAAGATGTTGATGAAGCAGTTCAGAAATTATCACAGGGTGCTCTTGAGCACGTTACACTGTACTCCATCATGCAGGATCCAATGACATCCTGTGGATGTTTTGAGTGTATCTGTGGTATCGAGCCATTCTCCAACGGTGTTGTTATCGCAAACCGTGAGTATGCAGGTATGACTCCTCTTGGAATGACCTTCCCAGAGATGGCTTCTATGACAGGTGGCGGTGTTCAGACACCTGGTTTCATGGGACATGGTAAACACTTCATTTCCTCCAAGAAATTCATGAAGGCTGAAGGCGGTATCGAGCGTATCGTATGGATGCCGAAAGAATTAAAAGAGTTTGTTGCTGACCGTCTTAACGCTACAGCAAAAGAACTTTACGGAATCGACAACTTCACTGATATGATCGGTGATGAGACAATCGCTGAAGATCCTGAGACATTAGTAGGATTCCTTACAGAAAAAGGACATCCGGCTCTTGGTCTGGAACCAATGATGTAATTTTCGGTGAGCGGGCGCAGGTGAGCGTTCCCAACCGTGAAATCAGGGTAAAAAGTGCGGAATTTGCCTTGTAAATTACATAAAGATTGTAGTATAATTAAGTTGATAGAGTGCGGTATCGAACCGGCGCAGGAAATGCGTGTCCTGCGTCGTGTTCGCACGCAAAATATATTTTTATATAGGAGGCTAACGAGAAATGCCGTTTAATCACAAACCACAGAAGTTTAATGCAAAGATTAACACAGTAACAATCGGAAGCGGAGACAAAACTGTAACATTCGGTGGAGATTCCACATTCCCATTCTACAGCTTTGATGCACCGGCAGAGAATACACCTAAGGTAGGTGTTGAAATTTCTGATATGGGTCTGGAAGGATTTTCAGCAGGAATCAAAGCATATTATGAAGGCGCTGAAACAATGGGCGATATCGCTAAAAAAGCAGCAGCTATGGAAGGTGCTGACTTCCTTGCTCTTACACTTGAAGGCGGAGACCCGAACGGTGCTAACAAATCCATCGATGAACTGCTTGCAGTTGTAAAAGAAGTTGCGGAAGCAGTTGACTGCCCATTAGTAGTAGAAGGCTGCAAAAATGTAGAAAAAGATGCGGAACTTCTTCCGAAGGTATGTGAAGTTCTTCAGGGAAGAAATGTTCTTATCCTTTCCGAAAAAGAAGAGAACTATAAAGCAATTGGTGCTGCAGCAGGTCTTGCATACGACCAGATCGTAGGCGCTGAGTCTGCCGTAGATATCAACCTTGCTAAACAGTTAAACGTTGTTACTACACAGTTAGGTGTTAACGCACAGAAGATCGTTATGAACATTGGTAGTGCAGCAGTTGGATACGGATATGAGTATGTTGTGTCTACTATGGACCGTATTAAAGGTGCAGCTTTATCTCAGAATGATAATATGCTGCAGATGCCTATCATTACACCTGTTTCTACTGAGACATGGGGCGTAAAAGAAGCTATGGCTTCTGAAGCTGATATGCCTGAGTGGGGATCACAGGACGAGCGTGGAATCGATATGGAAATCATGACAGCAGCAGCAGACCTGGCAGCAGGTTCTGACGCGGTTATCTTAAGACATCCGCAGTCTGTTGCAACAATTTCCAAAATGATCAAAGCACTTGCGTAATTGAATAGGAGGAAGAAACTATGGCACTGAATGGTATTCAGATCTTTAAATTAACACCAAAGAAAAACTGTAAGGAATGCGGATGCCCGACATGTATGGCTTTCTCTATGAAAGTTGCACAGGGTGCAATGCAGATTGACCAGTGTCCGCATATGTCCGATGAAGCAATTGCTTCCTTATCTGAGGCAACTGCTCCGCCAATGAAAACAATCAAAATCGGTACAGGTTCTGAGGAATTTACTCTTGGCGGCGAAACTGTATTATTCAGACATGAAAAAACTTTTGTGAGCAAACCAAGATATGCAGTATCTCTTTGCACAGGCATGGATGATGCTACAGTAGAAGCAAAGCTTGCTGAAATCCCGAAGGTTGATTACGACCGTATCGGTGAAAGAATGTACGCAGAGCTTGTATATGTAAACTGCATGGAAGGTGCAGACGCAGCAGCATACACAGCATTAGTTGAAAAAGCAGCGGGTCTTGGAAGAACTCTTGTATTAGGATGTAAAGATCCTGAAACAGCGAAAGCAGCTCTTGCAGTATGCAAAGACAGCAAACCGGTATTAAACGGAGCTGACGCATCCAACTATGAAGCAATGAACGCAGTTGCTACAGAAGCTGGCGTAGTTCTCGGTGTATCCGGTAAAGACATTAACGAATTATATGATACAACAGCAGCTCTTGAGAAACTTGGAAACAAGAACCTTGTATTAGACGTTACAGGAGCTGATGTAAAAGAAACATTTGCTAACGCAGTTATGGTTCGTCGTGCAGCACTGAAAGATCAGGACAGAACTTTCGGATATCCATCCATCGTTAACCTGGCTAAACTTGCAAAAGGCGATCATCATTTACAGGCAGCATTAGCATCTGTATTCACAATGAAATACGGTTCCATCATCGTTATGGAGCAGATGACATACGCAGAAGCTCTTCCGTTATACGGACTTCGCCAGAACGTATTCACTGATCCACAGAAACCGATGAAGGTTGAACCGGGTATTTACCCATTAAATGGCGCAGATGAGAACTCCTTAGTTGTTACTACTGTAGACTTTGCTCTTACATATTTCGTAGTATCCGGTGAGTTAGAGCGTTCCGGTGTTCCGCTTAACCTTGTTATCAACGATGCGGGCGGACTTTCCGTACTTACTTCCTGGGCTGCTGGTAAATTCTCCGGCAACAGCATTTCCAAATTCATCATCGAGAATGTTGAACCTAAGGTAAAATGCAGAAAACTCGTTATTCCGGGTAAAGTAGCAGTTCTGAAAGGTGATCTCGAAGCGAAACTTCCAGGATGGGAGATTATCGTAGGACCAAGAGAAGCTGTACAGCTTGTTAAGTTCCTTAAAGATATGCAGTAATAAGTTACTGTAAACCCAGTGAACAGTAATAAAAAACATACAATAATTTTTTAAAGGAGACACGGGTATGGCAAAATTTGTAACAATTGGAGAAAGACTTTCCACTACAGCACCTGCAGTTAACAAAGCATTCACAGAGAGAGATGCAGAGCCGATCATCAAAAGAGCAAAACAGCAGCTTGATGCAGGCGCTACATATCTTGATGTAAATATCGGACCTGCTGAGAACGATGGCGAAGACTTAATGAAATGGGCAGTTCAGCTTCTTCAGTCTGAGTTTGATAACGTTCCTCTTGCACTTGATACAACAAATATGAAAGCAATCGAAGCTGGTATTTCTGTATACAACCGTGCAAAAGGTAAACCAATCGTAAACTCTGCTGACGCAGGCGACAGAATTGCAAACATCGACCTTGCAGCAGCTAACGATGCGATCGTTATCGCACTTTGCTCTTCCGGTATGGTTGCAGCAGATAACGATGAGCGTATGATGCACTGCCAGAACATGCTTGAGAGAGGTATGATGCTCGGCATGGATCCATCTGATCTGTGGTTTGACCCATTATTCCTTGTTGTAAAAGGAATGCAGGAAAAACAGATGGAAGTTCTGGAAGCAATCAAAATGTTCTCTGATATGGGACTGAACTCTACTGGTGGTCTTTCCAATAACAGTAACGGTATGCCGAAACATATCCGTCCGATTATGGACTCTGCTCTGGTAGCTATGGCTATGATGAATGGTCTTACATCAGCAATCGTTAACCCTAACGACCTTCGTCTGATGGAAACTATCAAATCTTGTGATGTATTCAAAAACAACACACTGTATGCAGATTCCTATCTGGAAATCTAATCAGTTCGTAGCCGGCTGATACCATCTAAGGTGTCGCGGTTCAATAGAGTACATGACTATGAGGGCTGGAGACTTCGGTCTTCAGCCCTTTCTTATAACAAGAATGAGATAAAAAGGCTATAAGAAAGGTGGTTGCCTATGTATAAGGTAACATTTGCATTTGAAGATGGCAGCGTGGTAGAAGCATTTGCCAATGAAGGAGATAATTTACTTGAAGTAGCGCGTGGAGCGAATGTAGCAATCGATGCACCATGTTCAGGAAATGCATCCTGCGGAAAATGTCGTGTGCAGTTAAAAAGCGGAGAACTTAACAGTAAAAAGACACTTCATATTTCTGATGAAGAATATCAGGCAGGATGGAGACTTTCCTGTACAAGTACCGTATGTGCGGATGTGACGGTTCTTGTTCCCGATATTGCATCTGCTTATAAGAGCAGAATGAAAGTTGCTGATTTAAGCTCCAAAGAGGAAATTGCCATTTTTGAGAATGCCAAGAGAGACATTCAGTTTTCTGGCATTGAGTTAAAAAACAGTCTTGAGATTGTAGAAGTTACCATGGATCCTCCATCACTGGATGACACCATGCCTGACAACGAAAGACTTGTGCGCGCACTGCGTAAATTTTTAAATATTAAGAGGATTAGAATCCCTTATGCAGTATTGAGAAAACTCCCTGATGTACTCAGAGAGAATGATTTTGCAGTAAAATGTGTTCTTCGTACAACTTCCGATGATATGTTTGTATATGATATCTTTGGCAAGGACGAAGAAGTAATTGCCGGAGGTCTTGCTATCGATATTGGTACCACAACCGTATCAGCAGTATTGATTAATATGGATAATGGTGAGATTTTGGCGAAAGGTTCTGCAGGAAACGGGCAGATCCGTTACGGTGCTGATGTAATCAACCGTATCATCGAATCACAGAAACCGGGAGGAAAGAAGAAACTTCAGGATGCTGTGATCAAAGAGACCATCAATCCAATGATCCATGAAATGTGTAAAAATGCGAAATTCCCAAAAACACAGATTTATAGAATGTGTGTTGCAGCAAATACAACAATGAATCATCTGTTTGCAGGAATCAATGCAGATCCTCTTCGTATGGAACCATATATTCCTGCATTCTTTAAAACCAATTCCCTGTTTGCTTCCGATGTGGGAATTGATATTAATCCGGATGCACATATTATAGTTGCACCAAATATAGGAAGTTATGTAGGCGGTGATATTACTGCCGGTACACTGGTAAGTGAAATCTGGAACAGACCGGAATTCTCTTTATTTATCGATCTTGGTACAAATGGAGAACTTGTATTCGGAAATTCTGATTTTATGATGAGCTGTGCATGTTCGGCAGGTCCGGCTTTTGAAGGCGGTGATATCAGCTGCGGTATGCGAGCTACAGATGGTGCGATAGAGGCATGTACCATTGATAAAGAGACGATGGAACCAACCTTTAAAGTTGTCGGTGAGCCTGGAACCAAGCCGATCGGTCTTTGTGGTTCCGGTATTATTGATGTGATCAGTGAACTCTTTATGTGCGAGATAATTAACCCGAAGGGTAAATTCATACGTGAGGGCAAGCGTGTCAGACATGATAAATATGGTATGGGAAGCTATGTCCTTGCCTTTGAGGATGAAGCAGGCTCAGTTAAAGATATTGAGATCACAGAAGTAGATATTGACAATTTTATCCGTGCCAAAGGCGCTATTTTCTCAGCTATTCGTACCATGCTTTCTTCTCTTGATTTTGATGTATCCATGATTGATGATGTATACGTGGCAGGCGGTATCGGAAGTGGAATCAATATGAAGAATGCTGTAAATATCGGAATGTTTCCTGATATTCCTCTTGAGAAATTCCATTATATCGGAAACTCATCTCTTACGGGCGCATATCTGATGCTTTTGTCTACTCCCGCAGAGAGAAAAACATATGAGCTTGCATCAAATATGACATATATGGAACTTTCCACAGTTCCTGTTTACATGGATGAATTTGTAGGAGCATGTTTTATTCCTCATACAGATACAACCATGTTCCCAACTGTAATGGAAGAGATCCAGAGCAGATAAAATTTAAAAACACCCTGGAGGTAATTATGGCTTTTAGTTTAAATGACTTAAATTACGAAAAAGACAGTAAAGAGAGAATGCCCTGGGAACATTATATGGAGGAATATAAAAATGCTGACCCTGCAGAGATTGCACAGCGTCTTGAAATTCCTTATGATGAGGAAAAAAAGGTATTTACGTTGACGATGCTTGGCACAGAGTATCAGATTACGTATCCTGATTTCCAGGTCAGCCATACCCCGGATGATAAGGGCTTTTATCCGCTGGAATCTCTGATTTATGCGAAAATTCTCACAATACGTTTTCTTCTTCACGGTATGACATCTACAGGTACAGGGGTATATAAAACCTACCGTGAGATGCCCTGGGGAGAAGTATACCTTCGTCAGTTTGACGGTCGATGCATTAAGCGCCTGGCCTTTTCCTACGGCATGCGTTTAAAAGATTTCCGCAAAATCATGGAGCATTTAAAAGCGCGTCCGGTATCTCATGGGGATATTGCCTACGAGGTGGAGATTTTTCCGGAATATAAAATCCAGATGATCCTATGGGAAGGAGATGAGGAGTTTCCGCCATCTTCACAGATCTTATTTTCTGATAATTTCCCTGTGGCCTTTCAGGCGGAAGATATGGCCGTTATGGGAGATGTAATCATTGGTTCATTAAAGGCATTTTTGGCTTATATAAATGAATAAGACAGGTCAGCCTGTTTTAGATAAAATCCCGGCAGCTTTGTCTTGAGACGAGTGGCTGCCTATCCTAAAAAGCGGAGAAAAAGGAGGTAATACATTATGGGATTCAAAACAGATATTGAAATCGCACAGGAAACCGAAATGCTTCCAATTACTGCCATTGCAGAGAAATCCGGTATTGATGACAAATACCTTGAGCAGTACGGAAAATACAAAGCAAAAATCGACTACAATCTTCTGA
>JAUNOY010000015.1 GCA_030536995.1 Eubacteriales bacterium
CTCGCAACCCCATTCCGGGTCGTGATGGTGCTCCGGACCGCAGTCACATACGTGGCCGGGAAGATGTTCATGTCCGCATTCACATTCGTGGTCATGATGATGCTCATGATTGTGATGATGTTCATGTCCACATTCATGGTCATGATGGTGTTCTCCGTGCCCATGCACATGTCCGCATTCCGGGCATACTTCTTCCTCCATCATCTCATCAGCAAGAGATACCGGATGCTCCATTGTCTCCAGAATCTTCTTACCCTCCAGCTTTTCAATCGGAGTCGTAATGATTGCCGCATTAGGATTAATTTCACGGAGCAGTTCCATGGAAGCCATTGCTTTCTTTTCATCTACAATATCTGTACGGCTCATAATAATAGCGCCTGCATATTCTACCTGATTATTGAAAAACTCACCGAAATTTCTCATATACATTTTGCATTTTTTCGCATCTACTACTGTTGTGTAACTGTTCAGAACAATATCCACTTCCTCCTGAACACCCTGTACCGCCTTGATGACGTCAGATAATTTTCCTACGCCTGACGGCTCAATGAGGATTCTGTCCGGATGATATTTTTCCACAACCTCTTTCAGAGAAGCGCCGAAATCACCTACAAGGGAACAGCAGATACAACCGGAGTTCATTTCACGGATTTCAATTCCTGCTTCTTTAAGAAAACCACCGTCAATTCCGATTTCGCCAAATTCATTCTCGATGAGAACAACCTGTTCTCCAACGAACGCATCTTTCAGAAGTTTCTTTATCAGAGTTGTTTTTCCGGCTCCAAGGAAACCGGAGATAATATCAATTTTTGTCATGATCTTTCTCTCCTTTTCTTTTACTTATGTATAGTTTACACATCGAAGTGCTGTTTATACTTTTGGACAAACGCATTTTGACCAGGAGGCACGCATACCCCCTGGTTCCATTTTAAAAACAACGTCAACAAGTCCGCTTAGAACTCCCCTATACAACAAAGGGGACATGACCCTGTCACATCCCCCCAATTGTATCTTATTTATCAGCCATTAATCATAAAGTGCATTAATTTATCAATGTCTTCTTTCTCGTATGCTACGATTTCCAGTTCCGGAATTTCGCCGCCGGAGAAAATGTTCGCCAGTGATACATACTGGGATAATTTGGATTTCAGGTTCAGTCTGTCGCCTTCACCTGTTACTAACTCTACTTTACCTTCACAACTGTCAATTACTTCAAAAAATTTCTCGATATTTTTAATATGTGATACTTTCATGTCAATATTCTCCTTTCGACATTCTCTTCTTTTTATCCATTTCCTTGTTTACGTGTACATTATATCCTGTCTTCCAGAAAAATGCAATTAACAACTTGCACGAAATCACTCTTATTTTAGCCTTTTAATACAGGAAAATGCCTACACCATATGCCGGCAGAGGATAAGCAAATGAGAATGGACGATTATCGCACTCGCTCTTCTCAGCCTTAAATACTTTCTGTTCGCACATTCCGTTCTCATTCATAATCAGTTTATACTGTTTCTTTTTCGGAACTCCCACTCTGTAATCAGGTCTGTCCACAGGCGTAAAGTTTGCAACCAGAAGAATGTTATTTCTCTTTGTCGGAGATTTTCTAACAAAACTGAAAATACTTCTGTCTCCGTCATTTGGATTGATCCATTCGAAGCCTTCCGGATCGTTGTCCAGCGCATGAAGCGCCGGATATTTTTTATAAAGATGAAGAAGATCTTTTACAAAACTCTGAAGATTTCTGTGGGAATCCTCCCCAAGAAGGAACCAGTCAAGTTCTCTTTCCTCACTCCACTCACGAAGCTGTCCGAACTCCTGTCCCATAAACAAAAGCTTCTTTCCCGGATGGCAGAACATAAATGCATAGGCAGCCTTTAAATTCTTAAACTTATCATCCAGTTCTCCCGGCATCTTATTCAGCATGGAGCACTTCAGATGAACAACCTCGTCATGAGAAATTACCAGAATATATTTCTCACTGTAAGCATATGCCATAGCAAATGTCATCTTATTGTGGTTAAATTTACGGAAATACGGATCGCACTTCATATATTCCAGGAAGTCATTCATCCATCCCATATTCCACTTCAGAGAAAATCCAAGTCCGCCTTTTTCCGCATCTCCTGTTACCATTGGCCATGCTGTAGATTCCTCTGCAATCATAACCGTTCCGTGGTTTCTGCCAAGAACAACTGTATTCAGATGCTTGAAGAACTCGATTGCCTCCAGATTCTTATTATCACCGTATTTATTGGCAACCCACTGGCCATCCTGTTTACCATAGTCGAGATAAAGCATGGATGCAACCGCATCTACACGAAGACCGTCAACGTGACATTCCTCAATCCAGTAAAGAGCATTGGCTATCAAGAAATTTTTCACCTCAGGACGTCCGTAATTATAAATCTTTGTCCCCCAGTCCGGATGCTCTCCCTGTCTGGGATCTTCATGTTCATAAACGGCAGTTCCATCGAAATTCGCAAGTCCGTGAGCATCTTTCGGGAAATGAGCCGGAACCCAGTCAAGGATTACGCCAATCTTCTGCTGATGAAGATAGTCTACCAGGTATTTGAAATCCTGCGGCGTTCCGTAACGGGAGGTAGGTGAATAATAACCGGTTACCTGATATCCCCAGGAACCGTCAAAAGGATGTTCCGCAATTCCCATAAGCTCTACATGAGTATACCCCATATCTTTCACGTAAGCAGCCAGAGACTGCGCGAATTCTCTGTAATTATAAAATCCTTTCTCATTCTCTTCTGAAGTCGGATGTTTTTTCCAGGAACCGGGATGTACTTCATAAATAGACATTGCATCCTTGGCATCGTCAAAATTCTCTCTGTTCTTCATCCATGTGGAATCTTTCCACTTATAGTCTGTGATATCTGTAATTCTGGATGCAGTGCCGGGGCGTAATTCCGAAGCATTTGCATATGGATCCGCCTTATAAAGCTTCTCTCCGTGCATTCCCACTATAAAGAATTTATAAAGCTCACCTATTTTTGCCCCCGGTACAAATATCTCCCACACACCAATATCACCTGTTTTTGTCATGGGATGAGCATCCTCCACCCAGCCGTTAAAATCACCGATTACTGAAACCGACTGTGCATTCGGAGCCCATACCGCAAAATAAACACCTTTTTTACGGCGATATGTGGTCGGATGTGCCCCCAGTTTTTTATAGATTTCATAATGTGTACCCTGCCCAAATAAATACTGATCTAAATCTGTAAATTTCATTACTTCACCCATTTAGAGTTCCTCCCTTAAACATACATTATATGAAAAATCCCTTATTTCCCGACAAGGATGATACTGCTTTCATTTGGTTTCAGCCGGATATGGAGCATTCCATCAGAACCGTCTGCCTTCTCCCCGCTTACAAGATCTGTACAGTTTCTGCCGGATACCGGAATACGGATATTAAGCTCCGCATCGTTCTCATCATTGTTCACCGCAACAACAACGCACTGATCTTCAAGTATTCTGGCAAACGCATACTGTCTGTTCGTCAGAAGAAGCTCCTGATAAGAACCGTCTGCAAACATCTTATATTCTTTGTGAATCTTTCCAAGTGTCTGCACCCATTTCAACAGCTTGGGATCCGGCACATTCTTGAGGGTTTCTTTAAGATTCACTGCCGGACGCAGCGGGTCGTCATTCCCGCCTTCCTTGCGTCCCTGAATTCCCCATTCAGATCCATAATAAACGGACGGGATTCCCGGCAGAGTAAATAATAATGTATACACCGGATAAATATGCTCCTTCACCTTGAGCTTGGATGCAATTCTGTCTACGTCATGGTTATCAACAAAACTGTAAAGCTTCATTCCCCTGTAGATTCCGCCATTCTGGTCAAATTCTCTGCGGATGGTATGTGCAATCTCAAAATAATTATGGTCATTGTGTCCGGAATAAAGCCCTTTATGAAGTTCATAATTGGTTACGCTGTCTATCTTTGCCTCTCTGATATAACGGGCATAATCCCCATGGATAACCTCACCCATCAGCCAGAAATCTTCTTTCAGTTCACCTGTAACACGTTTCATATCCTGCATAAAAGAGAAATCAAGACAATCCGCACAATCAAGCCGGATACCATCAATATCAAATTCCTTTATCCAGAAACGGATCACATCAAGAAGATATTCTCTGACCTTCGGCTCCCAGAAATTCAGATTTACAAGCTCAAAGCAGTTTCTCCATGCTTCATATCCAAAGCCGTCATTATACGGTGAATTCCATCCGAAATTGATTCCTTTATACCAGCTGCAATACGGAGAATTTTCACGATTCTTCTGAATATCCTGAAAAGCAAAAAACTCACGCCCGGTATGGTTAAATACACCGTCAACCACAACCTTGATGCCTTTGTCGTGAGCCGTCTTTACAAAATGCTTAAAATCTTCATTATCTCCAAGTCTTCTGTCCACAAGCTTATAGTCTTTGGTATCATATCCGTGTGATGTGGATTCAAATAAAGGTCCTATATAAATTGCGGTACAACCCAGAGAATCTATATGTGGAAGCCACTCTTCCAGTTCCGGAAAACGATGTACAATCTCCTCGCTTTCATTCCTTCTCGGCGCTCCTGTCATACCAATTGGGTACATATGATAAAACACTGCTTCTTCATACCATCTGCCCATTACGCTGTCTCCTCCCAATACCGGTTTATTTTGCTGAAAAATCAAGTATCCGGTCGTTTTTGACTTTCAGTCATTATCTAATCTACATTATACCAATGCAGAAACTTTACGTCAATTAAAAAACAGGTCAAAAAAGGACGGCGCTGCGTTTTTTCACAGCTCCGTCCTCTTCTTTTTTCTTAAGTTTCTTAATAACTTTCGCTTCCGTCCGACATATCTCCGGAACCATCTCCGCTTCCATCTGACATATCTACGGAACCATCGTCACTTCCATCCGTCATCTCTGCAGAACCATCGTCTGTAAATTCTCCGCCGTCTTCAGAACTTTCATCCGAAGAACCGTCCCCGGAACCTTCCTCAGCAGTCTTATTCGGGTCAGGCGCGAACAACGAGGATTCTTTTCCGTTCCATCCTGTCACAAGACCATTTCTGAATGAGCTGTCCCAGAAATCCACATACTGGGCATTCTGTAAGGTCACTCCCTTAGCTTCAGCCAGTTCACTGACCGTCACAAGCTTATATCCCTTGGCAATCAGATCCGGAATCAGACGAATCGCAGCCTTTACCGAAGGCTCATGGATGTCATGCATCAGAATAATGGAACCGTCTGTTAAATCTCCATTCATAACTGCATTATAGTCTGCATCTGCATCGAGAAGATCCCAGTCCATTGTATCAAGAGACCACATAAAAAAAGGTTTTCCCACAGTATCAAAAATATCCTGATTACCATTGCCAAAAGGAGCTCTGGCAACCGTTGCCGGCTGTCCGCAAACCTTAATCAGGGCGTCGTCCACATCCTTAAACTGCTTTGCAACACTGTCCAAATCAAGATTAAACAGATTTGGATGATCCCAGGAATGTGTTCCAAGCTCACAGCCTATCTCTACCATTTTTTTGATTTCATCCGGATACATACCTACATGCTCTCCAAGCATGAAAAAGGTTGCTTTTGCATTGTTTTCTTCCAGTACATTGAGAAGCTCCATCGTATATTCAGACGGACCGTCATCAAAGGTCAGGGCGATTCTCGGTTTTTTCTTCGTCGGATCATAAGAACCATCCTCATTGAAGAAATAATCGTTCACACCTTTTTCTACCCATCCTGTCTGCAGATAGCCGTTAGAATCAAAAGAGTAATTCACTCCGTCAATCTCCTGAAATCCATCTGCAAAATATGTACCATCTGCATTCTGATACCAGCGACCGGACTCATCCTCGTGCCATCCGGGCGTCTTTTCGGTAATTTTCCCAACATCCTGCTGCCCCTTCAGTGGCTGACGAACCGCTGCATTGGGATCTGCCTCCGCTGTCTGAGCCTGTACAGCAACTACCTTTCCATCATCCTTACCGCCTCCTCCAATCCGGCTGGCAATCGGCATGATCACGCCTCGTATCACAAAAATCACTGCCAGAATCGTACCTATTCCATAGATACCAACCTTCATGTATCTGCGGATTTTTTGCTGGCGTCTTTTCCTGCGCATCCTCTCGCGCAAAACTCGTTTGTCCATCATTTATAACCCCGCTTATCCTCTAATCGTACAAAAATAGTATAGTTTTTAGTTTCTACGTTTATCATACACTATCTGTACTGGAAATACAATGACTTTTCACCTGATATTTCCTTTTTATCCAGCTATTATCTACTCCACTACAGCCGTATCATCATCGGCGTCACTGTCCTCCTCCAGCTCCGCATCAATTTCCCCTTCTGCGTCCGGTTTCTGTGTCTCTTCATTTGTTACTGCTTCCGCATTTTCCCCTGTTGTATCTCCGCCTGACGCCTTCTCATTGATTTTTGCATTCTTCAGGATAAAGTCTTCCACGCGGAGAAGACCGATTGCTTCATCTACACCTTCCTGTCCGTATCTGTCAATCATCTCTGCAAGATCCTTTGAACCGCTGTTTTTAATAAGCTCCTCCTGAATTTCCAGACATTCCTCATCATTCAGCGAAATGTTTTCCGCATCAAGAATTGCCTGAATCACCAGATCCTGTTTTACAATAAGTTCTGCATACTGCTGCGTGCTTGCCTCAAATTGTTCCATAGTCATATTCTGTGATTTCACAAATTCTTCCAGTTCCATTTTCGCCTGGTCTGCAAAACGCTGCGTTATCTTTCTGTACTCTTTTTTCTGTTTCTCAATATCCTCCTGCGGATATTCCAGAACCTCGGAAGAATCTACCACCCGGAGCCATGCACTGTTTTTAAGTTCTTCCTCTGCTGCCTTCTGGGCAGCTTCTTCCATCTGCGTCTTTATTGCTGCCCGGTAGGCGTCTGCCGACTTATAATCCCCCTGCTTTGCAGCCCACTCGTCCGTAAGTTCCGCTTTACGGCGCACCTTCTGGCAAGTGATTTTAAACACCACATCTTCTCCCGCAAAAGACGGCTCGTGATAATCCTCAGGGAATGTCAGGTTCAAGTCCTTTGTCTCTCCCTTCTTCATTCCTACAATACCGTCCTCAAATCCCGGAATCATACCGCCGGAACCAAGAGTCAGGTCATAATTGTTCGCAGTACCTCCGTCAAAAGCTTCTCCATCCTTCGTTCCCACGAAGTTAATTGTCACAAGATCTCCCATTTCAGCTCCGCCGGAAATCTCCTCCGCAGCTTTCATAAGATTCTCATCAATCTGAGCAGCCAGATCATCCTCGGAAATCACGCTTACTACTTTATCCAGAGTAATTCCCTTATACTCTCCAAGCTTCACATACTTCTCCAGATCCTTCACAGAAACAAGGCGGGTGTCCGCTTTCTTCTTATCTGTCTGCTCATTCTTAACATTATTTCCATCCCCGGTATTATTTCCACATGCTGTTGCAGTGAGCGCAAGCGCAAGAGTCAGCACAGCAAGATACATCTTTTTTTTCATTCCTCAAAAGTCCTCCTAAATTGTCTTATTTCATCCCATTGGCGCAACAGGAACAGGTCTTGTCGGGTCGAAGACTGCTGCTGCATCAAACAAGTCGTCCAGCATTTCCGGATTGTAGTACATTCTGTATCCGTCAAGATTTCTTCTTCCCATACGCAGATATCTGTCGCGAAGCTGAACGAAATATTTCTGGGAATCTACATTACAGAAATAATTATAGCCCTGACCCTTCAGGAATTCAAATTTTTCTCCTGAATAATCCTCAGCTTGATTTAAATCTGCCCCGAATGCAAAAATGATAATGTCTGTTCCGCCGATAACAGGGTCTACGTTTTCTTTGAATTTCTGCGTATCCCTCTGCAGTCTTTCCATGGAAATCTCTCCTACATTCAGATGTCCCCATGTATGGCTTGCGAAAAGCCATCCGTTCTTTTTCATGGCTTCCGCCACCTTCTTCGCACCTTCGCGCTCTGTTTCCAGATTGAACTCCGGGTGCGCATCCAGCCACTCTACCTTATCCCTGTCCAAGTCATCCGGTCTTGTCTCATAGCTGCTGTCTGTGCGGTAACCAAGGATTCCGTTATATCCTGTAAGAGCAATGATACCTTTGGCTCCTCTGTAGGAAAAATCAGGATGCTCTTCTACAAAACGATCGATCAGCGGTACCATATCGTAATCGCCTACAGATACGCTTCCGTCATCATTGATATATTCGTTTCTGACCTTTCCGTCTTCATCCACCACCAGCTTTGTGGCAAAACCGTTGTTGTCCATGAAGTGATAATAACATACATCATCCTGCGAAAGGACAAACGGGATTTTACCGGGAGGAAGAAGAATCTCCCCGGGTACCATATTTCCGTTTTCATCAACACTTGCCATATCCTTGATGCTTACCATGACATAGCCTTTATCATACATAGCCTGCGTAATCTTATTGAACTCATCTATAGTTGTCATAACCTGATTAAAGCCATCTGTCTTATAATCTCCGTCAAAAGCCTTGGACGGGTCTACGATAAGAGAATGATAAAATACATGCGTTACCTCTTCTATCGGCCATGCCACACAGGAAGCTTTTTTCTTCTTGTACTTCTCCACATATTTATGAAGTCGTTCTGATTTTTCATAAAGCTCACTGTCTGTAAATATCTTAATTGCCCTGTCATAATCGTACTGTTTTCCATAACGGCGCGCTCGTCTGATCAGGCGGTCTTCCGCCTCTTTCTGCTCCTGATCCGCAGTCTTTTCCGGTTCCTTTGTCACTTCTTCTTTTTTCTGCGCATCCGCTTTCGCTGAAGCCGCTTCCATCTCCGCCTTCTCTCTGCGCTCGTTAAGATTCTCAGCCAGAGTTTTCTGCATATCCTGCACCCTGTTTTTAAATTCATCCCCGAAATAAATGCCGGCAGCAAGAACAATCACTGCAGCCGCGCTTAACGACATAACAAGCATTCTTTTCCTTCGCCGCTTGAGCTTACGGATTCTATTTCTCTCCGCACGGGCTGCACGTCTGGCTTCATAGGCTTTCTCTTCCTCAATTTCTTCCTGGGTAATTTCCTCATTGTCATCTGTCAGTTCTTCAGGCGCTTTATCTTCCCCGTCTTCGGACGGATTTTCATCCAAATCATCCTCTGTTGAATCTGCTTCCGCCTGCTCAGGCTCTATTGCATCAAGCTCTCCCAACGGCAGATCAAGCTCCCCGGAATCCCCGTCTTTTCTTTTCTTCTTAGGTTCATCAATATCAGGTTTCATTTCTCTCATGTTCTTCTCCTTTTAGTTCGAATAAAACAACATGGTTATCCTTCATACAACATTCTATCGCGCCTGTAAAAAATTTCAGGTACCGTTAGTATAACCATGCATATCCTTTCATATCCCCCCGAAAAATATATAATACAAGTATAACCGATTACCAAATAAATTTCCACCTTAATTCATTTTTAACAATTGCCTTTTTCTGCAAATGATGATAGAATGGAATCTGCATTATGGTTAAACCACCGAGGCATCCATAATGCGTTACACTTATTTAGGAGGATTCATATATGAGCACAGCAACAATAGTCCTTCTGGTCATTCTTGTTATCCTGATTTGCGTATTAGTCGGTTTATATTTCTTCGGAAAAAAGGCTCAGAAGAAACAGGAAGAACAGCAGGCACAGATCGAAGCCACCAAACAGACAGTTTCCATGCTGGTTATCGATAAAAAGCGGATGCCACTGAAAGAGTCAGGTCTTCCTCAAATGGTCATTGACCAGACACCTAAGCTTATGAGACGTTCCAAACTTCCCATTGTTAAGGCAAAAGTCGGACCGAAGATTTCTATATTAATTGCAGATGAAAAAGTTTACGATCTTATCCCTGTAAAAAAAGAAATCAAAGCGGAAGTCAGCGGCCTCTATATTGTAGGCGTAAAAGGAATCCGCGGTTCTTTAGAGAAACCTGAAAAGAAGAAAAAAGGCTTCTTTGCCCGTTTCAAAAAAGATAAAGGCGAGAAAAAAGAAAAATAAAATTCAAGGCTGCCCTTCATTTGTGATCGGGCAGCCTTATTTTTTATAATGTGAAATTTTCGCAGTCTCTCGGCTGTACCTGAATCATCAGATAACAGTCCGCAATATGCTCTTCATTCATATCAAGGGCATAATCAACTTTCATATTCAGGCTGTCTTCACTCTCATCGAGAGCAAGATTTGTCGCCGCGATTCCCATCTGAATTGTTCCGAAAGGAGTCGTATAATAAGTCATGTTTTTCTTTCCCTGTTCAAAAACCATATGAACATTTACAAGTCCTTTTTTGCGGACTTCCATTCCTCGAGGAGCCATTTTTATGTAATTGATCGTCGGCTCCGAAAAATCTTCCATCACCTCTTCATAACGAAGATAGTGGCTTCCGTTTCTGAAATAATACTCTCCCGGAACTACAATTTCCAATGGCTCCTCTCCACTCTCCGGATCCATCAATTGCAGTCCGCGCACATGAATCAGTACATTCTTATCCATTCGTATCTCCTAATATTTCTCTATATCTATTTTTTTTGTCATCTCCACATCATACGGCAGAATCGAATTTGCAAAAGCCTTAAATTTATCTGCCAGATCACTTACATAAAAACGATATGGAAATTCCTCCTGTTCCGTTCCGGTACTTAAAAGCCCGTTCTTTTTCAGCAGTTTGCCAAGCTCCAGAGCAGTTTCGTATGCCGGATTGACCAGGCGTACCTTCTCGCCCATAATTTCTCCGATTGTCGAACGAAGAAGAGGATAATGAGTACAGCCCAGGATAAGGGTATCAATTTCTTTTTCCTGCAATTCCCTGAGATATCTGCCTGCAACCTCTGTTGTCACCGAATCGTGAAGCCATCCTTCCTCAACAAGAGGACAAAAAAGCGGACAGGCTTTTCCGAAAACCGTAATCTCCGGATCCAGACTTTTCAAAAATGCTTCATGGATTCCGCTTCCTACTGTCCCCTCTGTTCCGATAATCCCTACTCTTTTGTTCTTCGTTTCCTCTGCCGCAACTCTGGCACCCGGCTCAATCACACCGATAATCGGAAGATTGAATTCGTCACGCACAGCATCCAGCGCGAAAGCGCTGGCTGTATTACAGGCAACCACAATTGCCTTTACCTGCTGTTCCTGAAGAAATCTGATGATCTGTCGGGAATAACGGATAACAGTTTCTTTGGATTTACTTCCATAAGGAACCCTTGCCGTATCACCGAAATATACAAGTTTTTCTGAAGGAAGATTCCGCATGATCTCACGCGCAACCGTAAGCCCTCCCACACCGGAATCAAATACACCTACCGGTGCATCTCTGTCTATTTTCATTGATTTCTCTCCATTTTTCTGGTTGTCATATATCATCTGGCACTGACTATATTAACACCATTTAAACGCTTTCGCAAGCCAGAAGGAAATCTTTACTTTTCCCTCTTTTCTTTCACTGAAAGAAAATCCAGGGTATAGAGTTCCCCACCATGCATACACCGGAGTAACATTCTGTTCCGCTTCTTCTCTTTCGCCAAAACAATGTTGTTCCTCCATCTCAATTCTTTTTTCAGGAGCTGTGCCCCTTGCACCTGTATTTACCAGACAACTCACTACCAGCGCTGCTGCCAGAGCCGCTGCTGCTTTATTTCTTCTTTTTCTCATCCATTTTGCAATCATACTATCTCCAATTTTATCCGGGAAAACCATATTTTGTTCTGTTCCCTGTTCTCTTATCCGGAGTATCGGCTCATAAAGGCAAACTTATTCAACAGCTTCTTTTTTCATTTCACAATATTTTTTTCATTCCATTTCCACAATCAGATTTTCTCCGTCTGTGACTACTTTTGGAAGCATACACAGATTTCCGCTTTTATATTTTTCATAAAAAACCTCCCGCAGAGTCACCTTTTTCATCTTTTCCCTTCCCATTCTGTTTTCCATCATTCCTGTAAGATATTCTCCTGCTGAAGCGCTGTCCTGTCCTTTCCAACTGATTATTTCTCCTGCATCCGCCGCTTCAAAAACATACATATCTTCCCCTATGAACGGTTTTTTCTTCAAATATTCCAACGCTTCATCCCACTTGTTCTCTATTCTAAGCGCCTCTCCAAGAACCAGAGCTTCCAAATGTCCCATATCCAGAAATTTACTCTGGGACTGATTATATTTCCTCTCAATTTCATCAAAATCATATCCGGAAATTTCCAATCTTCCCTTATTCTTTTCTCCTCCTTTCTCCTGTCCTGTAGCCTTTGCAAGATCTGGCATTCCATAACTGAACACAAACTCTCCGTCCCGGATATCAACTCCAAGCGCCAATGGATACATCCTCTTTTCCGGCTCTACAGCAGAGGCGCATCCTCCTAAAAAAAGGCCAAAAGCAAGCATAGATATCGCCGCTGCCATCCTCTTTTTCCATCGTCCTCTTCCGCTCCAGAACAAACTTATCTGCACGATAAGAAGTCCCGGAACAAAGATATATGCAAGATAATCCAGAAAAAAATCCTGCATTTTTATGTCTCCGAATCCCCATACTGAAAGGAAATATGCAACTGCCGGAATCCATATTCTTCCTGTTCCAAGATGTGTTTTCTTCACTATCAAATGCCCGTAATGAAGAAGACTTCCCACTGCAAAAAGCATACTGTAAAGAAGGAATCCCATCCACAAAATATCAAATCTTGCCAGCACATTTCCCGGCAAATCCGCTCCTGACAAAAGAGGAAGTACAGGATATTTTTCCGTTTGAAGTCTTCCCATTCCCAAAACAGCCGGAAGTATCAATTCTGCCCCGATTAAAATTCCGCCAAGTGTAAGAATTCCAAGAATCGCAGTTTTCCCTGCGCTTCCCTGTTTTTCTACATCTTCCAAAAGAAACGGCATCAGCCCAAGTACGGAAAATCCGCACAAAATCACATAGCCGGAGCGAAAGAAATCCTCACTCATCTTTTCTTTTTCTTTCAGAATTTCACTCAAATACTCCCCTTTTCCCTGGCTGATACATACTACCAACATAAGCAGGATCCCCCATAAAAGAATCCCTCCCGATACCTCTGCCATCCGCCCTCTTTTCTGCATCCCGCGATGAGTTCCCACACAGCATACCAGCAGTGCAATCAGAGAAATCCACTTTCCCGGAATCCCCGTAACCAGAGCTTCAGGTACAATATTTCCCAGAAGTGAAAGCAAAAAAGACATCGCCATAATCACATAAACCAGAAAAAAAACACCTGCAAAACGCCCCCAGACTCCTCCTGCTACCTTCACAGTGTCCCCGTAACAGGGCGCAAGACGTATAAGAAATATCACATAAAAAAGCAAAAGAATCAAAGCAAATACTGTCCCAAACACTCCTCCTATCCCCCATATTTTATCCCTTCCGAACAGGCATAAAAGAAAAGGGGCAAGGAGGGTAAGAATCATCTGTCTGTATAACTGCCTGTGTGAAATCCGTCCATTTTCCGCAAATTCCATTTATTTTTCCCTCCATTTCAGCCTTATACGTTCCTTTTCAGATGCATAAACCGGACGCTCTTTTCTTTTCCGCATAGGAATCCGAAAGATCCCGTTTCCCACTTGAGAAACCTTTTCTTTTTTTACAAAAGGTACGAGATACGGGATTCCAAAACTTGTCAGACCGGCAAGATGTGACACAGTCAGATATGCTCCAAGCACGATTCCGTAAATTCCCAGATATCCTCCAAGAAACAGGAATAAATACTTTAAAAGCCGAAATGCAGAGGCAAATTCCTCCACCGGAATCGCCAATGAACCAAGAGCTGTCAATGCAACAATAATCACTACCATTGGATTGACAAGATTTGCTTCCACTGCAGCCTGTCCGATAATCAAACCTCCAACAATGCCAATCGTATTTCCAAGAGGTCCGGGAATTCTTACTCCTGCCTCCCGTATCATCTCAAAAGCCAATTCCAGAAATAACAATTCTGTCACACTGGAAAAAGGCACTCCTTCTCTTGCCTGTGCAAAAGAAAGAATCAGATTTACCGGAAGAATCTGTGTATGAAACCGGATGACTGCCAGATAAAGTCCCGGAAGAATTGTAGCTCCGATCATTGCCAGATACCGAAGAATACGGAGGAAAGAAACCATCTCAAAGCGATTATTCCAGTCCTCACTACTTTCCATAAAACTATTAAAATTCCCCGGCATAATAAGAGCTGCAGGCGAATTATCGCACAAAAGAACCACTTTTCCATTGAGGATTTCCTGCGCTGCCCTGTCCGGTCTTTCCGTTGTCTGATATTGCGGAAACGGAGAATACCAACTGTCTTCCGTAAGCTGTTCAATAATTCCGCTGTCAAGGATACCGTCAATTTCAAATTTATTCAGACGGCTTTTTATCTCTTCCATAAGCTCTTCCTGCACCAGATCGTCCATATACAGAAGCTGTATAACTGTATGAGAACGAACGCCGACTTCCATTTGTTCTACCTTCATTCTGGTATCACGGATTCTCTTTCTTATGAGCGCAGAACTGGTCTTGACCATATCAGAAAATCCCTCTCTGGAACCTCTTAATACCTTTTCTGTCTCTGCCTGTGTAACCCCCATATTGGGATATCCCTTGCTGGAAATCTTCATCGCCTGATTGTATCCATCTAAAAAAAATACTGCATTTCCGGCCAGAAGGGCTGTAATTACTTTCTCCATATCCGGCAGTTTCTGTACGTCTGCAATACCCAGACTATTCTCAGAAATAAACTCCATAATACTTTCCGGAGACGATTCCCAGAAGTGATTTACCATCTTTCCGATTGCAGAATCATCCAGCATCATGTTTGAAACTGTAACCTCAATATAAACCATCAGACAGTCTGTTTTTCCTTCTTTTCCAAGCTTCATGGGACGAATCAAAATATCCTGACAATTCTTAAGACGATTTCTCAAATATTCCTCATTGTCCTTTAAATTCGTCGAAATCTTTACACTTTCCATACTCCTTTTACCTCCTGTGACAGCTAAAAAAAGAGAGATGTTCTCCACATCTCTCTTAGAATACCCGAATCTTATTATTTTTATTTACAGCGTTTCGCCTTTTCTTTCATTTCATTTTCTGCCTGAATAGAATGTATGATCCCCATTCTCTGGTTTTCAATGTGCTGGAAGGAAATCTTCTGAGCGCGCTCTACATCCCGTTCTCTTATTGCTCTGGTAAGCTCTTCATGCTCCCGTACAAGAACGTCTCTTGTTTCCCCATCCTTGAGATACTCCACTCGATATCTGTAAATCTGTTCACGAAGATTGTTCAGAGTCTGAATCAGTCTTTTATTATCAGACGCCTGATAGATAATCTCATGGAAAGCTACATCAGCCTCTGCAAGCTTCACCAGATTCCCCTCTCCTATCGTATGCTCAAAGCTTTTTGCAGCAACCCAAAGGCGGCTCATATCCTCATCTGTCATGTTCTTGCAGGCTTTCTCAATCGCCACATTTTCCAGAGCGATACGCACCTCCAGAACATCGTTTAAGTCCTTCTCCGTGATATTGGCAACCTGTGCTCCGCGGCGCGGAATCATCACCACAAGCCCCTCCAGCTCCAGCTTACGCATAGCTTCACGGATAGGCGTTCTGCTTACGCCCAGACGCTCTGCAAGCGCAATCTCCATCAGCCTCTCACCCGGCTTGAGCTCTCCCTTGAGAATAGCCTGACGCAGTGTATTAAACACTACATCCCTGAGGGGCAGATATTCATTCATATTTACAGAAAAGTCACTTGTCATTCGTATGTCTCTCCTCCGTTACGGTTATAAATTTGTGTAGCAAAAACAGTTTTGGCAAGGTCACTTTCTCTCAAAGCTGCTGCCGCTTCCTTAAGTTTCTCCTCATCGTCAAAAACACCGAAAACCGTAGGTCCGCTTCCACTCATCAGAGCTTTCAGTGCACCGTGACCCTCCATGAGATTTTTAATTTTCTGAATCACAGGATAGCGGGCAATGATTCCCGGTTCGAAAACATTTTTCATTCTGGAAACTACTCCGTAAAGATCTTCATTTTTTAATGCTTTCAGCATTCCGTCAATATCCGGATGCTCTTTAACCTCATCCAGTCTCATGCTCTCATAAGCCATTTTCGTAGAAACATTCACTCCCGGTTTCCCTATCAGAATCCAGCATTGCGGCATCTGTGGAACCCATGTAAGCTTCTCTCCGATTCCCTCTGCAAGAGCAGTTCCCCTCATAATACAGTAAGGTACATCCGCCCCGATCTTCACTCCGCGTTCCATCAGTTCTTTTTCGCTCAGTCTGAGATTGAACAGACGGTTCACACCAACAAGAGCAGCCGCGGCGTCTGTACTTCCTCCTGCCATTCCGGCTGACACCGGAATAAATTTATCAAGCTTCACGGAAATCCCTTCCTCGATATGAAATTCATCCATAAGGAGCTTCGCCGCTTTATACACAAGATTCCTCTCATCGCAGGGCACAAAAGGAAAATTCGTTGTAAGGGAAATTCCCGGCTTTTCCGACTTCCGGATTTCCAGAACATCATACATCTGAATGGTCTGCATAATCATCCGCACATCGTGATATCCGTCATCTCTTTTGCCCAAAATATCCAATCCTAAATTAATCTTCGCAAATGCACGTAACCGCATAATTCCCTCCATCTTTTGTTTCCTTAAATACATTTCTGTTCCTATTTTCCTGAATTCAGGATTTACTCACAACAGATACAATGTTGTACTTTGTATACAATTTTAACTGATTTTATAGAGGATTTCAATATAAAATATTTTGTAATATCAGAAAATCAACCACCCACCTTTTTTACAAGGAGCAGTGGCTGCCCGGGTTTTACTTCATCCCCCTCCAGCTCGTTAATTCTGCATATCTCATCCACAGTTGTATAAAACCGCTTCGCGATATCCCACATTGTATCGCCTTCCCCTGTCATATACACTGTAATCCCCGGCATATTCTGAATCTTATTCCTGTCAAGAGGCTGTTCCTCTACCTTCTCAATAATCATTTCTTCTCTGCTGTTTAATACCAGAACATTAATTCCTACCGTTGCTTTTACCTCAAGTTCGTTGCTGTCCACCATAGTTGTAGAAAGCTGCTCCATATCTGTTTGAAGAAAATACGTACACTCCTTCGTAATCCCTCGCGCTTCTGCCACATGGGTAAACGGTATCATTGTTTCCATGGAATAAAACGGCATATCATCGTTTCCGATAATATAGAGCACCTTCAAAAGTACGATTCCCTCCACTAAGATTCCGTCTTCTACAATCGCAGACTTATCTATTTTTATTCTCCCCATGCTGTGACAGATCTGAAGCACCTTTCCCTGGGTCTCCTTCACCTCTACCCGGTCCGTCAGACGGCATTTGGATGAATTCCTCACAAGAAGACTGTCCAGGATCTCTTTTTTACCGTGAATCACACATTCCTTAAGCGGCGTATAAACATCCAGAACAATATCATGTTCCTCCTCTTTGTACATCTTCATATCAAGCTCCAACACAACATCTGCCTGAAAGATTCTTTCCTCCCCATCAGAATCCGGCTTTACTTCAATCCCCTGATGTATCATGGAAACTTCAATATTGGGAATCAGCTCATCCCTGCATTCCGGGCACTCCACTTCACCCCCGAAAGGCAGACTATACTCCATCCATTGCAGCGGATTTCCCTCATCGTCCCCCGCATAGAGAACGAAAATCGCCAGTTCCCCCTTTACCTTCACCACATTATCTTCCGGTCTCAGGTCGATTCCTCTTGCCTCTATGGTATGCCATAAAAGTTCTCTGATATTCGGTCTGTTAGATACCAGTTGAATATCCTCTTTCACCCTCATAGTATCTTTTTTATGTACGTGGAGACTCATCAGACATACCTTTTTCTTCCTCACGGAAACACTCTCATCCCCTACAGATATCGGAAGCCTGATTTCCGTCGGCTCATCTACCACAGCATAAAATGTCACAATTGCCTTAATATTCAATTTTCTGGAATGAATCACATAAAGGCTTAAATCCTCGATTTCCCACTTCAGGCACATTTTGTCCCCGCCTGCAATCCCCTCCAGATTTATAATCTCTTCCATAGGAAGCTTTGCGCTCAGACTGTAAATCTCACCTTCATCTTCCCCAACATAAAGAAGATCTACATTCAGATTTCCTCTGAGAAATGCACGACCATCGCTGAGCCGTACCTCATCCATCACCATATCTCCCTTGCTCTGGATCATCCTCCCCACATCCGGCTTGCTATCTGGAATATTGTAATCTTCATCAAAAGTCACTTGACTGGATGCTTTACTTTTCACCCGAAGCGCACGTACGCTTTTCTTTTTTATCTCCATTTTTGCCCCTCCTTTATAACAATACAAACATTATTTTTTATTTTTATATTGTTTTATTCCATTTTTTATGATTTATATTTTTACACTTTTATTATTTATGCAAATTCTACAGGTTCTTTTCGAAAATCAGTTTTTATAACAATATAGGGGTATGACGGCCCAGTACCTTCTTCAGATTTCTCAGGCCCCATCAGTTTTGTTTTGAAATATATTGACTCAGATGACAAAGACACCTCTTCCACCTGAATGCTGCATCCCCCTGCCACCTGCTGTCCGTAACCTTTGACAAGATAAAGAAATCCCTCTATCTGATAAGTTAATTGAAATTCTTTCTCCTTTTTTTCCTCTATAAGTGCCTGCAGTTCTTTTGGTGTCATTTCCTTTTTTACAATCGTGTATTCAAGCGGTTTGCGCGGCTCTTTCTCTATTCGGATCAGGCGGCAGCCACACAGGATTATGGCCGAAAAAAATGCAATACACCCCAAAGCAGCGGTTCTTCTCATAAAGCCCCCCTGGCCGTTCTTCAATACATATTCTATGTCAGTCCTTCATGGCATATGAGCGAAAAATGATATTGCAACCGGAAGCCACATTCCGTATAATGGTAAGAAAGGCATTTACCTAAGTAAAAAAGATCGGTGTCTAAAAAAGTCACTGATCTGGAAAGGAACACTTATGATTCGTTTTATTTTTGTCTGTATTACAGTCATTGGTTACCTGGTGCTTTCCATTCCGCTTCTCATCGTTGAATGGATTATCGGTAAATTTTCACCCATGAAAAAAGATATCAGCTCTCTTCGGATTATTCAGGCTGTTTTCCGTTTCGTTCTGTGGATTACCGGAGTAAAAGTAACCGTCATAGGAGAAGAAAATGTACCGAAGGATACTCCTGTACTCTATATCGGCAACCACAGAAGCTATTTTGATATTCTCCTTACCTACACACGCTGCCCTATCCGCACAGGATACGTGGCAAAAAAAGAAATGGAGAAATATCCTCTTCTGTCCAACTGGATGCACTATCTGCACTGCCTGTTTCTTGACAGAAAGGATATCAAGCAGGGTCTGAAAACTATTCTCGAGGCAATCGAAAAGATTAAATCCGGTATCTCCATCTGTATTTTCCCGGAAGGTACCAGAAATACCAGCGAGAATGAACTTGATCTGCTTGAATTCCACGAAGGAAGCTTCAAAATTGCAACCAAATCCAAATGTCCAATTATCCCTATCGCTATGAATAACACAGCCGAAATGTTTGAAGCACATTTTCCACGCATCAAACCGTGCCATGTTATTCTGGAATACGGCAAACCTATCTATCCGGATAAACTGGATAAAGAAGACCAGAAGCATCTCGGCGTTTATACCAGAAATGTAATTCTGGAAATGCTCAAAAAGAACAAGGAATCGGTCTAACTTTTATAACAATATTGATTTTATAAGATTGCATGTACGATACACACTGCTGCCGCCGCTCCAGCCACAGAGGCAAAAAGCGCTCCGGCCAGTGTGTATCTTATTTTTTTCACCTTTACAGACGAAAAATATACACTCATACAATAAAAAACGCTCTCTGTAGATCCCAGTATAAGAGCTCCCATCAAGCCTGCTGCTGAGTCTGTCCCAGACTCTTTAAAAATATCAAGAAGAAGCCCGGTGGCTGCACTGGAAGAAAAAAGCCGAACTACAGAAAGAGGCAGTATCTCTCCTGGAATCCCCAGAAATTCTGTTATGTTTCCAAGCAGCCGAGTAAGCAATTCAAGGAATCCCGACGCGCGCAGAATTCCTACTGCAGTCATAAGGCCGATAAGTGCAGGACAGATACCCACAGCTGTTTTCAGCCCGTCTGCTGCCCCATCCAGAAAATCTCTGTAAATATCCCTCCTGCTCAAAAGGCCGTATCCTATTATATAAAAAAGTAAAATGGGTATCATTAAATTGGAGATAAAAGTAAGAATACTCATAGATTACCCTGTCTCCTTTTATCCATGATTTTACAGAAAAAAACTGCTGCTCCTGTGCTGACAAGGGTTGCTAAAAAAGCCGGCGCCGCGATGAATGCCGGGTTTACGCTTCCATACTGACTTCTGTATGCAATAAGATTCATCGGAAGTAACTGAAGAGAAGAAACATTGATAATGAGAAACGTACACATTTCATTGCTCGCTGCCAATCCATATACGCCTTGCCTTTTACCGGAAAGTTCTTTCCTTTCTGGCGCCCTGATCCGGTACCGCTCTTCTTCTGTTTTTTCCAGTTCTTTCATTGCTTTCAGACCTGCAGGTGTGGCTGCCCATCCAAGCCCCAGACAGTTGGATAAGAAGTTAAGAGATATGTATTTACATGCTTTTGAATTGGGATTTAATCTTGGAAATAGAAATCGAAGGACAGGCCGCATTTTGCCGGAAAGCTGCTCTACAAGCCCTGCATTTTCTGCGATTTTCATAACACCCGTCCACATAGCCGTGACGCCGGCCATAGAAATACATAAGGTTACAGCTTCTTTGGAAGAAGAAACTGCTGCGTCTGTGACAGCCTGAAGGTTTCCGGTTAAAGTTCCGTATATCACCCCCAGAAAAATCATTCCGCCCCATAGATATGTCATAAGTTCCCCCTCAGAATAAGCTCTCTATCATTCTATTGGATAACTCAAAAAATTATAACTACAGCTTCCACTCAATAGAGGCTGCACCGGGTGAAACCTTTATCACGCTGACCATTTTGTCCAGGACGAAGCGCTTCTCCTGAAATGGTGTACTTTCCCATTTTCCCATACAGTCGGCAGCCCGTTCCAATTCCTTTGCCACATGATTTTCTCTCGCTTTCTGTACCATACAGCGGAAAACATAATCCTCCACATCTTTTGTATATACTTTCCCGCAGCCGGGACAAGAACGATTATTCAGCCGCTTAGAACAGCGGAGATACTGTTTTCCGGAGGGGCTTTTAATACTCATGAGAGCATATCCGCAGATCCCGCATTTTATCTTTCCGGCAAGCCATGTATTTACAGCTGCCCTGCCTGCCTGAATTGTCATATTAGCAAGAAGTTTCCGCCTGCATTTCAGCCATTCTTCTGAGGCAACGATTCCCTCATGAGGCGCAACAACAAGAAGCTGATTCTCCAGATCCTGCAGTTTATTCGTCGTAATATCTTTCCCCCGATACAGATAACAGCCGTGAATCCCGTCGAAATCCTGAATTCCGGCTACAATTTCCGTTCCCTGCTCCGCAAAAAAACGATAAACCTCCATGTCAGCTCTTACATATACTGGATTTCGAAGCAGCTGCGCCAGCATGGGACGGATTAATTCTTTTTCGTAAAAAAGGACACCTTTCTCCGCATAATATCTGGTAATGTCCCCATAAGAGGTTTCCGGCTCCGCATACATATTAAAAATCTCCTGCACAATCGCTGCCTCTTCCGGTTCCGGTACCAGCTTCTTTGTGTGAATGCCATCCATAACAATCTCTTCCAGCCGGAAACCATAAGGTGGTTTTCCCCCCATCCGAAAACCTTTTTTACTTCTGGAATAATATGCATCGCTGACTCGCTTCTGTATGGTTTCACGCTCCAGCTGTGCAAAAACAATACAAATATTCAGCATCGCCCTTCCCATTGGCGTTGACGTATCAAATTTTTCCGTTGATGAAACGAATTCCACCTGATGCTGCTGAAACATTTCCATCATATTGGAAAAATCCAGAATTGAACGGCTGATCCGGTCAAGCTTATACACAATAACCTTATCAATCTCCCCTCTTCGGATGTCTGAAAATAACTCCTGAAGCTGAGGTCTCATCGTGTTTTTTCCGCTGTACCCTCTGTCCCGATATACCTTGAATTCAGCATCCTTAACTTCAAATCTGCAAAACTCAATTTGACTGTCAATTGAAATACTGTCAATCCTGTCCACAGACTGCCTTGCATAAATTGCATTGATTCGCTTCATAAGTAAAACCTCCTCTTTTGTATAATTTGCTGCTGCCGCTTCCCGGCAGTGTCTGCACATCCCGCCGTATCCCTCCTAATCATTTTCCACTTACACCTTCCGTGCCGCTGTCTACACAGCGCTGTTCCGGAATCCATAATCCCTCCCGCCGCAGTTACGTCTTTCTGCTTTTTACTGCTCTTCTCAGTTCAAGTCGAACGCACGTGAGACTTGGCTCGCGATTCCAGTCAGCGTTGGCTGACACATTTCTTTTTAGAATCGCTGCACATCTTCGCGGAATACCGAGCAAAATGTTCTTAAATAAGTATATACTATCTCAAGACAGGAAATCAATCACGGCCAACATGAACTTCCGTGTTCCCTCTCCGGCCATTCTTTACATCATCTTAACACTTTCTGCATTAAACAAAAATATTTTCTCAATACAATCTCAACATTTCTCCATCTCTCATCCTCCTTTTCTCCCCTCACCAACCCCCTAAAAAGTTTGTTATACCACTCCAAGGGGAACTATAACATGACGAAAATTAAAAACACAAAGAAGGGCATGGCGAAGAAAACGCTGAGCATTTCTCTTGCTGTTGCAATGCTGGCTACTTCTAATGTGCCGGTATGGGCTGCTGAGTTTACTGATGGAACAGACGCAGCGTTTACATCTGAAGCAGTTGTTGAGACTCCTGTTGAAGAAGTTGTTACTGATGCAGAAGAACCTGTTGTTGAGGAAGAAGTTGCTCCTGAAGTAGAGGCTTCTAACGTAGTTGAGGCGGGCGACTTAATTCTTGATGAGTTACATGTGGATTCCAAAGCGACCTTCCAGACAGGTAAGATTGGCGTATCCGGTAAAATTAAAATTAAACGTAATGGTGAAATTGAAGAGTTAAAAAATTATAAATTTGGCTGGAGAGTAGAAGGTGCTAAACAGAATATTTACACTAGTCAGGTAATTCCTCAGACTGATGCTTCCGTAATGAGCTTTAAACCAACATTTGTAGAAGGGCAAAAGGGTGCATCAGCAGTTGACTGGAGCAAGTATGTAGGACAGGTTCTTGAGTTAGTTGTTTTTAATAACGAAGAAGCTGACGAGATTAAAATTGATCCTACAGTAGTTGGAAAAACAGTGATTGAAAAACGCGATTTAACAGGTGCAAAACTTCAGCTCGAAGAAAGTACTTTAGTTTATAATGGAAAAGGCTACAGATATACACCAGAGGATGATCTTGATGCGAACTCTGTTAATTTAGTACAGAAAGCACTTGTGAATGTACCAGGTGAAGAGAAGGCTTGGGATAAAGACTTTGTTTTGAAATTCTTTAATGTAGATTCCAATACTGTAGTTAATGCAGGCGAAAAATTAGTAGTAAGAGCGACTCCTAAAGCAGATTCTCCTTATAAAGGAACTGTTTATGCAGATGCACTTACAGTACAGAAGAAATCATATGAAGAAGGAGATTTATCTGTAACATTAAATACAGGTATTTCATATCCATATACAGGTAAAGTGATTACAGTTAATCCATCTGATATTACAGTTAAAGAATCCGATGAGTTATCAGGAAAGACCGTATCAGGTGTAGTTAAGTCTGCTGAAACTGTTTCTGCAGGACTTGGAAAACAGCAGGTTAGTGTTCTGTTAGATGCAAAGCTTTTAACTAACTATAAATTTGATGGTTCAGTTAAAGCAGTAGAGCTTGTAACACCAGATGCAACTGATGCAAATAAAGTAACAATTACTCAGCGTAACCTTGCTACACAGACTAATATCACAATTGACCATGATGGAAAGATTTTAGTAGGTAGAACAGTTGCTGATTTCATTAAACATGATCTTAATTTAACAGATAAAGATGGTTCTTCACTCAATTTAGTTGAAGGAAAAGATGGCGATTATATTGTTAGTGTTTTTGATGCTGATGGTAAAGTTGTAACAGACAGCTTTAAAAACTCTGGTAAATTATATAAGATTTTTGTTACTGCTGTAGAAAAGGCTGAAAACCAAAATTGTATTGAAGGACAGGAATTAACTGTATATGTAACAGACAATATTATTTCTAAAGTAGAATCTCAGCGTTCATTCAAACCTGCTTACACCGGAGAAGAAATTAAACCTACTAAAGCTGATTTTGGTACATTAACAATCTACGGAGTTGACGGTGTTAAAGTTCCACTTCAGTCGGATCAGTGGGAGTTCACTGGAAAATATGTAAACAACACTAATGCAACTATCTATCATGCAACCGGTCTGATTAAAGAGCAGGCTTTCGCTGAGATTAAGATTCTTGGTGATAACGGATATAAGGGACAGACTGCTTTAGTTCCTTTTGAAATTCTTCCATTAACTGTATCTGAGTCTACTGTTACTGTTCCAGCTACTGTAACATACAACCAGGGATATGGTGATGCTAGTGAGTATAATGTACAGTTAGTTGTAACAGCTAAAGATGAAACAGGTAAAATTGTAAAAGGTCTTACTGCTGAAGATTACTCTGTTAAGTATGAATACGTAAATGGCAAAGATTCTGATACAGCAGCTCCAACAAATGAGCTTCATGACTTTATCAAAGCCACAATTACTGTAAAAAACCCTAACTTTATGGGAATGAATGGTCTTAAGAGCATTGTCAAGATGGAAGAAAAACATACTGAAATTGTTGAGAAAGCTCTGACAAGCAGTATGATTAAATTCAATCCGGCTACATATACATATACAGGTGGTGTAATCATTCCTACTTATGCAGTAATGGATGGAGAACTTGTATTATGGGATGAAGCTGAGTATGGCAAAAAAGGCGAGTACAAGGTTGAAAGTATTGTAAATAACAAAAATGTTGGTAAAGCTACTTTAACAATTGCAGGTATTTCCGGTAAATATTATGGTAAAGCATCTGCTGATTTCGAAATCACACCAGCAAACACAGATAGCGTTAAAATAACATTTACAGATCCAAGTGAACTTAAATATACGGGTCGTCAGGTACGTCCTCGTACATTTGAGGCAAAATTAAACGGCAATACTGTAACAGATCAGTTTGAAATCGTTGGTTATGGTAAAAATATTTCCGGTAAAGGAACTGTTGAATTGAAACCAGTTGATGGAAATAAGAACTTTACCGGTAAAAATATCATTGCTGAATTCAACATTGTTAAAGAGTATGTTGTAGGTGATCTTCATACATACAATAAGAATGGCGAAGATGTAACATCTGGTTATACATATGAGGAAAATTCAAAACGTGTTCCAAATCATACTTTTGATTTCGATGGAACTGCAAAAGAATTTGCTTCTACATTATTAAAGAACCTTCAGGCAGATGAGGACACAAATAAAGTAGGCGATGGTGTAGGTACTACTAAAGCAACTGCTGATGATTTTGAAGTTAAATATGTTGATAATGTATCAGGTAAAAAAGGATTTTCAAAAGATAATGACCATTACAATGTTGGCTACGTATATGTAGTAGCAAAAGATGGTAGTGGCTATGCGGGTACCAAAGAATTTACAACAGCTGATGGAACAACAATTAAAGGTGTTGTAGATTACATCCCATTCTTAATCAAAAATGTAAAATTTGTCAAAGAGAATGTTTCTGTTAAAAATGGCACATATGCTGGTGGTCTCCCAGTAAAGCCAGAAGTACTTGTACAGATTAATGGAAATACTCTTGTTGAAGGCAAGGATTATACATTAAAATTCACAGATAAAAATGGTAATGCAGTTACACCTGTAGATGTTACTGATGGAAATATCTATAAAGTTATCGTAACAGGTATCAATGGCTATGAAGGTTCTGTTGATGATACCCATACATGGGGAGTTGACAAAAAAGACCTCGCAGACTGTGATGTTAAAGTGGTTAACGGTGTTGCATATGTAATGAACGGATATATTCCAGTTCCTGTAACAGAGTACACTGTTAAAGAAAACGATGACAAGACATACACAGTAACTGCAAACAAAGATTCCAAGAACTACACAGGTTCCAAGACAGTTGTTGCAGAAGGTCAGAAACCAACTGACAAACCGGAAACTCCAATGATTCAGTCTGTAAAAGTTGTTGGAAACAAAGCAACAGTAATCCTTTCCGGTGAGACAGAAGGTGCTGTAGGATATGATTACGTAATTTCCACAGACAAAGACTGCATCAATAACAAAGATTACGATAAAGTAAACAAAAACATCCTCAACACAACTACAGATTTCACATATGTAGGACAGGATGTATACTACGCTTACTGCCATGCTTGGAAACGTGGCGAGGACGGCAAGAAGATCTTCAGCGATTGGTCCAATGCTTACCCATTCGTTGTATCTGCTATCACACCATCCCAGCCTGCAATCACAAGTGTGAAAGTAAAAGGCAGCACAGTAACCGTTACTTATACAAAATCTTCTAACGCAGATGGTTATGACGTTGTTCTCGGAAGCAAGGTTGCAACTGTAGCAGGCGAAAAACGTCCGGTAGAGTACGCTAATCTTGTTAAGAAGAACATCAAAGGCAATACTGTAACAGCTACCTTCAAGAACGTGAAGAAAGGAACCTACTATGCAGGTCTCCACGCATTCAACAGAACATCTGAAGATGGCAAGAAAGTATTCAGCCCATGGTCAAATGTAAAGAAAGTAACAGTTAAATAATCCAAAAGATTGATTGACTCGTTAAACAATCCTGCTTGGATATGTTGAAAATGAAATAATCCATTTTGGGTGATTTATAAGATTCCTAAAAAAGCGCTCCGGCTCCCCGCCGGGGCGCTTTTCAAAAGAGAAAAACAATCTAGTGTAAATATATGAAATAAACATAAACAAAAATCTCCCATAGAAAGCTTTCTTGTAGGATAATCTAATGCCGTTTCTTTTTGTTGTTTAGGATACATAAAAAGAGAATGTGAAACTTTTTCTGTAAATAATGTTTTAGAAGGTCTTCTATGGTAAAATATTTTATCATAAGATAGTGTCAAGATTTTTTCGCAAATTTAATTCGTGCCGTTCGGTAGATGGCAGTTAACCGACTATGATATCAGACAGCAGATCGTCCTCCGTTTTGGAAAGATGATCCATATTCATGTAGCGTCGGTTCCCCATTGGGTTCCAGCTACATGACGCAGTCGGGCACATACGAGCATCAAGGTACGTTGACCATCAGGAAAAGCGCCGATTGCTTTCGTGCGGCGTTTAATCTCCCGGTTTAACCGTTCGATCGTATTATTGGTCCATATTCTGGTCCAGTGCTGGGTTGGAAAGTCCAGGTAGGTTAGAGTTTCTTCTATACCATCTTGTAGCTTTTTGGCAGCAGAGCTAAGCTTCATTTCCTTTAGTTTTTCAATAACCTGTCGTGCTTTTTCGCGTGCTGCTTCCTTGCTTTCCTGGGCATGGATGGCCTTTAACATCATGGCTACAGACTTCATCTTGTTACGTGGAGTAACAGAGAAAATATTCCGGTAAAAATGAACCGTGCAGCGCTGATAACGGGCATCCGGGAATACTTCCGGTATGGTTTCGAACATTCCGAGATTTTTATCTCCAATGATCAGCCGGACTCCAGTTAAACTTCGTTCTTTCAGCCATACAAAGAAGGAACGCCAGCTCTCCTTGCCTTCTTTCATATCTTCAGCTGCACCGATGATCTCACGGCAACCATCGTTACTGACTCCAATAGCAACAAGGATAGAAAAGTTTTGAATTTCACCACCCCAGCTATGTTTCAAATAGACACCATCAACATAGACATACGGATAGCTGCCAGCCAACGGGCGTGTACGCCAGGTTTCAATATGCTCATATGCCTTTTTGTTGAGACTGCTGATGGTTCCTGGGGATACTTTTGTTCCCCACAAAGCTTCGGTGATATCTTCAACACGCCGTACGGAAACGCCTGCCAGATACATTTCAATCAGAGCTTCTTCAACAGAAGATTCCCTGCGGCGATAGCGTTCGATAATGGCAGTTTCAAATGAAACTCCTTTCAGCTTTGGAACTTTTAATTCTACATCACCTGCAGTAGTCTGGAAATTTCGCTTGTAGTGGCCGGAGCGATATCCCTGACGGTCAGCAGAACGCTCATATTTCTGGGCATTTACGAGTTCATCGGTTTCTTTATCAAGCAGAGCATTTAGGGTTTCTTCGACGCTACTGCGGACAAGATTCTTTAAATTGTGCTTTATTAAATCTTCATTGAATTGTATAATGTTATCAGACATGGTTCTATACCTCCTATGGTGAATTTTGTGTGGTAACTTTATTCTACCAAATGGCTATAGACCATGTCTATTTTTATGAAATTGAATTTGCCAAATTAATTATACGTTATCTTTGGGGTGGGATTCTTAGGAGGAATCCCACCCCAAAACTTGACATAGAGCCATTTTATATTGAAAAGCGCTCCGGCGGGGAGCCGGAGCGCTTTTTTAGGAATCTTATAAATCACCCAAAATGGATTATTTCATTTTCAACATATCCAAGCAGGATTGTTTAACGAGTCAATCAATCTTTTGGATTATTTAACTGTTACTTTCTTTACATTTGACCATGGGCTGAATACTTTCTTGCCATCTTCAGATGTTCTGTTGAATGCGTGGAGACCTGCATAGTAGGTTCCTTTCTTCACGTTCTTGAAGGTAGCTGTTACAGTATTGCCTTTGATGTTCTTCTTAACAAGATTAGCGTACTCTACCGGACGTTTTTCGCCTGCTACAGTTGCAACCTTGCTTCCGAGAACTACATCATAGCCATCTGCGTTAGAAGATTTTGTATAAGTAACGGTTACAGTGTTGCCTTTTACTTTCACGCTTGTGATTGCAGGCTGGGATGGTGTAATTGCGGATACAACGAATGGGTAAGCATTGGACCAGTCGCTGAATACTTTTTTACCATCTTCGCCACGTTTCCAAGCATGGCAGTATGCATAGTATGTGCCCTGCTGTGTATAAGTAAAGTCTGCAGATGTATTCAGAACATTTACACGTTTTGCATCGTAATCTTTGTTTGTGATACAGTCTCTATCTGTGGAGATTACATAATCATATCCCGTAGCACCCTCACTATCACCAGAGAGAACAACTGTTGCTTTATTTCCAACAACATTTACTTTCTGAATCATTGGAGCCGCTGGTTTCTCTGTCACTGCATCAATAGTTTTGGAACCAGTATAGTTCTTGCTGTCCTTTACTGCAGTTACAGTCACCTGAGTATCTTTTTTCTCTACTGTATACTCAGATGCTTCAACATCAACTCTGCCACATTTAACAATAACTTTATCATCTTTTACAGATACATCAGCGTTAGCAAGATTGAATTTATCGATGCCCCATTTCTGATTAGATACAGTTCCTGTATAACCATTCTTTCCAACAATTTTTACATTAAGGCTCTTAGATGGTGTTACATTTGTTAAATCTGCATTTGAATCAAATTTCAGTTCGTAATCCTGACCTTCTTTTAATACGACACCTTTTACAATAACATCAACAACTGGTTTAACCGGAAGACCTGCTGCATAGGTACCATTAGATACTGATACGTTGTTTTCGCTAATATTAAGCTGGTTTAACTTAATATATTTTACAGAAATTACATTAGAAATCTTGTTTCCTTCTGCATCTGTATAGACACCTTTTTCAAGTCCCCACTCATTTGAGAAGTTGCTTCCGTATTTACCTTTGGCAATTGCAAGAACTGCAATATGCTGACCCTGAACGCCAGTATAATCGACATCTTTACCATAAATGTTATCTACATACTTAATTTCATAGTCAACGCCTTCAACTAATTTGTCAGCCGCAACATCCTTACCTGTATAAGTGAATTCAGATTTTGCGAACTCTTTTGCAGTTCCATCATACGTAAAGTATTTAGATAAATCATTTTCATCAACAGCAATTCCATTCTTGTCATAGAAGGCCCATGTTCCACCTCCATCTAACATATCTCCAGTAATCTGGAATGTAAATGTTCTGCTTCCTGTGAAGTTTCCGTTCTTTGGTGTAAGAGTAACGGTTCCTTCTCCAATTTCAACGTTTCTTCCATAAGAAAGTGTAAAGTTATCTTTTACATTAATTCTTTCTTTATTTAAGGTCAAATTGAAATCAGATTCTTCTAATTCGATGGAATAGCCTTTATATTCTTTGCTTGCAATTACACCTTCTAAGCTATTTACATCAGCTGGATTAATAGTGAAGGTTACACTTGCTTCTTTATTGCTGAAGTTTGTACCATCGCCTTTTACTGTTAAGGTTGCTGTTCCAGCATTTAAGTTCGCTGTATATGACTTAGTATAATGAGCAGGATTAATAACTTTTCCATCAATTACAACATCAAACTCCGGCTCAATAGCTTTACCTGTATATGTAAAGTTTGTTTCTTTTAATTTGATGTATTCTGACTTAAGATTTTTAGCTGTAATCGTAGATAAAACGTTTGCTGTTACAGGTTTTGTATTAACAAAGTTTCCATCATCAACAAGCTTGATTGTAGCTTTTACCTGTTTTCCGATTTCATTGTTTTCTAAATCGTCAAACTCAACTTTGTAATCTGTTCCTTCTACAAGAGTAAATTCTTTTGCAGGCTTGTTTGCATTCTTAGCTTTTACAACGATACCCATAGCTTCTTTGTAATCTTCAGCATTCTTAGTATCAATTTTTTCAACTTTGTCATTTGTAACTTTAATTTCAGTTACAACTGCAGGATTGATATCAAAGTAAACTTTTGTGGAACTTCCTTCGAAAGAACCGAGTCCTTTAACAATTACATATCCACCATCTTTTACATTAACATTCTTTCCGTTTTCTAATTCGTAAGATGTTGCAGAAACTGGTTCGCCTTTAATTGTAAGGACACCGAGATCTTCTTTAGTGATAACAATCTGCTCGCCTGTATATTCTTTTGCAACATTTAATTTATTATCATCGCCTACATTTGCAAATGTACCACCTGCAATATCAGCTACTACAATACGGAAATCAGCAGTAGTCTGTCCTGTTACATTCTTATTGGTATCTTTATGCTTGATTGTAGCTGTGTAAGTACCAACTTCTTTAGCATTATCAGGAACTGTGATATCTACATCGTCGAAAAGATTTAATACATTACCAGACTCGTCTGTAAATACAATATCATCTTTATCAATTGTTACTTTCTTACCATCAGTTGTAATGGTCTGTGATTTAATGGAGACCTTCACATCAGATAAATCTCTTGTAGTAACTTTAAGAGTGTTATCTGTCTGAATAGTTCTGTGTCCGTTAGTGTTTTCAGCAGTAATCTTATAGTTGTTATGCTCACCAGTGGTTGGCTGTCCGATAACAAGGGTAAGACGTGCATTTGTGATATCTCCTGCTTTTATTGCCTGATTCTCTGAATGTGCTGTACCTGCCTCAATAGACACATATCCATTCTCATCTGCATAAAGATACTGAGATAAATCCTCCTTAGTATCTTTATCGATAAGTGTAACATCATCTTTCTTTACACGAATCACATTTCCAGTGTAAGCAAAAGAAGTTGTTTTTAAGGTTGCTACCATATGGTCAGCAATTTTATTAGAACTTCCATCAAGCGTCATAGGAGCGATTTCATACGTAGTAGAAAGTTCTCCTACATAACCATCTGCAGTTGGAACGAGAGTTATTTTTGCTTCCTTAGTTGCATTCTTATGGTCACCAGTCTGAACAACTTTAAATCCAGCTTCACTCTTATCTGCTGTTGCTTCATTATCTCCTGCCTTGAGAGTTACATCTTTTGCAGCAAGAACCTTAGTTTTGCCATCATATGTATAAGAGCCCTTTACTGAAATAGAATCATAAATTTTGGCTACATTTTTAGCCTTGATTGAGATGCTATCTGATGTATATGTCCAAATTGTTTCATTACTGTTATTAGTATCTACAGCATAAATATAGAGATCTAAAGTTTTTCCCGCATCTGTAGCTACTGGTGTAAATTCAGCATTATTCACTGTTCCAGTAAATTCAGTAGCAGTAGCACTCTTTCCGTTAAGTCTCCAAGCATAATAAAATTTAATATTATTTGGGATTGTGGCATTGTCCTTAGCTTTTACAGTAAAGCTTGCGCCAACTTTACTTCCCCATGTAACAGCATTATCTTCTACTCCAGTAAATACTGGTGCAACATTAAATGAATCATTAGAAACAGTTGAAGCAACAACTTCTGCAACTTCTTCCTCTACAGGAGTCTCAACAACTATTTCAGATGTAAACGCTGCGTCTGTTCCATCAGTAAACTCAGCAGCCCATACCGGCACATTAGAAGTAGCCAGCATTGCAACAGCAAGAGAAATGCTCAGCGTTTTCTTCGCCATGCCCTTCTTTGTGTTTTTAATTTTCGTCATGTTATAGTTCCCCTTGCTGTAGTATAGCAATCGGTTCTTAGGGGATTTTTTAGGGCGAATATGTGGTATTGGGTAGGGATACTTCTGCAATAATACAGATAAAAACTTTAAAACAATTTAGATTAAAATACAAGGCATCTTCTTTTGAATAGTACATACTGACCAGATAATTCAGAAATTATTTTGAACATAGGAAGAAGAAACTAACTTATTTGAAATTTTTTGTTGTGATAACTGAGGATTACTATATTACTTTTATACGAAATATCTGCTGCGTCGACAACTGAGGCGCAGCAGATATTTGTGGTCAGATATTCGCCAGAATATCCGGGCGTTTTTCCAGAAGTTCATAATAAGACAGATGAAACTGGCAGTAATATGCCAGATAAAAGAGCATATCTCTTGGTGCTGAAATATCCTTGAGATTCCGTCCGATATATCGCATTTTCTGCTCTTTGTCCATGGTGTTCCAACAAAGATTTGCCAACCGTTCAATCTGCCTTGCCACAGTCCGGGGATTTCGCTGCAGCTCCAATGCAACCGGTTCATAAACGGCGCTTGTAATCTGAACATCGTCCATGGAAACATTTTTTACAAATAATAGTTCTGCCACATGTCTCACTGCACAGGTGAAAGAGAGGATATTATTTGGGGATGGTCCCAGGATGCTTCGGATTAAAGCTTCTTCTTTTGTCATGATATGTAGATTTCCTTTCGTATGTTTTTCTTTATCATACACCCAAATCTACTATATCCGTAAATCGACGACACATTTGGTTGGTAATATTTGAAAAAAGATAAACAGATGATTTTGACTTCATGTCGAAAAGTATTTCTGGTATTCCAACAGCCTTTCTGCTACAATATTTATATAAAATCTACAGAGAGGAGGACATACAATGGAACGTAAAGCGCTTCCTATTGGATATGAGGATTTTGGCGAAATAATCTCTAATAATTTTTATTATGTAGATAAGACTTTATTTATAAAAGAACTTCTGGATAAGAAAGGGAAAGCAAACCTGTTCACCCGTCCCCGGCGTTTCGGAAAAACCCTGAACATGAGTATGCTCCGTTACTTTTTCGAGGATACGGGAAATGCGGAAAACAATGCCCAAAATAAAAGGCTTTTTGATGGACTGGAGATTATGTTTGCAGGAGAAAAATATCTTTCCCATATGCAGAAATATCCGGTCATTTCTTTATCTTTAAAGTCTTCAAAACAACCAACATGGGAATTGGCTTATGAAAGTCTGAAGGAAGCCATTGGAAATGAGTTTCAGCGGCATAATGGGATTTTATCTCAACTTCAAATAGATACAGACAGAGAAAAATTTAACAGACTGCAGAAGCAAAAAGGAGAACCCGGAGATTACATCACAGCCCTTGCTTTTTTGTCAAAGTGTCTTCATGAAGCTTATGGACAGACTGTCATTATCCTGATTGATGAGTACGATGTTCCATTGGAAAATGCTTACTTCAATGGTTTTTATCAGCAGATGATTGACTTTATCCGTTCCCTGTTTGAATCTGCCCTAAAGACCAATCTCCATCTGTATTTTGCTGTGATCACCGGATGTCTCAGGATCACAAAGGAATCCATCTTTACCGGGCTTAATAATTTTGATAATGTTTCGATACTTAGTAAGATTTACGATGAATATTTTGGATTTACCAGAAAAGATGTTGATGAACTGCTTGTCAACTATGATCTGACCGATAAAAAAGAGATAATCCGGAAATGGTACGACGGTTATCTTTTTGGTAAAACGGAAATCTATAATCCATGGAGCATCATTAACTATGTAAAGGCGTTGACAGCAGACCCGAATGAAGTTCCGCGTACTTATTGGTCAAATACCAGTTCCAACAACATCATCCATGCCCTGATCGAACGGGCAGATCTGTCTGACCGGATGGAGATTGAAGACCTGATTGCAGGTGGAACGATTGAAAAACCGATCCATGAGGAAATCACCTATGAAGATGTTTACCAGTCAACGGATAATCTCTGGAATTTCCTTTTCTTTACCGGATACCTGAAAAATTCCGGATTGAGAATGATTGGCAACCAGATTTATCTGACTCTTTCTATTCCCAACATAGAGGTTTGTCAGATATATAAAGATAAAATACTGGGATGGTTTTCTGATAAAGTAGAACAAAGGGATCTGTCAATCCTTTATCAGGATATCCTGAACGGAAATGCACTTGAATTTCAAGCCGGACTGACAGAACTTCTGCGGGATACCATCAGCTTTTATGATAATGCAGAGGCTTTTTATCACGGTTTTATGCAGGGGATTCTGGGGCATTTGCGCAATTACATCGTAAAGTCCAACCGTGAATCCGGGGACGGCCGTTACGATATGCTGATTCGCAGTCTTGATATCACGAAACCGATTATTCTCATGGAATTTAAAACAGCAAAGAATTTCCCCTCTCTCGAAAGCCGGGCGCAGGAAGCTCTTGAACAGATTGCGGAGAAAGAATATGACCGGGAATTTAAGAATGAAGGATACCAGTGTTCCATCCGCTATGGTATTGCCTTTTATAAGAAGAACTGCTGTATAAAAAAAGAAGAAGTGACCTTATAATGTTTCACTCGTAAATAATCACAAAATCTCCCAAAGAACATCAGGGGTTGAAAACCTTGATTTCTATGGAGATTTCTTATTTCAAATCCATAGCATAATGGTGAATTGACAAACCTGAAGTGATATGGAATAAATATTTATGTTCAGTCCGTATCATCTTTGTCTGTATTTTGTTTTATTTTAATCAGCGCATTGTAATAAGCCATTATTCTCTGCATTTGATACGTTCGTGCTGTTTCCGAATCTTTTAGAAACTGACATGCCTGTTGATAGTGGTATTGAAGCGTAGATCTTAAAACATTGCTCCGCTGGCCTCGAATCAGGTCTGGACTTAGTTGAATATTTACGCGATAGGGGATTCTTTGATCCTGATAAAAAATCATATGGTTCTGATCTTTCAAGTCAATCACAAGCTTTGGGGAACGACCGATTTCTATTTTGTCATCTTTAAATTTGATTGAATATTCCTGCATATCAATTCACCTCTACCAGTATTTTTGAGGCTTCCATATCTTTTTTCCATGGAGAAAAGCATCGAGAAAATCAATTTTTTCATCAATACTTCTGGTAATTGCATGGATGCGCGATTCCGGCATTTTCGTATATTCCCGCAGAAGTTCACCGGTTTCCTTACTGAAATCATTGAGTTTATCAATGGAAATAAGCTCAGGATGTCTGACATACTGAAGCAAATCCACCTCTCTTTTTAAAAAAGAGGCTACACGAATGTCCAACAGATATTTGCCCGTCGGGATATAATCTTCTTGATAAAAAAGCGCATTTCCGGTATCAAAAATCGGCGCCATATGGACTAATTTTTTCTTTGTCGAATCATAGAGGAAGCCGAAATTATTGTAATGGCGGTCTGTATTGGTCAGGATAAAATCTGTCATAATCGTGTATTCCAGCTGTTGTCGTACAACTGTTTTATCCAATCCCTGCGCAGCGGCCAGCTTTATCATACATTCATATTCCGACATGTCCTGAGGGACTTTAAAATCCCTGATCAGTTGATATCCGGAAACTAATTCCAGTTCCGGGGAGGTGAACATTTCATTCAGGCTACAGGGATATTCTTTTCCCTCAAATGTTATCTTTTCAAGGGAATACGGTACGTAATTGGACCATCCAAGTCTTTTATGAAGTCTGCTGGCAATCAACTCATTTACAGCCTGCTGACCATAATTATTGATATTTACCTTCATAAGAGAGCGTTTTCCATCTTTTATCAGCCACTTTTTCTTCATCTCACCGTTTACAGAGGATGATGGTGAAAACTGAGTAATATTTTTATCAATATCAATGGTCCCAGTGTCTGTGAGCAGTTCTCCCAAATCATCTGAAAAATCATTTTCAAAAAAATTGATATCTGACCAGTAAAGCTCCTGCTCAACAGGCTGCATCCAGTAATGATCGGTCAGACTCAATCCATAAGAGGAGAGCATCAACGCCTGACTGGTCTTTTGATTCACATAATTCAATACCTTCTGGATGCCCCGACGGGAGTCAGGAATTGCACGGTTGTTCCACCATTCAGCCAAATTTGCAGAATTCTCTTTACAGCCAATAGGAAGTTCTTCTGAATGATACACATCAATAATAAATTCAATCTGACCGGTTATTTTATTTACCCTTACCATGGCAACATCAATATCTTTATGCTTCAGTACATACAAATCACTCGTCATAAACGGAATATATGAATCCATACAAAACTCCTTCCTGCCAGATTTTATAATATACATGACAAATCGGCTATATAATTTGGGGTGATTTTATCATATCACAAAATAGACTACTGTGCTATAAATTTCGCAAAAAACAATTCGACATGAACTTCTGTCGAAAAGTATCTCTGGTATTCCAGCAGTCTTTCTGCTACAATATTTATATAAAATCTACAGAGAGGAGGACATATAATGGAACGTAAAGCGCTTCCTATTGGATATGAGGATTTTGGCGAAATAATCTCTAATAATTTTTATTATGTAGATAAGACTTTATTTATAAAAGAACTTCTGGATAAGAAGGGGAAGGCAAACCTGTTCACCCGTCCCCGTCGTTTTGGGAAAACCCTGAACATAAGTATGATCCGTTACTTTTTTGAGGATACGGGAAAGGAAGAAAGCAATGCTGAAAATAAAAGACTTTTTGACGGATTGGAGATTATGTATGCAGGAGAAAAATATCTTTCCCATATGCAGAAGTATCCCGTCATTTCCCTGTCCTTAAAGTCTGCAAAACAGCCAACATGGGAACTGGCTTATACAATGTTGAAACGTCAGATTGCAGTAGAGTTTGTACGTCACCATCATGTATTAGATAAGCTGAGTCTCTTTGACCAGGAACGTTTTTCGCTGATAGAACAGCAGGTTGGAGATATAGGGCTTTACATAGATGCCCTTGCCTTTCTGTCAAAGTGCCTTCATGAAGCTTATGGACAGACAGTCATTATCCTGATTGATGAGTACGATGTCCCATTGAAAAATGCTTATTTCAATGGTTTTTATCAGCAGATGATTGACTTTATCCGTTCCCTGTTTGAATCTGCCCTAAAGACCAATCTCCATCTGTATTTTGCTGTGATCACCGGATGTCTCAGGATCACAAAGGAATCCATCTTTACCGGGCTTAATAATTTTGATAATGTTTCGATACTTAGTAAGATTTACGATGAATATTTTGGATTTACCAGAAAAGATGTTGATGAACTGCTTGTCAACTATGATCTGACCGATAAAAAAGAGATAATCCGGAAATGGTACGACGGTTATCTTTTTGGTAAAACGGAAATCTATAATCCATGGAGCATCATTAACTATGTAAAGGCGTTGACAGCAGACCCGAATGAAGTTCCGCGTACTTATTGGTCAAATACCAGTTCCAACAACATCATCCATGCCCTGATCGAACGGGCAGATCTGTCTGACCGGATGGAGATTGAAGACCTGATTGCAGGTGGAACGATTGAAAAACCGATCCATGAGGAAATCACCTATGAAGATGTTTACCAGTCAACGGATAATCTCTGGAATTTCCTTTTCTTTACCGGATACCTGAAAAATTCCGGATTGAGAATGATTGGCAACCAGATTTATCTGACTCTTTCTATTCCCAACATAGAGGTTTGTCAGATATATAAAGATAAAATACTGGGATGGTTTTCTGATAAAGTAGAACAAAGGGATCTGTCAATCCTTTATCAGGATATCCTGAACGGAAATGCACTTGAATTTCAAGCCGGACTGACAGAACTTCTGCGGGATACCATCAGCTTTTATGATAATGCAGAGGCTTTTTATCACGGTTTTATGCAGGGGATTCTGGGGCATTTGCGCAATTACATCGTAAAGTCCAACCGTGAATCCGGGGACGGCCGTTACGATATGCTGATTCGCAGTCTTGATATCACGAAACCGATTATTCTCATGGAATTTAAAACAGCAAAGAATTTCCCCTCTCTCGAAAGCCGGGCGCAGGAAGCTCTTGAACAGATTGCGGAGAAAGAATATGACCGGGAATTTAAGAATGAAGGATACCAGTGTTCCATCCGCTATGGGATTGCTTTTTATAAGAAGAACTGTTGTATAAAAAAAGAAGAAGTGACCTTATAAGGTTTCACTTGTAAAAAATTATAAAATCTCCCAAAGAACATCAAGGTTAAAAACCTTGATTTCTATGGGAGATTTCTTGTTGTGCGCCTGGCGGCGCACGTTTCTAACGGGTTAAAGTCCCGAATTCGCCCGGTAGTGGGAAGGATATAGCCGAAGGCAAGGGTGTCCATCGTGAGATGGAATCTGAAGGAAGCTGGATGCGAGGAACATACTAACTCACGGGAAAATCTCTGGTCTGACGAACAGAAACCTCATATGAGGTCATGCATGAGGGTAAGACTGCAACTCAAGTTGAAGCCCAATAACTACACGGAAACATGTATGATAGATGAGGCAGATGGATGGAGAGGAAGAAACGTGTGGTACCCAGGGAGACCTGTGTGGAACGCTTTGAAAGAGGCAACCACTGTACAAGCAAAAGCAAGGCAGTGCTGAACGCACAGGAGTCAGCAGAAGTCATAGTAGCCGAGAGGTGAAGGACCGAATCAGTAGGAGTCTTGAGTATAACCGAGAAAGGAGGAGTGACTATTTATGACAGAAAACATTGAAAACAATGGCTGTTCGCAAAGAGATAGTGCGGAACACGAAGGGTATGCGAAAGCGTCTAGGTCATTTAATCGGATATGGAAAGAAAGAGACAGTGCACAGCCGAAACTCTTGGAAGCGATACTGTACAAGGACAACTTTAACAGAGCGTATAAGAGAGTTAAGGCAAACAAGGGAGCGCCAGGAATTGATGGTATGACCATTGAGGAGGCTCTTCCGTATTTGAAGGAACATCAACGAGAGTTAACTAACTACATTTATCGTGGAAAGTACACTCCGTCTCCAGTGAGACGAGTTGAGATTCCAAAACCGAATGGTGGTATGCGAAAGCTTGGCATACCAACAGTGATAGACCGTACACTTCAACAGGCAATAACCCAACAGTTAGTGCCAATCTATGAACCACTGTTTGCAGATGGTAGCTATGGCTATCGTCCGAACAGAAGTGCCAAGGATGCTGTACTTAAGGTTAAGGAGTATGCAGAGCAAGGCTATACATTTGCTGTAGTCCTTGACTTGTCAAAGTACTTCGATACTCTTAATCACGAAATCCTCATCAATCTTCTCAGAAAGAATGTAAAAGATGAACGTGTAGTACAGTTGATAAAGCGCTACCTGAAAAGCGGTGTAATGGAAAATGGAGTGGTCATCGACACAGAGGAAGGCTCACCACAAGGTGGAAATCTATCACCATTGCTTGCAAATGTCTATCTCAATGAATTCGATCAGGAACTCTTGAAGAGAGGTGTGCCATGTATAAGATATGCAGACGATATAGTGCTTCTTGCAAAGAGTAAGCGAGCATCTGAGAGGCTCTTGGAAAACAGTACGAAATACCTTGAGGAGAAACTGAAACTTACAGTGAATCGAGAGAAAAGCCGTACAGTCAGCGTGTTTGCAATCCGAAATTTTAAGTTTCTTGGCTTTGCATTGGGAAGGAACGGAAGTGGCATTTATGTCAGAGTTCATCCGAAGTCATGGAAGAAGTTTAAGTCGAGACTGAAAGAGTTATCTTCCCGTAGGTCATGTCAGTCAATCAAGCCGAGCCTTGAGAAAATCAAGGTGTATGTAAGAGGGTGGCTTAACTATTACGGTATTGCGAGCATGAAGAACAACATCGATGATATCAATAGTTGGCTCTATCACAGAATACGCATGTGTATATGGAAACAGTGGAAACTTCCTAAAACCAAGAAGAGAAATCTGATTAAGATGGGAGTACACGAATACTATGCGAATATGGCAGCAAACTGTCGAAGAGGGCACTGGTACTGTGCAAATCTGACGACAGTCAAGAAAGCTATGACAAAAGAAAGACTGATAAACAGTGGCTTCTATGATTTAGCCACAGCTTATCAGTCTGTGCACGTCAACTATTGAAACCGCCGTGTACCGAACGGTACGCACGGTGGTGTGAGAGGACGGCGGTTAGTCACCGCCTCCTACTCGATTTGTTTGATAAGCAAAAATGAATTCGATATAAACACTCAGAATTCTGAGTGTTTATAGTCAGGTAAACTGATAATGAACATTGATAAGCGAATGTTATCCCCAAAAACAACAAACATGATAAATAAGCATAACAGTTGTCACTATATGAATACCATCTGTGGTAACTTAAAATATGATTATTTGACAGAAAAAAAGCAGATACATTCCCTTTCGTCTGTACTCCTTTCCTGATGCTCCTGTGCCAGTACTCTTTTCACAAAGGAGTTTAGTGCACTGGAATAAATGCATAGAACTATTCTTGCTTTTTATACCGTTTTTGTTACAGTTAAATTCCCTGAATATTTATTTTCATTTCCGGCAGTGTTTTCTATAAATAGATATTTGCGCTCATAATATTCTCTTATTGTAAATATTTCTTTCAGCAACAACGCATTATCCAACTGTTTAGCAATTTCATTCTGTGTTTGTTCAAAAAGTTTTTCTTCTGAAACTACTTTATCTAGATGGATTTTAAAGTTAATTTGTTCAGTACCAGATAATGTCACGCTTATACCATTTTCTGATTCTGTTATTTCGTAACTATTGAATTCATATGTTTTAATCATATTTTTAAATTTAACTTTTATTATTGCCATTGATAATACCTCCTTCAAATTATTTGAAAAGCACCCCGGCGGGGAGCCGGGGCACTTTTTTAGGAATCTTATAAATCACCCAAAATGGATTATTTCATTTTCAACATATCCAAGCAGGATTGTTTAACGAGTCAATCAATCTTTTGGATTATTTAACTGTTACTTTCTTTACATTTGACCATGGGCTGAATACTTTCTTGCCATCTTCAGATGTTCTGTTGAATGCGTGGAGACCTGCATAGTAGGTTCCTTTCTTCACGTTCTTGAAGGTAGCTGTTACAGTATTGCCTTTGATGTTTTTCTTAACAAGTGTGCCATACTCTACCGGGCGTTTTTCGCCTGCTACAGTTGCAACCTTGCTTCCAAGAACTACATCGTAGCCATCTGTGTTAGAAGATTTTGTATAAGTAACGGTTACTGTGGAGCCTTTTACTTTCACACTTGTGATTGCAGGCTGGGATGGTGTGATTGCAGATACAACGAATGGGTATGCATTTGACCAGTCGCTGAAGATCTTCTTGCCGTCCTCGCCACGTTTCCAAGCATGGCAGTAAGCGTAGTATACATCCTGTCCTACATATGTGAAATCTGTAGTTGTGTTGAGGATGTTTCTGTTTACTTTATCGTAATTTTTGTTATTGATGCAGTCTTTGTCTGTAGAGATTACGTAGTCGTATCCTACAGCGCCTTCTGTCTCACCGGAAAGGACTACAGTTGCTTTATTACCAACAACTTTTACAGACTGAATCATTGGAGCATCCGGTTTTTCATCTTCTGCTTTACCTTCTGCATCAACAGTTACAGAACCTGTATAGTGTTTGGAAAGTTCTTCTGCAGTGATTGTGTAAGTACCGTTGTTGTTATTCTTAACTGTATATTCTGTGGAAGCTACCGGAAGGTATCCATTAAGAACAGTTACGACTCCGTCTTTTACAGTTACATTACAATCGCTAAGGGCTTTCTTGTTAACACCCCATGTTAATTTATCAGCATAAGAATCTTCTACATTATTTCTATCGACTCCATATGTTGCAACAAGAGAACCTTCATATCCATTAATACCCTCAATTTTTACACCATAAATGTTACCAACAGTTGTTTCTGTAGGTGTAACATTAACAGCGTTCCAGTAATTATCCTTTAATTCTCTTAATGTTACCTTATAATCCTTACCTTCAACAAGAGTTGTTCCACCAATCTGGATAAGTATTTCTGGTTTTACTGGAAGTCCAGCTGCATAAGTTGCATTTTTGATAGATACGTTTTTGGATACAAATTTAACAGATTCAATGGAGAATGGAATCTTAGCAACAACACCGTTGATAACTGTTCCATCTGCTGTTACGATTGTATCAGCACCTGCAAAACCAGTTCCTTCTTTTGCTACTGCATAAACATAACCAATATTGTGTTTACCATCTGTGATTTTCTTACCAGTGATGTTATCTACATATTTAATCTCAAGGTCATCTACAGTTGCTGTTGTTGGAACACCATCCTCAGTAACTTTTTTCACATTAGAAAGGACAGCCTTTGCAAATTTATGTTCATTACCGTTAAAGGTAAATGCAACATCAGCGTCACTCGTAACTACTGTACCGTCTTCGTTAAGTTTCGCTGCATAGAGGCTTGTTACATTAAAGCCTTTTGCGTCGTAAACATCTAATTTAGCACTAATTTTTTCTTTAACAATGTTAAACTCAACAGTAAGATTGTCACCTGTAAAGTTCTTTGTATTTGGTTTCAGAACGACAGTTCCCTTTCCTGCCTCTACATTTGTACCATATGAAACAATATCAAACTGATCTTTCACATCATTTCCATTTAAACTGATTGTGAACTGATCCATACGAGGTCTTACCTGACGACCTGTATAATCCTGATCTTTAACAGTAACTTTTACATCTGTTGTTTTCGCAGCTGTAATCTTAAATGTTCCTGAAGCGGTTCCTGAATATAAATCATTTACACCTTTAACAGTAACTTTACCAGTTCCTACATTAACTGCGTCAGTGATGCTTACTTCCTCATACTCAGCCTTGTCGTCTGCTACTTCACCTTTTTTGTAAAGTACAAGTGCACCGTCTACTACTGCATAAGTAGGAGTAATCTTACCACCAGTGTATTTGTATGTATCAGGAGTGATAACAACCATGGAATCGGTAAGCTTTTTAGCTACGATTTCTGTCTCATTTGCATCTTTTGTTACAGTTTTTCCATCTGTTGTTCCTAAGATGTAGTTTGTATTAGTGACTGTAACAGTTGATTTGATTTTGTCATGGATTTCATTCTCAGCATCATTTTCATTATTATCTTTATCTACAAACACATATTTCACAGTGTAATCTGCATCTGTAAGAGTAACCGCTCTCTTTCCTGTAGAATCTTTAGCGATAACTGTAACAGGAACTTTGTATTCTTCTGGTTTTGTAATACCTTTATTAATGGAAATTGTTTCAGGAGCTTTCACTTCTTTTACTTCCAGAGGTTTAATAACAAATGGAATTACACATGTAGAACCTTTGAAGTTACCTGCATTAATCTTTACAGTTACGGTTGCTTCTTTTTTAATCTGACTTCCATCATAGCTACATGCATTAATGTTCTTATTGTACCCAACGATTTCATAGTCTGTTTTCGGTACAGTCTCTGTTTTTTCAGAGCCATTAACATCTTTTCCTGTAACTGTTAAAGCTCCCATGTCGTCCTTGGAAGGTTTGATTTCTTCGCCTGTGTATTCATAGTTGAAATTGTCACCTTTTTCAGTAACTACATCAGTTAAAACTTTTTCTGCTGTTTCTACTTTGAAAGACTGTTCACCTGTACAGTTTGAAGAAGCTGCTTTCACAGTAATTGTATATGTACTTGCTTTATCTAAAGCTGTTACAGTTTTTCCAGACGCATCAACTGCAGAAATAACATAGTCAACGCCTTTTGTAAGGTTTAAGTCAACACCTTCTGCACCTTTGATATCTAAATAATTAGGAACTAACTTTTCTACCGTTGTTCCGGTTGGAATTACACCATTTGCAGTTTTAACAGAAATCTTTGTTCCAGCTGTAGAAAGATCACGGGCTTTGATTTCAACTGTTTCTTCCGCTTCAATATATTTATTGCCAGTCACATCAAGGTTATCCAATTTAGTAGCGTCAAAATTAACGTATACTTTTGCATTTTTACTTACAGCAGACGGTGTCATAACTTCCACTTTAGTAATAACTTTGCTTAAATCAGCACCACTTAATTTTTTATCATCACCATTATTTGTAGATAAGGTTTCTGCGAGAGTAGCTTTTGCTTTATCAATTTTGATTGTATTACCGGTATACTGATAAACTAAGCCCTTTTCTACATGTGCAATAAGGTTTTCCTTAATATTATCATTGGTAATCTCTCTCTTTACAATTTCAGCAATTTTATGGTCAACACTACCTGTATATGCAGAGTTAGAATTTGCTGTAATTGTCGCAATAATTTTATCTCCTGCTTTTGTAGCAGTTGTTGTAGTCGCAATAGTGTAATCTGTTTCAGCAACAGATCCACCAAGCTCGTCTGTTACGTCAAATGTTGGAGCAACAGTTACTGTCTGAGCGAATCCATCATATACAGGATCTTTAACAGCATTCTCATTTGTAAAAGTAGCTGAAGTTAATAATCTTTTTTCAACGGATACAGTAATTCCTGTATTGATATCGTATAATCTCTGACCAGTTGTATCGACATCATATACATAAAGAGTCAGTTTTTTACCTGCTAAATCTTTTGTAGCAAGAAATCCCATATCATCTGCAGAATCACAATTAGGGTTGCTCACTCTTGAAATACCATCTTCATCAAGCCAACGGCACTGCCATTTATCTAAAGCAGAACCATTTTTTGTTACTGTACCATTAATTTTAAAGGTGACTTTATCTTTGTCTGGAGTATTCTCAGTTCCCCAAAGTTTGCTTGTTTTATCTACAGATAAATCTACAGTAATATCACCCTCGTTTGTGATAACAGAAGCATCTTCAGCTTTTTCATCCTCAACAACCGGAGCATCAGTAACAACTTCTTCAACCGGAGTCTCAACAACTGCTTCAGATGTAAACGCTGCGTCTGTTCCATCAGTAAACTCAGCAGCCCATACCGGCACATTAGAAGTAGCCAGCATTGCAACAGCAAGAGAAATGCTCAGCGTTTTCTTCGCCATGCCCTTCTTTGTGTTTTTAATTTTCGTCATGTTATAGTTCCCCTTGCTGTAGTATAGCAATCGGTTTGGGTGAATTTTTTTACGTAAAAAAGGCACTGATTTTTAGAAAAAATCAGCTTGAAGTAGACGTAAAATCAGAACAACAATTCCAGTACAATTTAAGAATAAAAGAAAAATCCCTGTGAGAAATTTGATATTCAGTATAATTACAGCTGAACAATTCCAAAACAATTCTGACGATATCAAAAATCTCCAGTATATTCTTGGGATGTGTGCTATTTTTAGATGATACTTTTTATTTAGGCTCAAAGGGGAGAAAAGGTATACAAATGTATTCTAATAGGATATAATTAATAAAAAAACAATTATAGGAGGGCTTTATGGATCCAAGATATGCAAAAGTATTTAAACCCGGTACATATCCCGGACTTACTTATGTGACCAGGCAGCCCAGAACAATGGGCTATACCTATGAGGAACGATTACGGCAAAGTCTGTCTATCGAAGGATATCTTACGTACATCATTGGTCCATCCAAGATTGGAAAAACTGTATTATGTGAAAATGTAATAGGCGCAGATAATATGATTTGTATGTCCGGAAATGATTTTGTGAAAGAAAGGGATTTTTGGTCGGGGATTGGAAAAAAGGCCGGCATATCCATGGAAGCTGAAATCAGCGAGCGAAGTGGTGTTTTCTCAGAAAATGAGAATAAAGCAACAACCATCACAAAGAATTATACGGGAAACAAAGACAAGATTCTCCAGTATTTCAAAGAAACCGGAAAAGTATTAGTTTTGGATGATTTTCACTATGCTCCTGAAGAGATTCAGTATGACATTGCCTGTCAGCTCAAAGAAGTTATACGACTTGGGTTCAAAGCAGTGGTAATTTCTTTGCCTTACCGTTCCGATGATGCAATACGTTTAAACCCTGATCTTACAGGTCGGATTTCTGTTATAGAAATGGAACCTTGGACTGATAAAGAGCTCCAGATGATCGCACAAAAAGGTTTTATGGAGTTGGGAATCTCTGTTTCATCTGGACTAATGGAACGAATGGCGATGGAAAGCATCCATTCCCCTCAAATGATGCAGGCTGTTTGCCTTAATATCGGACTTTTGCCATTAAATTTTTCAGAAATAACAGATAAGATTATAGAAGAGAGCTGCCGCTTTACATGCGCAAATCTTCCATATGCAGATGTTGTAAGAATTTTAAAATCCGGACCGCCAACCCGTGGACAGCAGCGTTTGAAATATGATATGAAAGATGGTTCAAAACGTGATATTTACAGTGTGATCTTGAAAGTACTTGCAGATAATCCACCATTGATCGAACTTAATCTGAACGAACTGACTGAGCGCATCCAAAACAACGTTCAAAATGCAAAAATAACAACCAGAAAACTTCGAGACTCTTTGAAAAACTGGCAAAAACTCATAGAAGAACAGGGAGCTTTATATCAGGTATTCGAATGGAAGGACGACAAACTTCACATTTCTGACAATTTATTTCTTTTTTATATCAGGTGGAGTGAGGTGTGAATATGAAAGAATCTAATTTGATAGAAGATGGATATCGTATTTTGGAAATCAGGGATATTTCCGAAAAGAAATCCCGGTTTCAGGAATGGCGTGAAAGGTTACTTTCTTTTTATAAACAAGCAGATTTATCGGTTTACAAAGAAGTAATGTTGAGAACACACTTTGTAGAAAATGAATTTTCACAGAATGACAGCTTACAGTCTATAACAAAGGCAGTGACAGAAACTCTTTCTTTTCTGGTAAACAAAGATAACTCTGGTGTACAATGTTGGGATTCAAAGGATGCCCTGATTTTTATTCAGAGAGGATTAGATGGATTTTATCGCTATATAAAAGCGATGTATCAAGATCCTCCTCATAAACGTGGCACACTGACTTTAGAACTTTTAAATGAGTTTTCTGTTGGAAATGAATATGATATACAGAGAATGCTTTATGCCTGGCTCCGACCAGTGTTTCCTACAATACGTACAGAGGTAAATAGTGATAACGGGTACAGCGGTATGCGGGCAGACCTTTATCTCGAAGAATATGATCTTATCATCGAGGTAAAATGTACTCGTCCCAGTATGTCTGAAAAAACGCTTACAGAAGAACTTGGTGCTGACTGTTTCCATTATCATGCTAAAAATCTTTATATCTATGTATACGACAAAGAAAATCTGATAAAAAATCCGGAAGCTTATAAGGCTGCATTCAGGAGAAGTACAGAAAAAGCAGGAAAAGAAATCCGGATGTTTATAAATCAAAAATACTGAATCCATTAGATTTTATCGAGACAGAGGTACGGACATCTAGACTTCCATAAGGCTCCTTTTGGAGCCTTTTTATGTATCCTAAACAACAAAAAGAAAAGGCATTAGATTATCCTACAAGAAAGCTTTCTATGGGAGATTTTTGTTTATGTTTATTTCATATATTTACACTAGATTGTTTTTCTCTTTTGAAAAGCGCCCCGGCGGGGAGCCGGAGCGCTTTTTTAGGATGCTCTGGATTAAAACTTCTTCCGTTGTCATAGTATGTAGTTTTCCTTTCGTATGTTTTTCTTTATCATACACCCAAATCTACTATATCCGTAAATCGACAATACATTCCGTGGGTAATATTTGAAAAGAGATGGAACGGGGATTTTTGCTTCATGTCGAAAAGTATCTCTGGCGTTGAAGAAATCTTTCTGTTACAATATTTATATAGAATATACGGGAAGGGGGAAGCACAATGAATCATAAACCATTACCGATAGGAACCGATGATTTCAAAAAGCTGATTTCAGAAGGCTATTATTATATAGATAAGACTCTTTTTATAAAAGAACTGTTAGATAAAAAAGGGGAGGCAAACCTGTTCACCCGTCCCCGGCGTTTTGGGAAAACCCTGAACATGAGTATGCTCCGTTACTTTTTCGAGGATACGGGAAATGAAGAAAGCAATGCCGAAAATAAGAGACTTTTTGATGGACTGGAGATCATGTCTGCAGGGGAAAAATATCTTTCTCATATGCAGAAATATCCGGTCATTTCCCTGTCCTTAAAGTCTGCAAAACAGCCGACATGGGAACTGACTTATGAAAGTCTGAAAGAATCCATTGGAAATGAGTTTCAGCGACACAATGAAATTTTATGTCAACTTCAAATAGATACAGACAGAGAAAAATTTAATAGGCTGCAGAAGCAAAAAGGAGAACCGGGAGATTACATCACAGCGATTGCTTTTCTGTCAAAATGCCTCCATGAAGCTTATGGGAAAACAGTCATTATCCTGATTGATGAGTACGATGTTCCATTGGAAAATGCTTATTTCAATGGTTTTTATCAGCAGATGATTGACTTTATCCGTTCTCTGTTTGAGTCCGCCCTGAAAACCAATCCCCATCTCTATTTTGCTGTGATCACCGGATGCCTCAGAATCACAAAGGAATCCATTTTTACTGGGCTTAACAATCTTGCTATAAATTCTATTATGAATATTCCATACGGGGACTGCTTTGGGTTCACTCCAGAGGAGATAGAGAAGCTTTTGGCTGATTACGAACAAACAAACGCTTTTTCCCAGATCAAAGAATGGTATGACGGATATTTGTTCGGGAACAGTGAGATATACAACCCGTGGAGTGTGCTAAATTTCCTCACCAATGCAGATGGTCTGCAGCGGGCTTACTGGTCAAATACAAGTTCTAACGACATTGTGAGGACACTGATAGAAAAAGCAGATCTGTCTGTACGGGCAGAGATTGAGGAACTGATTGCCGGAGGAACCATCGAAAAACCGGTACATGAAGATATCACTTATCAGGACATTTACAGCTCCGATGAGAATCTTTGGAACTTCCTGTTTTTTACGGGATATCTCCGCAGTAGCGAGTGGAGGATGATAGATGATCAGATTTATGTAACTCTTTCTATTCCCAACAAAGAGGTGTGTCAGATTTACAAAATCAAAGTCCTCGGATGGTTTAAGGAAGCTGTGGGACAGAAAAACCTGTCGCCTCTTTATCGTGCTATTCTGGAGGGAAATGCTGATGGATTTCAGGAAAAACTGACCGGACTTTTACAGGATACCATCAGCTTTTATGATAATGCAGAGGCTTTTTATCACGGATTTATGGAAGGGATACTGACAAATATGAAAAGCCATATCGTAAAGTCCAACCGTGAGTCTGGGGACGGTCGGTACGACGTTCTGATCCGTAGCCTGGATGTTACAAAGCCGCTGATACTTATGGAATTTAAAACAGCAAAGAATTTTCCATCCTTGGAAGAGCGGGCGAAGGAAGCCCTTGAGCAGATTGCAGAAAAAGGATATGACCGGGAATTTAAGAACGAAGGATACCAGAATTCCATCCGTTATGGTATTGCCTTTTATAAGAAGAACTGCTGTATAAAAAAAGAAGAAGTGACCTTATAATGTTTCACTCGTAAATAGTCACAAAATCTCCCAAAGAACATCAGGGATTAAAAACCTTGATTTCTAGGGAGATTTTTCTCTTTTGAAAAGCGCCCCGGCGGGGAGCCGGAGCGCTTTTTTAGGAATCTTATAAATCACCCAAAATGGATTATTTCATTTTCAACATATCCAAGCAGGATTGTTTAACGAGTCAATCAATCTTTTGGATTATTTAACTGTTACTTTCTTTACATTTGACCATGGGCTGAATACTTTCTTGCCATCTTCAGATGTTCTGTTGAATGCGTGGAGACCTGCATAGTAGGTTCCTTTCTTCACGTTCTTGAAGGTAGCTGTTACAGTATTGCCTTTGATGTTTTTCTTAACAAGTGTGCCGTACTCTACCGGGCGTTTTTCGCCTGCTACAGTTGCAACCTTGCTTCCGAGAACTACGTCATAACCATCTGCGTTAGAAGATTTTGTATAAGTAACGGTTACTGTGCTGCCTTTTACTTTCACACTTGTGATTGCAGGCTGGGATGGTGTGATAGCAGATACAACGAATGGGTAAGCATTTGACCAGTCGCTGAAGATCTTCTTTCCGTCCTCGCCACGTTTCCAAGCATGGCAGTATGCGTAGTATACATCCTGTCCTACATATGTGAAATCTGTAGATGTGTTAAGGATGTTTTTGTTTACTTTATCGTAATCTTTGTTATTGATACAGTCTTTGTCTGTGGAGATTACATAGTCGTATCCTACAGCGCCTTCAGATTCTCCAGAAAGAACAACTGTTGCTTTGTTTCCAGAAACATTTACTTTTTCAATAACTGGAGTTTCCGGTTTTTCTTCCGGAGTAATAACTACTGCAGATACAGTCTTAGAACCCTTGTAGTTCTTGCTATTCTCTTTAGCAGTTACAGTTACTGTATTAGCTGCTTCATCTTTTGTAACAACATAATCACTTGTTGCAACATCAACTCTGCCACATTTAACGATAACAGTAGCACCATTATCTTTAACTGTTACATCAGCATTTGCAAGATCAAACTTGTCAACGCCCCAGTTGAACTCTAAATCCTGAACACCCTGGTTAATTTTATAACCGTTCATAGGAATAACTGTTACTTTTAAGGACTGAGTTGTAGTAACTTCTGTTGCAGTTGGATATTCAAGTTTATAATCTACACCTTCAACAAGATCTTTTCCTTCAACATTTACTTTAACTACAGGTTTTACTGGAAGACCACCCGCATATGTACCATTAGATACAGATACATTTCTACGTGTTACACCTACCTGCTCAATATCAAATGTCTCGGCGTAGAGTACATTTTCAACCTTGTTTCCTGCAGCATCAGTATAGACACCATCTTTTACGCCTGCCCCAGTATAATTACCTGCATAGCTTCCTTTTGCAATTGCAAGAACGGCACCTTTCTGAACGCCATCTACTTTTTTACCATATACGTTATCTACATATTTGATTTCGTAATCTGTACCTTCTTTAAGAGTTACACCTGTGACAGTAGTACCATTGGACTTAGTCAATGTTGTTCCAGCAGTTTCAAGAACTGTTTTAGCAGCTTTAAATTCTGTACCATCAAATTTATGGTTAAGAGTTACAATCTTCAGACCATTTTCGTTGTAGAATGTAAAATCCCCACCTTTGAGCATCTGACCTGTAATTTTAAATGTAATTGTCTTGGTTCCTGTGAAATTACCGTTCTTTGGAGTTAAAATAACAGTACCTTCACCAATATTAACGTTTTCACCATAAGATAAGGTGAAGTTATCCTTTACGTTAATAACAACATCATTTAAACTAGCTTCAATATCTGCATATCCAGGCTCAATGCTGTATCCACTGTAAATCTGACTTGGAACAGTTGCTTTGAGATCAGCAGCATCAGCAGCGGTAATTGTAAAGTTTACACTGGTATCTACATCTGCACTAAATCCTTCACCCTTAACGCCTGTAATTACCATTGTTGCAGTTCCAACATTTACATTATTAGTTAAAGATTTAACTTTATATCTATCTGGCGCAATAACTCGTCCATCTACTACAACATCAAAATCAGGTTTGATAGCAACACCAGCGTATGTATAAGATGTTTTCTTAAGCTTGATGTTTTCTGCTTTCAGAACTCTATCCGTGATTGTAGACTTAAACTCTTTAACGCTTACCTTAAAGTTTTTGTTTTTAAGATAATTATTGACATCTGTTTTTAATGTAACAACTACCTTGTTGTCAATTTTATTTTCGTTTTCGAAAGAATATTTCTCAACAACAAAATCAGTTCCCTCTACTAAAGTAAACTCTTTGCCATCTTTATTTTTAGCCTTAACAACAAGGTTCATAGCTTCTTTATAATCTTCTGGCTTGGTTGTATCTTTTAACTCTACAAACTTACTTACAGATACGGTATCAGCAGTTACTTCAGCTGGATTAATAGTAAATTCAATGACTTTTCTACTTCCAGCATAACTTCTGAGACCTTTGATGATAATCTGTCCTTTACCGGCATTAATGTTAGCACCAAATTCTACAGTATAGTCTTCTGGTGTAAGATTTACTCTTTTACCTGTTTCTTTATTAATGACAGTAACATTACCGAGTTTCTTAACATCTTTTAAAATTCTCTCACCAGTATATTCTTCGTCCTGTCCAGCATATTTCATATTGCTGAATTCTGCTGTCTCAAGAGAGGATGCTACGATATATAATTTAGCAGTTGTACTGCCTTCAACATTTGTATTGTTAGTAGCAGGAGTCACTGTTACATCATGTTCTCCCTGTGTGGAAGCTGTAGAGGTAATAACAACATCTCCGGCTAATGTTAATTTTTCTTTTGTTGTTTTATCATAGTAAGTAGCGTCTGTTGATTGAACCTGTACAATGTTTCCATTTGCATATGGCTGCTCTGGAATAACGACATCTACTGTGGATAAATCACGTTTAGAAATTGCAAAAGCATTAGTTGGTGCAACTATAACACCACTACTAATTTCATAGTTTTTATATTTGCCTGTTGTAGCAGTCGCAATTGCAAATGAAACCTTTGCATCAACTTCATTTGTTGTATTAAATGTATTGCCAGCTTTTGCATATTCTACTGGAATAGTATCTACTGTTGTGGTTGTTTCTCCTGGAATGTAGTTGTTAAGTTCAACTCCAGATTTTTTATCAACGAGTTTCACATCAGATTTGAATACAGGAATTGCATTTCCGGTATATGGTTTAGATGTTGTTACAAACTCTGCCTTAACCCAATCATTAACATTATCTTTTGTTAATGTTAATGGAGCAATTTTGTAATTTACAACGATGCTTCCTGTATATCCAACTTTTTTAGAAGAAACATATACATCAACACCTTCATCAGTAACATTTACTGTGTCACCTTTTGTGCTGCCTGGTGTATATTCAAAATCACTTACTGTAAGACCGTATTTAGCAGCTTTTGATCCACCAACAATATTATTCAGATCAAGCTGATCAACAGTAGGAACAATAGCTTTTCCTGTATATGTGGTATTGAAATTTTTAAATCCATCAACATCACGCTTTTCATTAATGTCAACAGGTTTTACTGTAAAGGAATCGGAGGTCCAATCCCATACAATTGTATTATTATTTTCAGCATAAACATATAATTTATACTGTTTATTAGACATCTCTGGAGTTGTTTTAATACTAGCCTTTAAAGCGCCATCTTTTAAGGTTGCAATTTCACCAACCTGACCGTTAGAATCTTTCCAGACTGCTTTAAGTGTAGCACCTTTCGTTTCTTCAGTAGCGTCTGCATTTGGTGTAACCTTGATGTCTGTTTCTATTGTTTTCTCTTTACCATTTTCATCGGCCCATACAATTTCTCCATTTACAACTCCTGAAAATGGGGTTGCAGAAATATCAAAACCATGTCCTTCAACTACAGGAGCCTTTGCTTCAGCAGCAACTTCTTCATCAACAACCGGAGCTTCATCAACAACTTCAACTGGTGCTTCTACTTCAGATGTAAACGCTGCGTCTGTTCCATCAGTAAACTCAGCAGCCCATACCGGCACATTAGAAGTAGCCAGCATTGCAACAGCAAGAGAAATGCTCAGCGTTTTCTTCGCCATGCCCTTCTTTGTGTTTTTAATTTTCGTCATGTTATAGTTCCCCTTTCCTTAATATAACTATTTCTTTTTTGGGTAAAGATTCCTAGACATAATCTGTCTGTTACGATTAATATAGTGCTTTCAAAGCTTTTTGTCAAGGGTAATCCTTAAATTTTTTACGAATTTTTTAAATTTCACAAACTGTAAAAGCATTTGATTTCCTTTGTTTTCTCGCGGTCAAATCAATAAATTGTAACAATTCGAGGTTGTATTAACATGAGACACAATATCATGTATTTATAAAGAAAATTTTATGTTTGCAACTCTGACTGTAATTACTTTTGAAGTAACCTTATAAGAAGAATTGAAGCGGACTATTATCCTCAAAGAAAGCAGGGACTTTTTCTGTCCCCACTTTCAAGAATACTTTTCTAACTATTTTTCTTCTCCCTGTATTTTTTCAAGTTCTTCCATATTCAGCCCAGTCAGACAGGATATTTTCTCCAGAGAAAGTTCCCCGTCCTCCAGCATTGCCCGCGCTATTCGATAGCTTTGTTTTTCTTCTCCAAGTTCTATTCCTTGCTGAATTAACCGTTCTGATGGTAATTCTAATACACGACCTCCCATAATTTCACCTACCCCTTTCCTTATCGTTTCTGTTTTACGAAAAATATAATCTGCAATGCGGATAATCAGATCAATCAGATCCCGATAGATTTCCTCTCTCCCTTGGTTCAACAAACTTTCTTCCAGACACTTTTCAATCCCGCGATATTCCTCTAATAGTTTTTCCAGTTCTTCTGTGCTCTCCTCCAGTTTTTTTAACTGTTTTTCGTACCGGATTACATAAAACGGGAGCAGGAAGAGCAGATTCTTCTGAAAGATTTCATTTCGGGTATATTCTTCTGCCCGGATGACCGGTACCCGATACTCCACAATCCTTCCGTCAGGCATCAGGATTTCCATCTCCAGTTCCTCTGCTCCGCTCTTCCCACGGAGATATAATACGCAGGAATGGGGGAATATTATACGGAATCTCCCATTTTCCCTGCTTGCGTTTTCCAGTGCAATGGCAAAATCATATTCTATCATTCGTATTACCATCCGGGTATCTCCCGTACTCTGGCATTCCAGATGGTATACCCTGTTTCCAATGAACAAATGGGAATCTGTAATTATCTCTCCACTTTTCGTCTCATGCTCGTTCTTTTTTTGGATGATCGGAGTATCTTTTGGATAATCGGTCCCAAATACCTCATTGATCAACGGTATTACTAACTCCGGCATCTTTTCCAGCATCGTCCGAAATACATCATCAAAAATAGTATTGTCACTTATGCTCACGAGGAGTCTCCTTTCTTTTTATTCTGTATATTTCGCTTTTGTATATAAAGGATTTCCTCTTGATGTACTTTTTGTTGTTTCTTATGTAAATAAAATCTGTTGCCTTTAAAGATTTCCTTTATCCTCTGTACTTAATTGCTTAACCTTTTCCAGACTCAGCCCTGTAGCTTCGGATATTTCTTCTGCAGACAGTCTTCCATCTTCCAATAACACGTCAACTATCTTACGTGCAGTCTGTTTTGATCCACGCTGAATCCATGCCCGAATTCCTTGCTGTTTCTCTTTTGTAAGTGATCTTTGTTTTGTTCACTCACCTTCTTCTCTTTTTTATAATTTGATTTTATCAAAAAAATTATAAAGTATCCAGAAAAATCATGCTTTATCATCAGAAATTTTTATAAGTTTTTATTCCTGCTCCCCAATAGAAAAACAAGCTTTCCCAGAGTCTTATTTCAGAAAACTAAGCTCCGGGCAGGGCGGTACCCCAAAAAAGAATTTCCTATTATATTGCGGTCATTTCAAAGAAGAATTCTTTAAAAAAAATCGGCTCCGTATTTTACGGAACCGATTTTGTCTTAAATCATTTATTTCTTACGTACTGTTACTTTATCCAGATGCCAGATATCGTCCACGTATTCCTGAATGGTTCTGTCAGAAGTGAATTTGCCGCTGCATGCTGTATTCAGGAGTGCTTTCTTAGCCCAGCCTTTTTCGTCTCTGTATGCAGCTTCTACGCGCTTCTGAGCCTCTACATAGCTTCTGAAGTCTGCAAGGATGAAATACTGATCTGCTCTGTCACAGTTATTTGTATTAAGTAAGGAATCGTACAGATCGCGGAACAGCTCTGTATCGTTGGAGAAAGTTCCATTGATCAGCTGCATCAGTACCTGACGGATTTCTGTATCTGTATTGTAGATTACGTTTGGATCATAGCCACCGTTGTTTTCGTAGTTAATTACCTCATCTGAACTTAAACCGAAGATAAATGCATTTTCTGCACCTACCTCTTCTACGATCTCTACGTTAGCGCCGTCCATTGTTCCCAGTGTAGGAGCACCGTTAAGCATAAACTTCATGTTACCTGTACCGGATGCTTCCTTACTTGCTGTGGAAATCTGTTCGGAAACGTCTGCTGCCGCAAAAATCATCTCAGCATTGGATACACGGTAGTTTTCGATGAATACAACCTTCAGCTTGCCGCCGATGGAAGCATCGTTGTTTACTACATCTGCTACGGAGTTGATCAGTTTGATGATTTTCTTCGCACGATGATAACCTGCAGATGCTTTCGCACCGAAAATAAATGTTCTTGGATAGAATTCCATTTCCGGATGCATCTTAATCTGATTATACAGATAGATTACATGAAGAATATTCAGTAACTGGCGTTTGTACTCATGAAGTCTCTTAACCTGAACATCAAAAATAGAACGTGGATTTACCTCTACTCCATTGTGCTCAAGAATATATTTTGCCAGACGTACCTTGTTCTGGTATTTAATATTCATAAATTCCTGAAGTGCCTTTTCGTCGTCTGCATATACAGCCAACTTCTTTAACTGAGACAGATCTGTAATCCAGTCAGCTCCGATATGGTCTGTAATCCAGTTCGCAAGAAGCTGATTTCCGTGAAGAAGGAATCTTCTCTGTGTGATACCGTTTGTCTTATTGTTGAATTTCTCAGGCATCATCTGGTAGAAATCTTTCAGCTCCTGGTTTTTCAGAATTTCTGTGTGAAGTCTTGCAACACCATTTACAGAGAAGCCTGCAACGATTGCAAGATGAGCCATTTTAACCTGACCATCGTAAATGATAGCCATTTTTCTGATCTTCTCGTAATCTCCAGGATATTTTGCCTGTACTTCAATGATAAAGCGGCGGTTAATCTCCTCGATAATCTGATATACACGCGGAAGAAGTCTGGAGAACAGCTCGATTGGCCATTTCTCAAGAGCCTCGGACATGATGGTGTGGTTTGTGTAAGCAACACATTTCGTTGTTATATCCCATGCCTGATCCCAGCCAAGTCCTTCCTCATCCATAAGGATTCTCATCAACTCAGCTACAGCTACAGTCGGATGAGTATCGTTCATCTGGAATACAACTTTTTCGTAAAGCTTAGTGATATCATCGTGTTTCTTTTTATATTTTTCAATAGCTGCCTGTAAGCTTGCAGAAACAAAGAAATACTGCTGTTTCAGACGAAGTTCTTTTCCTGCATAGTGATTGTCATTCGGGTAAAGTACCTCTACAATATTACGAGCCAGATTTTCCTGCTCAACTGCTTTTTTGTAATCACCTTTGTCAAAGGAGTCAAGTGCAAAGTCTACAATCGGCTCAGCATCCCAGATACGGAGTGTATTTACAACATCGTTGTCATATCCTACAATCGGCATATCATAAGGAATTGCTTTTACAGCCTGGTATCCTTCATGGATGAATTTATTTTCACCTTTTTCATGATTATATTCTACTCTTACGTATCCGCCGAAATGAACTTCTTTCGCATATTCCGGACGACGTAATTCGAATGGATATCCATCCTTGAGCCAGTTATCCGGCACTTCAAGCTGAAATCCGTCTTTGATCTCCTGTTTGAACATACCGTAACGATAACGGATTCCACAGCCGTATGCACTGTAGTTTAATGTTGCAAGAGAATCAAGGAAGCAGGCTGCAAGTCTTCCGAGACCACCGTTTCCAAGGGCCGGATCCGGCTCCTGGTCTTCCAGACAGTTGATATCAAGACCTAACTCTGTAAGCGCTTCTTTTACCTCGTCATATGCGCAAAGATTGATCAGGTTATTTCCCAGTGCACGTCCCATTAAGAACTCCATGGACATATAATAAACAGTTTTTGGATCCTGCTCATCATATGCATTCTGGGTTTCCAGCCAATTGTCAATGATAACGTCTTTTACCGTATAGCTTACTGCCTGAAAAATCTGCTCCTGTGTAGCTTCATCCAGTGTTTTGCGGTAAAGATATTTTACGTTATCTTTAACACTCTGTTTAAATGCTTCTTTCTTAAACTGACTGCTAATCATGTCATTCCTCCTGTCAGCAGGATTCCATCCGGGAATTAAATTCCCGGACAGAGCCCCCTCTTTGTTTTGTTTCCGGCTGATCCGCAGATCAGCCGTTTGAGTTACTCTATTTTAGATACCCCTAAGGTTACCTGTTCTTTATTAATGCTCCACTCTTTTGTATAGCCGTCCATTTCGCCAAGGACAATATCCTGAGCGAGAACTTCCGCCTTGATTTCCTCTGCATGACTATTCATAAGGTTCATGATCTTTTCGTTGTCTTTAACAAAGATTCTGATCTTATCCATCACTTCAAAGCCGGCTTCCTTACGCATAGTCTGTACTTTACTGATAATCTCGCGGACAAAACCTTCCTCAAGAAGCTCTTCTGTCAGGTTTGTATCGAGAACTACAGAAGTATCTCCATCGGACTCTGTCACATAACCTTCTGTCTGAGCAGTTTCGATAAGCAGGTCTTCCTCTGTAAGCTCTACCTTATTTCCGTCAATATCAAGCACAAGCACGCCATTTGCTCTTAAATCTGCCATCGCCTTGCTTCCGTCGATATCAGTCAATGCCTGACGGATTCCACCAAGAAGTTTTCCGTATTTCGGACCTACTGTACGAAGCTGTGGTTTAAAGCTGTAAGAAATGAAGGATTCCACATCATCTGCAAATTTCACTTCTTTTACGTTAAGCTCATCTGCAATAATGTCTGTATAGAATTTGTCCATTTTCTGCTCTGCTTTTACAAACATGGTTCCGATCGGCTGACGGTTCTTAATATTTGCAGTATTACGGCAGGCACGTCCAAGAACTACAATTTCAAGCAGTTCCTTCATGTCTGCTTCCAGTTTCTTATCAATCCATGCTTCATTGACAGCAGGGAACTCGCAGAGATGGATACTTTCAATGGCATCGTTATCAATGCTTCTTACAAGATTCTGGTAAATGTCTTCTGTCATAAACGGAATCATCGGAGCTGCTGCCTTGGCAACTGTTACCAGAGCTGTATAAAGAGTCATATAAGCATTGATCTTATCCTGTTCCATGCCCTTTGCCCAGAAACGTTCACGACTTCTTCTTACATACCAGTTACTCATATCATCTACAAATTCCTGAAGTGCACGTGCAGTTTCCGGAATTTTGTAGGATGCGAGGTTTTCATCAACAGCTTTCACAAGGGAGTTAAGTCTGCTTAACAGCCACTTGTCCATTACAGAAAGCTTATCGTAATCCAGTGTATATTTCGTAGCATCGAACTGATCGATTTCTGCGTACAGTACAAAGAACGCATAGGTGTTCCAGAGAGTGCTCATAAATTTACGCTGTCCCTCAACAACAGCTTTGCCATGGAAACGGTTCGGCAGCCACGGAGCACTGTTGATATAGAAATACCAACGAATTGCGTCTGCACCGTATTTTTCAAGAGCATCAAACGGGTCTACTGCATTTCCTTTTGATTTACTCATTTTCTGTCCGTTCTCATCCTGTACATGACCAAGAACGATTACGTTTTTGTATGGAGCTTTATTAAACAGCAGGGTTGACTCTGCAAGGAGAGAATAGAACCATCCTCGTGTCTGGTCTACTGCCTCGGAGATGAAGTCTGCCGGGAACTGCTGCTCAAATAAATCTTTATTTTCAAATGGGTAATGATGCTGTGCAAATGGCATTGCTCCGGAATCGAACCAGCAATCGATTACCTCCGGTACACGGTGCATGATACCACCACACTCCGGACACTTCAGTGTAATTTCATCGATGTATGGACGATGAAACTCTACGGTTTTCGCTCTCTCATCTCCACTCATCTCAAATAATTCCTGACGGCTTCCGATGGAGTGCATATGTCCGCATTCACATTCCCAGATATTCAGTGGTGTTCCCCAGTAACGATTACGGCTGATACCCCAGTCCTGAACGTTCTCCAGCCAGTCGCCGAAACGTCCTTTACCGATGCTTTCCGGAATCCAGTTGATTGTATTGTTATTGCGAATCAGATCATCTTTCACTGCTGTCATTTTGATAAACCAGGACTCTCTTGCATAGTAGATAAGTGGTGTATCACATCTCCAACAGTGTGGATAATCATGCTCAAATTTCGGAGCATCAAAAAGCTTTCCTTCTTTGTCCAGATCCGTAAGAATAACAGGGTCTGCTTTCTTTACAAAAATTCCTGCATATGGAGTTTCTTTTGTAAGGTTACCCTGTCCGTCTACAAACTGCACAAACGGAAGCTCATATTTGCGTCCTACACGATTATCATCTTCACCAAAGGCAGGTGCGATATGAACGATACCGGTACCGTCGCTCATTGTTACGTAGTCATCGCATACTACGAAATGACCTTTTTTGCGCTGTTTTGCAGCTGCCTCTCCGGTACATGCCCAAAGCGGCTCGTACTCTTTATACTCAAGATCTGTTCCTTTATATGTTTCCAGAATCTCGTAAGCCTTCTGTCCTTCCTCTGCCAATTTACCAAGTACCTTGTCAAGAAGAGCTTCTGCCATATAATACGTGTATCCATCGACAGCTTTTACTTTACAGTATGTCTCCTCCGGGTTTACACAAAGTGCAACGTTAGACGGAAGTGTCCATGGTGTGGTTGTCCATGCAAGGAAATATGCATCCTCTCCCACAACCTTAAATCTTACTACTGCGGAACGCTCTTTTACAGATTTATACCCCTGAGCTACCTCCTGGGCGGAAAGCGGTGTTCCACAACGCGGACAATACGGAACGATTTTGAAGCCTTTGTAAAGAAGCTTCTTATTCCAGATTTCTTTCAGAGCCCACCACTCGGACTCAATGTAATTGTCCTCATAAGTTACATACGGATGTTCCATATCAGCCCAGAATCCAACGGTTGAGGAAAAGTCTTCCCACATACCTTTGTACTTCCAGACACTTTCTTTACATTCCTGAATGAATGGCTCCATTCCGTATTCCTCGATCTGTTCTTTTCCGTCCAGACCAAGCTTCTTCTCTACTTCCAGCTCTACCGGAAGTCCGTGCGTATCCCATCCTGCTTTACGCGGTACCATATATCCTTTCATTGTACGGTAACGCGGAATCATATCTTTGATTACTCGGGTGAGTACGTGACCGATATGCGGTTTGCCGTTGGCAGTCGGAGGGCCGTCATAAAAGGTATATGTCTCTCCCTCTTTTCTGTTCTCCATACTCTTTTCGAAGATATGGTTTTCTTTCCAGAATGCTTCGACTTTTTTTTCACGGTCTACAAAATTTAAGTTGGTGTCTACTTTCTGGTACACAGTTATTTACCTCCTGTTTTTGTTTTTTATTTTCAGATACAAAAAAATCGCCCTCTTGTAAAAGGACGAAATCTATGCATTCGCTATACCACCTGTTACACTGTACGGGCATTCTTGTACCGATACACGTTCCTGTAACGGGGGAATCACCGTCATTTCTTACTTCCGGCTGATGTGTTTTTTTCAGTCAATTGTCTGTGCCCTGTCTTCGGAAATGAAACTCCGGAGGGATTTTCGGCTGTATCTACTTGCACCGGACTCGCACCATCTCCGGCTCGCTGAAGACTTTTAACACAGCTTACTGTCTCCATCATTGTCTTTGCTGGTTATTTGTATGCCAGTTTATTATAATAGTTGATTTTTCCTTCGTCAAGGCTTTTTTGGTTAATAACAGGTAAAACCTTTCTTAAACAGTAGTCTATTTTTCCAAAAGATGATATAATGCTGTTTCAGGAAAGACTGAAAAGAACTTTCCCTATGCAAAAATAAGGGTATATTTTTTTACAAGAAGGGTATTTTTTATAACATGAAGAAATTTAAATCACATATTTTAAAACGTATAACTGCCGGTCTTCTGGGTCTGAGTCTGCTCACCACGCAGGCAGGTATTATTGAAGCCAGTGAAGATCCAATCGTGACAGCTACCCCTGTACCGGAACATACAGAAAGCTATTCTCAGGCGCCGGATACAGATTCTATAAAAGACTGGCCAAAAGGACCGAAAATCGAGGCAACTTCCGCAGTCCTCATGGATGTCGTCACAGAATCTGTCCTCTATTCAAAAAATGCTGACCAGCAGCTCTATCCGGCAAGTATCACGAAAATCATGACTGCGCTTCTTGCCTGTGAAAATCTGAATATGGAGGACAAGCTCGTCGTATCAGAAGCCGCAGCCTACGGCATTGAGAGCGGAAGCTCTTCTATTTACGGGGATGCCGGTGAGGAATTCACAGTGGAACAGGCAATGATGGGACTTATGTTGGAATCAGCCAATGAAATGGCTCTGGCTCTGGCAGAAAAAACAAGCGGTTCTGTAAAAAAATTCGTAGAACTTATGAACTGGCGCGCCCGACACCTGAGCTGTAAAAACACACATTTCAATAACCCGCACGGACTTCATGATGAACTCCACTATACAACAGCCAATGATATGGCTAAAATAGCAAAGGCTGCCTGGTTTAATCCCGAATTCCGCAAGTTCTGTACCCAGGGAATTTATGAAATCCCTCCTACAAATAAATTTGAGGAAACCCGTTATCTCCTCAACCACCACAAAATGATGCCCACCAGAGATTATGCATACGAGGGGGTTCTCGGCGGAAAAACAGGATGGACCTCTGCTGCCGGCAGTACTCTTGTAACTTTTGCCAAAAGAGGCTCCACTGTGCTGATGGCAGTTGTGATGGGGGGAATCAACGGAAACTGGGCAGACACTGCTGCACTTCTGGATTACGGCTTTAATAATTTCGAGAAAGTAAACCTGAAACTGGACAGAACCCCGACTCCGGTAAAACTTCTCCCAAATGTGAAATATATTCTCAGAGACGGAGGAAACACTTATCCGTTCTACTATATCCGCAATGTTTATGTCACTGTTCCTACAGGCTACAATGTCAAAAAACTGAAACGGAAACAGGCAACTCTTTTCAATGCAGCAGGTCCTTACCGGATTAAGAGCAAATATTATCTGGACGGTCATATGGTCGGCTGGGGAATGCAATACGAAAAGGAGATCCTTCCGGACCTCCTTCTCCAATAATATTATTTCTTTTCTGCTTTTTTCTTTAACTGCCTTTTACGGCGGAGGACTTCTTTTCTTTCAAGAAGCTCCTCCGCTTCTTTCATATCTGCGATCCGCAGCGTTTTTATTGCAAAATATTTTTCCTCGTCTGTCTTTCGAATACGGATTTTTCCTCTGACATATCCATGTTTTTCACATACAGACATACTGTAATATACCTTCGGATTATTCATAAACCAGCGTATTTTTCGTTTTGCCGAAAGATGACAGATTGGACAGCGGGTACTTGTAACTTCTCTGTCCTTCATAATTCTTTCCCTCTGCGAAAACTCGCGTGAAACGTATTTATCATACAATGGATAGGAAACATGAATTTCCTCTTTTTTTGTTTTTGGATTCTGATATACATCAAGAGATGAATTTGAAAAAATGCTGATATCGTCGATTTCCTTCAATACCTCTGCTGTATATCTTGCATCTGCCAAAGCACGATGAAAATCTTTTTCTTTCTCTATATTCAATTTGTCTATGGCATATTCAAGAGAACGGCGACTTGTCCCATCTTCATAACAGATGCTGTAAAGCTTCTGCACATCATAATAAGTAACAGGACCGGGAAGCCTGTCCAGTATCCCGTAATACTTCATATTACGCTGAAGCTCCATGACATCCTGGTTTCCCCATGTACAGAATCCGCAATCTTCACCACACCATTTCAGAAAATCCTGCGCTGCCTCTGCAAAGGGAACTCCCTTTGTAAGATCACTGTAATTAACATGAATCACTTCACGTATGCTGTCATGAATCCATTTATACACTTCCGGTTTAATCAACCTGTGAAACGTATCCACAATTTCCTTTCTGGCATTCATTTTTACTGCGCCAATTTCAATGATCTCGAAAGGAAGTCTGTCATTCTGAAATTTTTTTCCGTTGGGACTCTGATTCCATTCCAAATCAAAGACTATATAATTCATTGTTTTTTCCTCTGTTTTTATTCTGTTTTATAGTATAACAGACTCTCTCTCCTTTTATCAATATATTTTCTTACTACCAACCTAATGAAATCTGTGTTATTATGGGTAAAATAAAATAGAAAAAGAGGCATTCTTATGAAAAAAAATTTTGTAAAAGAATACTTATCCATCCCCAACCTTCTGGGTTACTTTCGAATTCTTCTGCTTCCTTTTTACCTTTATGTTTATTTGAATGCAGAATCTGTTCATGATTACTATGTGGCTGCCTTTATTATGTTTCTGTCGTTCTTCTCTGATTTTATAGATGGCAAAATAGCCCGACGCTTCAATATGATCACAGAATTCGGCAAAATCCTTGATCCCGTAGCAGACAAAATCACTCAATTGGTACTTGCGTTAGGTTTTGCCTTCCGATTCCCTGTTGTCAGAGTCCTTTTAGTCATTTTTGTTATAAAAGAGATGGCAATGGGAATTATCGGGCTTTATATGATGAAACACAAATACCGTATGAACGGAGCTCATATGCATGGAAAAATCTGCACAGCTCTCCTTGATCTTGTAATGTTCATCTTCCTTCTGTTCCCGGATTTATCAGAAGCTGTCGTTACAGGACTGACTGCAATCTGCATTATTTCCATACTGGTTTCTTTTATACTCTATCTACGCATGTATTATCATGCAGGGAAAAATATTTCCAGATAATATTTTATATTACAACATATTGAAAACTCCGACAGTCAGCCGCTTCTTCGGTTAACTGTCGGAGCTTTTTTATATTTCCTGTCTTAAACTAATTCATTATCCCTGTCTGAAGAAATCAAGAATTGAATTTTCTTCTTCAGAAGCTTCCTCCGGGTCTTCTTCCCAGTTCTCTTCTTCATCTGCTGCATCTCCCCTGTTCAGGGTAGCTCTGTCTTCTTTCTCGGATTTTTTCTTATCTTCTTTATTCTCTTCCTGTTCTGAAGAAGCATCACTGTCACCAAGAACAACTGTCACTGTTTCTTCTTTGTAACCATCACCGCTCTGAACAGCAATAGTAAGTTCTACTTCTTCATCCGGTGCATAGTAAGAAAGATATTCAATTAACTGTTCAATGCTGGAAACTGTTTTGCCGTTAAATTGTGTAATGATATCTCCATGTTTAATTCCTGCCTTATCAGCTGCACCTTTTCTGGTTACTTCCTCCACAAAAGCACCTGCCGGAATTCCATAATACTGGGCTTCCTCACTTACAGATTTACCTGTAATCTGCAATACTCCGTGTTCCTCATCTTCCAGTCTGTCTCTGGACTCTTCATTCATCAGATTTTCAATAATATCTGATACATCAGAGATAGCAATTGCATAACCCATACCCTCTACCTCTGTAGATGCCAGTTTCGCGGAGTTAATTCCTACAACCTCACCATCCATATTCAGAAGCGCGCCGCCGCTGTTTCCGGGATTGATTGCCGCATCTGTCTGAATCAGATTTACACCGTTTCCTTCTTCACCTTCACTGACTGTCTGAGAAGACTCATCCATTCTGCGGTTCTTTGCACTTACAATACCGGTTGTTACAGACTGTCCATATCCAAGCGCATTACCAATTGCCACAACCTGATTTCCAACCTTCAGATCATCTGAGCTTCCGATGGTTGCAATTTTAATCGCATCCATCGTCTCATCTTCAATGTCATCCAGCTTTACAGATACAACTGCAAGGTCTTTCTCATCATCAAAGCCTTTTACCTTTGCTTCATATACTTCGTTATCTACGAAAGATACAGATAAAGTATTTGCGCCCTGTACTACATGATAATTTGTCGCAATTAAAAGCTCACTGCTGTTCTTTCCAATAATGATACCGGAACCGCTTCCCTCTACCTCCTGAATCTCAGGAGCATAGGAATATCCACCATATCCTCCGAACATTCCGAAGTAATTCTGTACTTCCTGAATTGATTTTGTTGTAATAGACACTACAGACGGCATTACCTCTTCTGCGATATCGGAAACATCAAGACTGCCTTTTGCAGCAGTTTCTTTTTTATCCGCTTTTTCTGTATCATCACTCTTCTTAGATGCTTTTGTCATTGTAAGCTTTGCTTCATCATTTGCCGCATTTACTTCAATTCCCTCATTCCAGTTCATCACATTGCTGACACTTCCGAATATACCGGTAGTCAACACTGCACAAAGGCTGATTGTAAGACCTTTTTTTGCAATATTTTTAATCTTTTTATTTCTCTCTTCTTTATTCATCATGATAAAAGTCCTCCTTTGGAACTTATAATTTTTTCTTTTATGCCCTTAGTATATAGAGCAATTGTGTTTACTTTGTGGGAAAAATGTGTTCTTTTTGTTAAATGGATTTCAGATACGTAAGTAACGAATTCTAATGCAATCAATTTATTTTATCACATATTCTATTATTGTAAACATTGTACTCGGTCTTATTCTATATTTTTCCTGTTTACTCTCTACCACCATCTTTTAATATTTCACACAAAAACAGCGGAATGATTTTTAATCACCCAAAATCATTCCGCCAGTATTTCCAGTATTATATTTATTCAAGATACATATTCTGCAGTTTTACAATTTCATCCTCATTAATACCCAGTTCTTCTATAATATAATTTTGAACAGAACCATATTCCGCTTTCAGAGAGTCCATCATTTTTTCCATGAAATTTCTTGATACACCACTTAGCGTTTTTACACCATCTATAATTGTCTGGTCATCTGTCTGTTTAGCAGCTTCATTTCCCATATACTCTATTTTTTTCGCATAGAATTCATTTGTAAGGGCAAAATCATCCAGAATTGTTTTTTCATCAACTCCTAACGCAGACAAAACAAGAACTGCTGCTGTACCCGCACGGTCTTTCCCTCCTGTACAATGCCACAGGACCGCCTTTTCTTCATCATTATTTAATAACACATGGAAAAAATCAGAAAAACCTTTTTGCGCAGTTTCATTTTTTACAGTAGTAATATACATATCATCACTTAATGTCCCGTTTTTAACCATCTCAATCAATCCGTTTACAGGATCATTACCATAAATCTGAGTCATAGCCGCACTGTTACTGTCAGATGCATTCTCTTCATCAAGTATACGAATTTGTTCATTCTTCACACCCTCTATTTCAGGATCCGGTGCTTCTGCTATTTCTTCTGTTGTTCTGAAATCTACAACAGTTCCAAGATTATATTCTCTGATAAGTTTGTCAATATCCTCCTCTGTTGCTTTAGCCAGTTTTGCAGAACGAAACAGCATATTTGATTTTACCTTTCTGCCATCCGTGGTATAATATCCGCCTAATTGTCTCGCATTTTCTACTCCATACAAACCAAGCGTCTGTCCTTCCATCGTTACCTGATTCTCAAAATTTTCAGCTGTACTCTCAGTCTGACTTGTTCCATCATTTGACGCATAACTGGTTACACTTCCCAAAGACATTGCCAGCGCTAATGTAAAAATTCCTACTCCTTTTAATTTCATAACTACCATCCTTTGAAATTTGATTTTTAATAATTTCTTCTTTATTATCTTACCAAATTTAAGGATGCTTCATCTATCAATATACTGCAAACACTTGGTTAATAATATGTAAAACAGCTTGTCCGCCTCATATAGCATCAATCACTTATTATCTTCTCCAATTACCCGAAATCAAAATCATCGGGATCTAACCCGCTATCCCCATTTTTCAGGCGGATCACCAACATACATTTTTTATATTTAATGAAAATACCGGCGCCCAAATCTCCAATATCTATTTGTTAACAAAAAAAACGGAATGTTTCATCGTTAATGTAAACATTCCGCTACCGTTCCCTGCGGGAATCGAACCCACATCAGACGCTTAGGAGAGCGAATAGGTGTTGTCAATTCCGGACAAGAACTATCATTATAAGC
>JAUNOY010000034.1 GCA_030536995.1 Eubacteriales bacterium
ACAGTAATGTATGGAGCTGACTGTTACTAATAGGTCGAGGGCTTGACCAAAAAGCTGAGACGAGCGGTCAGGACAAAGTGGAAACAGACAGGAGCAAGCTTGCTTGTGTATGGATGTTTACAGATTGGACTGAACATTTGCGAAGCAAATGACACTGAGTGACGAAGTCACGAGGTGACCAGACGCGAGTCAAAGCACGCTAGGTAAAAGAATTCTCAAGGATGTTGCATGTATGTAGTTTTAAAGGTATAAATGGATGAGCAGCCGAAAGGCTGCTTTTTTTTCAGAATATGAAGTAGCAGAAGACAGGTATTGCTATCTGGAACTGGAATGACGCACAGGAAAAGTATTTTTCAGCTCTTGAAAAACAGCTTCGTATTCTTTGGAAAAGACGCTTCCTTTGTTCCAGATAAAAGAAAAATCATGGGTCATCTGAAAATCAGAAAGAGGGATTTGCTGCAGAGTTCCATCTAAAAGCTCTTTCTCTACTGCTGATTTATATAAAAAAGAGATTCCGCAGTCTTCCTGTAAAAGAGAAACAATTGTGTGAATGTTTTCTACTTCAACAATGTGAGAGAAATCCTGAACGGACATATTTTTCAGAGCAAGGGTCTTAGAAAGGATTGCTCGTGTTCCTGATCCATGTTCCCGGGTAAGCAGGCGTTCTTTTGTTAGGTCGCGCAGACCATGTACGGGTTGCTGGAATTTATGAAGAGAGGAAGCTACGGCAATATATGAATCTTCTTTATAGATATGGGTATCATATTTATCCTCTATAAAATAGCCTTCCACAAGGGCGAAATCAATGCTTCCTTTCTGAAGGCAGGTAAGAAGAGTCTGTGTATTGCCATAACGGATATGGAGATCCATATCAGGGTGACTTTTGATAAAGGAAGCAAGAGAAGGAAGGATAGCGTATTCGCCAATTGTCATGGTTACTCCGAAAGTCAGGATTTTTTTCCGGGAAAGACTTTCCTGCATTCTTTTTTTTAACGTATTTTCATCATTTTGCATTGTTTCCAGTGTCGAAAGAAGAAGTTCTCCTGCAGAAGTCAGAGATAGCTTCTTTTTTTCACGATAAAATAATGGTACTTCATATTTCGTTTCCAGATATCGGATATGCTGGGAAACTGCTGGTTGAGTGAGATGTAGGGCTTCTGCCGCATGAGTGAAATTCATATAGTGACATACTGTCAGAAAAGTTTCCATTCGAAAATCAAGCATGGATTTTACCTCCTATAATATGGCTGGAAATAGTTTTGTCTTACCATAACATAAATTTATGAATATATCAATTATTATAATTTTACAAAATGATAAAGTGGAATTATAGTAAGCATGTAAAGATACAAAACAATCAAGAATAAAAGAAATCATAAACAGCAGAAGATATCGTATAAGGAGGATACAGAATATGTATGATGTAGTTATTATCGGAGCAGGACTAGCGGGAATCAGTGCAGGAATTTACGCAGCAAGCCGAGGAAAAAAAGTATTGATAATCGAAAAAAATCAGGTAGGCGGTCTGATTGGAAAGGTATCTACAGTTACCCACTATGCAGGGATACTTCCGGGAGAAACAGGGGAAACCTTTGCAGAAAGAATGAAACAGCAGGCAGAGTCTGCAGGAGTGGAAATCTTAAAAGCCGATGTAAAAAAGGTGAATCTGACAGCTGAAATAAAGGAAGTTTTCTCGGATGAGGGTATTTTTGAAACAAGAAAAGTTATTTTGGCAAACGGCACTTCCCCAAGGAGGCTGGAAATTCCGGGAGAAGATGTTCTCTGGGGAAAAGGAATGGGTATGAATGCGGCAAAAGACGGAGAGAGCTATCGCGGCAAGCATATTTATGTAGTAGGCGGTGCAGACGGAGCAGTGAAAGAAGCTTTGTATCTCGCGAAGCTGGCTTCTGAGGTAACCATTATTCATTTCGAGGACTCTCTTGGATGTATTGCAGAATTCAGGGAAAAAGTAAAACAGATGCCAAATATTTCTCTTCGCCTTCATACAAGGCTTCATGGCGTTTATGGAACAGAATGCGTACAGTCTCTGGAACTAGCGGATGAGCATACAGGAGCAATTGATACCATAGAAGATCCGGGATGTGGAATTTTCGTTTATGCAGGAACTGTTCCAAATACAGAGCTTTATACGGAGCTTCATCTGAAAGATGGATTTATTCCGGTAAATGAAAAAATGGAAACAGAGCTTCCGGGCGTGTATGCAGCTGGAGATATCCGTGTGAAACAGGTTCGACAGGTTGCTACTGCAGTAGCAGACGGAACAATTGCAGCGATTCAGGCTTCAAAATAGAAAAACAGATGAAGGATAAAAGAAAAAAGGGATTATCTTTGACATAAATATTTATTAAGGGTATACTTATCTCATTGAACTATACGATTTACAATATTTGCAAATCGTATGAAAAATAGAGAGACAAAAGAAAAGAGGAAACATATATGGCATGTACAACAATATTAATCGGCAGAAAAGCAAGTTATGATGGTTCAACGATAGTTGCCAGAAATGAGGATTCCTGTGCAGGGAAATTTGACCCCAAGAGATTTGCGGTAATGACAGCAGCAGAACAGCCTGTGCTTTATAAATCCGTGCTTTCCCATGTAGAGATTCCTTTGCCGAAAAATCCCATGCAGTATACCTATATGCCCAACAATGACCCGTCAGAGGGAATCTGGGGAGCTTTTGGCGTCAATGAGAAAAATGTATCCATGACAGCAACAGAGACAATTACTTCTAATGCATTGGTACTGGGTGCAGACCCTCTTGTTGTTTATAAAGAGGGAGACGGGCATACTCAGGAACAGCCGGGAGGAATCGGAGAAGAGGATATCGTGACAATTACGCTTCCTTATATTACTTCTGCGAGAGACGGAGTGAAGCGTCTTGGTATGCTTCTGGAAACATATGGTACATATGAGATGAACGGTATCGCCTTTCAGGATGAAGAGGAAATCTGGTGGCTGGAGACAATAGGAGGACACAACTGGATTGCAAAAAGAGTTCCGGATGATACCTATGTAGTTATGCCGAACCAGCTTGGAATTGATTTCTTTGACTTCGAGGATGCCTACGGGGAACAGAGAGAGCATATGTGTTCTTCCACTTTAAAAGCCCTTGTAGAAGAGAACTATCTTGACCGCCGCATGAATCCGGAAGAAGTATTTAATCCAAGAGATGCCTTTGGCTCTCATGATGATGGAGACCATATTTATAATACTCCGCGGGCATGGGCAATGCTTCGGTATTTTAACCCGCGTTCCTTTGTATGGGATGGACCAAATGCGGATTTCGGACCGGAAAGCGACGATCTTCCATGGGCATTTGTGCCGGAAAAGAAAATTACGCTGGATGAGGTAAAATGGGCGCTTTCCAACCATTATCAGGGAACGCCATATGATGTATACGGAAAAAGCTTTGACAGCAAGATGGCAGGAAAATACAGAGCAATCGGAGTGAACCGTAACAATGTATTAGGCCTGGTACAGATACGTCCTTATATGCCGGAGGCGCTGAAAGCAATACAGTGGATTGCGCTTGGAAGCAATGTATTTAATGCGATAGTGCCGTTTTATACGAAGATTGACAAGACGCCGGGTTATCTGTCAGGCGCACAGACAAAACCAACAACAGATAATTTTTACTGGACAAACAGGATTATTGCCGCTCTTGCAGACCCCCATTTCGGAGAAAACGCTTCGCATATCGAACGATATCAGACTGCTGTAAGTTGCAAGGCATGTGAGATGATCAAACGCTTTGACAGAGAATATATGGAGCAGAGACCAGAAAACGAAAAAGCATTTTTTGAGGCTGCAAATCAGGAGATTTCTGATTTTGTGGAAGAAGAAACCACAGATGTTCTGGATAAAGTCCTTTATACATCCAGTTGTCTTATGAAAAATGGATTTTCCAGAAGCGATGCATGATGAAAAAAATATATAATAATTGAGCAAAAGCCAGAATCACCGATTAGGTGGTTCTGGCTTTTTATATATTTTTTCAGCATACAATTCTAATGTAATAAAAATTACTGCTATGTATATGGACTGTATTGTGATATTTTGGTAAAATATTTTCAAGAAGTCATATACAAAGGAATAAAAATATGGACGATATACATGATAAAAGAAAAAGAAATCGGAAACGGCAGTTATACGCAAGGATTAGTCTGGTTATTCTTTTCGTACTGATTGTCGGCGGAGTGACAATAAAACATGTAAAAAATAAAGAAGAGGAGCTGACCCCGCCCCGTCTTTGGACAAGAGAAGAAGGAATCCGTCATATACAGGAATTATCAGAGGAGAATTCGGATTTAAAGCAGATTCTTGCACAAATAGACGATTATCCGGATAATCTGATTACAGCGCTTTGCAATAACATGGAAATGCTGGAATATGCCAGAAATTACCCTAATACAGAGAAAAAAGTATATGGTACAGTCAGCAAAGAGGAAAAGAATAACGGGATTCCCTTGCTGATGCAGTGGGATCCCAGATGGGGATACGCACCGTACGGGGATGATGTAATTGCACTGTCAGCCTGCGGGCCGACAAGTCTTTCTATGGTTCTTATCGGGCTGACGGGAAATGAAGATGCCGCGCCCGATGACGTAGCGGACTATGCTATGGAGCAGGGATTTTACATACCGGGAGTCGGAACAACGTGGGACTTAATGACTCTTGGCGCAGAACATTTCGGTGTAAGGGGATATGGAATTGAAACAGATAAAGAACTGTTTTTTTCCCTGATAAAAGAAGGAACACCGATTATCTGCAGTATGCACCCGGGTGATTTTACTGCTAAAGGTCATTTCGTAGTCCTGACAGGAATTAAAAACGGAAAGATTTGCTTAAATGATTGTATGAGTAAGGCGCGAAGCCGCAAATTATGGAAATGGGATACTTTCGCGCCGCAGGTCAATCAGGCATGGGCATTTGAAAAATAAGGAATACGGGAGGAAAAAAATATGGATATGCACAAATGGTTTAAAGAGGCGCAGTATGGAATGATGGTTCACTGGGGACTTTATTCTCTTCTTGCAGGCGAGTGGCGCGGGAAAAGAAGCGGCAGCTATGCGGAATGAAGTACTTTGTGGTGACAAGCAAACACCATGAAGGGTTTGCCATGTATCATTCAAAGGTGGATAAATTTAATGTAGTGGACGCCACGCCTTTTGGAAGAGATGTGATTGGTGAAATTGCCGAGGCATGTTATAAACATGGAATGAAGCTTGGTCTTTATTATTCTCAGGATCTGGATTGGCATGAAGCTTAATTCCAGACTGGGAAACGGGGCATATGATTATGTATCTCTTGGAGATAATGAAATTCCGAAAGAATTGCCGGAAAATACGGAATTTAATCCGGATTTAATGAACGCAATTGACGGATTTAAACCGTCTCCTTACGGTCTGTATGAAACTGCAGCGACGATGAATGACAGTTGGGGTTACTGTGCATGGGATCAGAACTGGAAAAGTGCGGAAGAAATCGCTGCAATCAAGAAAAAATTAAACGGGATGGGAATTAACTACCTTTTGAACGTAGGACCGGACGGACTGGGAAGAATCCCCAGCGCAAGCCAGGATATCTTAAGAGCAGTGGCAAAAACACTGTAAGTAAAAGTACAGAGCAGAGAATTCGGGAAATTATAAAGTATCCTGTAGATTAAAAATAATCACAGGCAGTAAAAAATTGCAATCAGGATGTAAAAGGGAATGAAAAAATGAAACAATGTACAATACTGATAATCGAAGACGACAGAGAACTGAATGAAGCATTGTGTTATGCGCTGGAGAAAGAGGGATACAGGGCAGTTCCTGCTTTCTCCTTACAGGAGGCAAAAGCAAAATTTGAAGAATGGAAAGACAGGCTGATGCCGCAGTTGCTCATACAGGATGTCAATCTTCCGGATGGAGAGGGATTTACTTTTTGCAGATGGATCAAGAAGCAAGGGGAGATTCCAGTGCTTTTTCTGACGGCAAGAGATTTGGAGGAAGACGCTCTGAAAGGTTACGATGTAGGCGCAGAGGATTATATCACGAAGCCCTTTTCCATGAAAATTCTCCTGCGAAAGATCTCACTTATCTTAAACCGCAGCCAGCCAGAGGAAAAGAAGATCTATGACGATGGAAATCTGTATATCGACTGGGAAAGAGCCAGGATCATGGTGAGAAAGTCAGAATGTATGGTGACCCCAACAGAATTTCGTCTGTTAAAGCTCCTTGCTGAAAATAAAGGGAAGCTTCTGACCTATGACATTTTGCTGGAACAGCTATGGGACTGCGACGGACAGTTTGTAGATAAACATACGCTTGCAGTAAATATCAATCGGCTTCGTAAAAAAATCGAAGACACGGAACACAAATACGTTTCTAATGTGTATGGGATGGGATATCAATGGGTTGGATAAAACGAAAAGAAGCAGAACTTTTTGCGAATCAGGTGGAGGAAGCGTTGGATACCATCTTATCAGGCAGAGAACTGAGAGAACCGGAGGAGGTCACAGAAGATACTCTCTGGGGCAAATGCGGGGAGAAATTCTGGCAGTTATCTCAGGTCTGGAACGTAAAAGAAGCAGAGGCACTTCGGGAAAAGAAGCAGATGAAGAGTTTTATTTCTGATATCTCTCATCAGACGAAGATTCCATTGGCCAATATGAAGCTTTATCAGGAATTTCTCCAGGAAGAGGAGCTTTCAGAAAAAGGCAGGGAGTTCTTAAGGCGGATGGAAGAACAGACGGAGAAACTGGATTTTTTGCTCCAGAGCATGGTGAAGATGTCAAGACTGGAAAATGGCATCATTCAGATCAAAAAAGAAAAAGGAAAGCTGCAGGAAACATTAACGGCAGCAGTAAGCCAGATCGTGCCTGCGGCCACCAAAAAAGAAATGACACTTCGTGTTAGCTGTGATCCGGATTTGTTGCTGAACCATGACCGGAAATGGACGGAAGAGGCGATTTTTAATGTTCTGGATAATGCTGTAAAATATACGGACCCAAAGGGAAGTATTGAGATTCAGGTCATCCCCCAGGAAATTTTCACAAAAATCAGCATACGGGATAATGGAAAGGGGATTCTTCCGGAGCGTCAGGCAGAGATTTTTACACGCTTTTATCGGGAGCCGGAGGTCCACGACAATCATGGCGTTGGAATCGGGTTATACCTGACTCGAAAAATACTGGAACTGCAGAATGGATATATCGAGGTACGTTCAGAAGCCGGAAAGGGTTCGGAATTTTGTCTATACCTGCCGAATTGAAAGGAAGAAAAATCGTATATGAAGAAATTTGAGCATTTTAAACTCATATACCAGTCAATGATGTGTGCATAGCATTCAAAAATCACAGTTTTGTGACAATGTTAGATTGTGACAGGATTGTGATTTTTTCTTGTTATGATAGTAATAAGTCAAAAGAAAGCAGACGATTAAGTATATGGAAAAGGAGAAACTTATGGAATCTTGGATCGTAGAAACAAAAAATCTGAAAAAGTATTATCAACTGGGTAGCAATATCGTAAAAGCGTTGGATGGTGTGGATTTTCGAGTGAAGCCACAGGAGTTTGTGGCTATTATAGGGAAATCCGGAAGTGGAAAAAGTACGCTGATGCACATGATCGGCGGACTGGATGTACCCACTGAAGGAGAAGTAATTGTTGCCGGAAAAAATCTTGCAGGTCTTACCAAGGAACAGCTTGCCGTATTTCGGAGGAGGAGGGTGGGATTTGTATTCCAGAGCTATAACCTTGTTCCTGATTTGAATGTATATGAAAATGTTGTTTTACCTATAGAATTGGATGGCAAACGGATCGATCACGAATTTGTAGACGGGATCTTAACTTTACTTCAACTGACTGACAAGAAGGAAGCGCTGCCAGGCACTCTTTCCGGAGGACAACAGCAGCGCGTGGCTATTGCCCGGGCTATCGCGGCAAAACCTCAGATTCTTCTCTGCGATGAACCTACCGGAAATCTGGATACTGCCACCAGTCATGACGTTATGGGACTTTTGAAAATCGTGGCAAAACAGTTTCGTCAGACGATTGTTTTAATCACCCATGACAATGACATTGCACAGATGGCAGACCGCATCGTGCGGATCGAGGATGGAAAAATTGTGAAAGGAAGTGAGTTCTATGCTGAAAAACAATAATCAGCCGGTGATAAATCACATGGCAAAAACCAATCTGAAAAGCAATTTCCGGCGAAGCATCACCATGACCGTTGCAGTGCTGTTGTCTTCCTTCCTTCTGTTCAGCGTGTTTACCGTGGGTCTGACCTATTTAAAAATGAACAAACTCCAAAACATCCGTTTGAATGGAGCTGATTTTGATGCAATTCTGTACGGAGTAACTGAGGAACAAAAAACAATTTTGGAAAATGATGAAAATGTAAAACAGTTTGGGATTCTGACGGTTGCCGGAGCAGTCAAAGAAACAGAGGCGGACAAAACACCGGGAGTAGGACTGGTGTATGCAGATGAAATATTGTGGGAGGATATGATGGCGCCTACAAGAACTTTTTTGCAGGGAAAGTATCCGACCGCAGAAAATGAAATCATGGTCACAGAGGAAGCCTTAAAAAAATGTGGATTTGAAAACAAAAAAACAGGGGATGAAATTACCTTTATATATGAGATTAAAGAGAAGCGCCAGGAGAAAACCTTCCGGATCAGTGGAATCTGGGACGGATTTGGCAGCATTGATAATTTTTTTGTATCAAAAGCCTTTTGTGATCAGGAAGGAATTGAGGAACTGTATAATAGCCGATGCAATATTTCTTTTGAAAAAAGATGGATGTCCGAGGACGAGCAGCAGTCATTTATTGATAAAATGAAGCTGAAGAAATCTCAAAGACTGTTCTATGTCTACGAATTTGGCAATGCCGCGGAGATTTTCTGTGGAATTGCAGGGATTGTAGCAGTTACCTGTCTGAGCGCTTATCTGCTGATCTATAACATCATGTATCTGTCCGTGGCAGGAAATATTCGTTATTATGGATTGCTGCAGACCATTGGAATGACTGGAAAACAAATCCGTAGTCTGATAAAAAAACAGATGTTTTGGATTGGTGGAATCGGATGTACTCTAGGGCTTCTTCTCGGCTTTGGCGTTTCCTTTTCTCTGATTCCTGTGGTTATTGAGTCTTTGGGAATGAAACAGGGACAGACTGGCAAAGTTCAGGTGGCCTTTCATCCGGCAGTCTTTTTTCTGACGGTTTTGCTGACCGGGATATCTGTCTGGTATGCAGCCAGAAAACCCATGCATCTTGCCGTATCCAGTTCTCCCATAGAAGCGTTAGGATACCGTCCGGTTTCCGGCATCAAAAAAGGTCATAAGACAAAAAAGGGGAATCTGATACGCCGGATGGCAGTGGAGCAACTGACCAGAAACAAAAAGAAGACCGTAGTTACCATGTTTTCCTTGTCAGCCAGCCTTTCCGTGTTTGTCTGTCTGGTGATTTTGCTTCACACCCAGTCCGCACGGGAATATGTCTACAACTACAGAGGACTTGATATGGTTGTTGAGAATGATACCATCCAAAATATAGCTGTGGAGCAGGACGAGGAAGGAAAAGCGCAGCTTCAGGGGGTAAAACAGATCTTAAATCAGGAAATTCTGGATAGAATCAGAGAGACGGACGGCGTTGCAGATGTTTTTCCCGTAAGCTGTGTTTCCACGGTGATTCCATGGGAACTGGAAGTATCCGATGTATGGATGAGAGAATTTTATGAGACTTGGATGGAAATTCCCTATGAAGACGACCTTGAAGAATATAAGAATCATCCAGAGAATTTTGCCTCTTCATTGATCGGGATAACAGAAGCAGATTTTCGCGCATTGAATCAGGAACTGGAGGAGCCTGTGGACGAAACAGCATTTCTAAAGGGCGAAACCTGTATTTTGTATCGGAACGGTTTATTTGAGCTGGACGAAAAGAAGCTGATAGGAAAAAACATCTTCTGCGGGGAATATGAAAATCCGGAACATACCTGTTCCTTTGAGATTGCAGCGTTGACGGATATCAATGATTACACCGCGCTTTTGGGGTATCCGCCGACTATGATTGTTATTGACCAGGCAGTTTCCAATTTTGCAAAAGAACCGATTATATTTAAAGCAGGGATACAGTATGAAAAAGAATTTGACGAAAAGACAGAGTTTGCAGTAGAGAACATTCTCAGGGAAAGTCCGGATGCGTCAGATTTTTCCTGGGAGTCTAAGATTAAACAGGCTGAAATAGTAGAAAAAGCTCAGGGTCATATGGTTGAAATTGGTCTGGGAATTGTTTTGATTCTGGCGGTGATCGGGGTAATGAATTACGTCAACACTTCTGTGGGAAATATCCAAAGCCGTCGAAAAGAGATTTCCATTATGGAAAGTGTGGGAATGTCAGAGCGTCAGGTTAGAAAAATGCTTATATGGGAAGGGATATTCTATACAGGAGGCGTTATGTTTTTAACTCTGACTGTCGGATTGGGAATTACATATGCCATTTATCAGTCTATGAACTATATGGGAGCAGCGTTCTGGTTTCCGGTGGTGCCGTTTCTCATAGCCTGTGTCTTACTTTTGACTGTGTGCATCGCAGTTCCCCTGCTTGCGTATGGGCAGCTGGAAAAGAGCGGAAGTCTGGTGGAACGCATCCGGGTGGATGTTGAATGAGGAAAACATGGAAAGTTTTTTCAAAAAACAGAAAACAATCCTCTTGTGAGGTTTATTATTTAATTTCAGGCTTTGTGCAATGGCACAATCGTCTTCAATTACCAAAATATTACCGTTTGAATTCATTGACAGCAATTGTTTATTCTGTTAGGTTATGAATTATAAGAGTTTACAGAAAAAGGACTTTCCTGTAAAACCACCGGACACAGATGTCTAATTATAAAAAACATGGCATTTCTCGCTTTGTGTCGTGTTCTGTTAGTCATATTTGTGGTAGGGTAAGGGCGAAAGGAGGGAAGAAAATGGATGCAAAGAAGATTGGAACATTTTTACGAGAACTCCGTAAAGAGAAAGGACTGACGCAGGAACAGCTTGCAGAGGTTCTTAATGTATCGGGAAGAACTGTCTCCCGATGGGAGACAGGAACCAATATGCCAGATTTGAGTGTCCTGATCCAGATTGCGGAGTTTTACGAGGTAGAGGTAAAAGAAATCCTGGATGGAGAAAGGAAAGGCGAGATTATGGACAAAGAATTAAAGGAAACATTATCAAAGGTAGCAGATTACAATTCTCTGGAAAAAGAAAAAGTCTTAAAGATTGGAAACACTGCATTTGGTTTTATGTTTGCAGTCTGCGTGGCAATGATTGTTGTACAACTGCTTATAACCGGTAATCTGTCACTTGTTGCAGGAGAAACCGCAATTTTGCTGGCAGGGGGTATCTTTTATCTGGGAGTTATGATTTATCATGGACTTTGGGAAAAAGGCTCAAAATTAAAAAATACTCCATTTACCGACGGGGTAATCAGTATTATTTGTGCAGGTGTTTTTTCTGCGCTTCTGGCTGTTGTTTATTTGAAACTGGGAGCCTCTGTGACAAAAACAGCTCAGGTTGTTGCCGTGTTTTTTGGCGGAATTTCAGTGACCGGATTTGGGGTATTAAGAATTCTGGCCTGTCTCAGTCAAAAGAGAAAAAATAAGATTACAACGAATTATAAATCTGATGAGAATGATGGACAGCAGCCTGTAAACATATTTATTGCGGATGGCAATATGCAGGCGGAAATGATCCTGAACACATTGAAGGAAAATGGGATTATAGCATATACACAGGATTTGGGGGATGCAGGATTTGCCTCTGTTCGCTATGGAATGGGAAGAGGAATGGATGACAGAGTTGAGATTTTTGTAGCCAAGGATAAAGCAGAATGCGCGCTACAGGTGATAAATGGAATGGGACTTAAATGAATTTCGAGTGTACGATAACGGCTTACTGATATGGGTAAGCCGTTATCATATCTCAAATCACTTCAAATCCTGTTTTTTAAATATGTGAATCCCAATCTGACAGAACAGGAGTATTTCTAAAATATTTATCATACAAAATTCGAAATGATACGGCATATTTTTCAAAAGGAGAGAACAATCCTCTTTGCTTTCCGGCTCCACTAATATATATGGATGGCAGGCAGTCTGTGCAAAGGGAGAAACAAAAAGATGTAAATTTGCGGCGGTTCTTTTTATACCACTGATGTGTAAGGGATTATCCTCTACTGCCTGTGTGACAGGATCATTCCAGAATTCAGACTGGCGCAGACTGGAGACTGTATTTCCGCCGAAGGAAAGCAGGGATAAGGTCAGTATTACAACGATTCCCAGACTTATGAGCTGCCGATGTACCACCATTACAACCACGGTATAGAGGGAAGAAATGGTGAGCAGGCAGACAAAACATATCATCGCATTGAACAAAAAGGCAGAATACGGGATATCCTCACTGAATGTTAAGCGTTGTACAGCAGAACAAACAAAGACGGAAATGATATCTGCCAGGAATAAAAAGGCAGTACAGATTCCTCCTGTTATTACTTCTGTAAGGTAAATCTGCTTTCTGGAATAACCGGCAGTTATCTTATTATTAATTGTACGAACTTCAAAGTCGTGACCAATATGTAACGGAAGAAGAATTGCCATAATGATGCAGATGAAACCGGAATTTGAAAATAAAAAGGATGTAGTATAAATCGTAAAACCATAACTATTTAGTAAGATTCCGTAAACATTTTTCAGGATTACTGCAGCACATCCAATCCATAATACAGGAGAAAATACGGCTCGTTTAAGTTCCATTGATAAAAGTTTTTTCATAAAAAATCCCTCCCTGGACTATGACAAAATATTCTTAAAATAAAAGGTTTCAAGGTCAGTATCCATGATGTCAGATGCTGAAAATTCACGAATCAGCGTACCGTTTTTGAGGAAACCATAATGCGTAGCAACCTTTTGCAGCTCCCCCAGAATATGGCTGGAAATCAGAATTGTCACACCATATTTTTGATTTAATTCCAGAATACAAGAACGGATCTGTTGGATTCCTTCGGGATCCAAACCGTTGAGCGGCTCATCCAGAATGAGAAAATCGGGATTATTTGCAAGTGCCATTGCCAGAGCTAACCGCTGTTTCATGCCCAGGGAATAGTTCATGACCAGCTTTCTGGAATCTTTTAAATGCACAAGAGAAAGTAACTCTTTTGCTTTATTTTTTTCCGTTTTCTTTGGATATCCGGTAATCTTTAACTGGCAAAGTAAATTGCCCCGGGCGCTCAAAGTAGGATATAATGCAGGCGTTTCAATGAGCGCTTCTACTTTAAGATTTGGCGCCTGATAAATCGTGCCGGATGTCTGATTTTGAAGCTTTGAAAGAATTCTCATTAAGGTTGTTTTTCCGGCGCCATTATTTCCGATTAGTCCGTAAATCGCTCCTTTGGGAATCTGTAAGGAGACATGATTTAAGGCGGTTGTTTCCTTGTATTGCTTACAAAGATTTTTTGTTCTGATTAAATCGTTCATAGACTCATCCTTTCTCGTTTTGCAAAAAGTATTGTTTGGAATGATTTAAGCATATGCACATACAGGGGAAAAGTAAAGAAACAGGGTCTTTACAGGGCTGTTTTTGAAGGATAAGTTTCCTTTACATGGATGTAAAGCGATATTATCTTGTAAAAAAAAGGTGTTTGTGGCATACTGAAACTGATAGGACGGAATTTGTAAGAGAAAAATCTGGCAGATATTTTGATGCGCAAACAGAAAGGAAAAAAGAGCGAACATGACAGTTGCAGAGATGATAAAACAGACTCGAACAGAATCTCATATGACTCAGGAGGAATATGGGGCAAAATTCGGTGTGACAAGGCAGACTGTATCCAGTTGGGAAAATGAAAGAAGTATGCCGGATCTCCAGATGCTTATTGATATATGTAATACATACTACATATCCTTAGATAAACTCCTGAATGAAGATACAGAATTTGTTGAAAAAATAGATTTTTACAGCAAAAAAAAAGAATAGGAAAGCTGGCAGTCGTCTGTCTTGGAATGGCAATTCTTGTATTTACTGCAGTGCTGATCGGATGGAAAATCCGTGCAGCAAACATGAATCAGACATTTATAAATAACGCAGAATATTTGGGATTTGTCAAGGAAAATAAGATCTATGAGATGGAAGAAGAGAATGTCTTTTATCATTTGCCAAATCAAAAACTGCCTTTCTTAAAAAGGGATTTTAATGTTAAAAACAGTTATGCAGATTTTGTTATTGGGGATACAGAAATCAGTATTACATTGTATGAAGGAGAAACATTTGCCATTGAACTAAATCATTACAGAACCCTGAAAGGAAAAATCGGGAAAAACGACAATATACTTGTAGAAAAAAGTACACTGAATGCAAAAGAAGATGGTATTTATAAAGAAAACAGGGAGAAAATAGATGGCATTCTAATGCAGTTATTGAAGATTCACAGAACTGTATATATCAATTAAAATAAGTATTTCAGAGAAACCGACATGGTGAAAATCATGTCGGTTTTTCTGGCTTTTTGGAGGAGTTTTAAGCTTCAAATGTTGTGAAAAGGCGGCGGGACAACAGTCCAATAAGGCATATGATAAGGCCGCTGGGAATAAGTACCAAATATACATTATTGGAGAAATAATCGAATAAAGCGCCATAAATAATCTGTCCTGCCGGCTGCGCACACATGGAAAGGCTAAACACATAAGACATCACTTTTCCCATCAGATGTTCAGGCGTTCGTTCCTAAATAAGTGAAATCGCGTAAGTGGAAAACAGACTGCATCCAAGCTGACAGGCACAGAACATGAGCAATAAAATCAGGTATCGGGTAAATGTATGTAATGGCAGCATAAATACGATTCCGCAGGGAATGAGGCAAATACCGAAGGATACCAGTACGAGGATAAGATGGCGGCTTTGCAGCTTTTGGGCGAACAGTACCACTAGAATGCTGCCTAAGACGGAGGCAATTCCCATGGCGCTTTCTGCCACACCATAATGATTGGCGGAAAGTTCCAATACCGTTCGAACCAGATAAGGAAAGCCGACTACAGCCGTACCGGCGACAAAAAGACTCACAGAAGCAGCCAATAAAAGCAGCTTTAAAATGCCGGGCTGTTCATAACGCAGAAAGCGCATACTCATAGAAAAATCTTCCTTGAGGATGGCAGTGATTCCAGCTTTTTTGAGGGGCTTTTTATAGTTAAGCCGGATAAAGCATTCCAGAAAAGCAGTTACAAAGAAGCAAATAACCGCAGCGTAAAATACGGGACGGATACCAAATCTTGTATAAAATATGCTCCCTAAAAATGGTGTGAGCAAGGAAGCAATCGAGGCTACCTGATTGACAATAGCGTTTCCTTTTATCACATTATCTCCTGAAAGCATCTGCGGGATACATGCCTGTACCGTAGGAGATTCAAAGGCAGCCAGCGCTGACAGAATGAGGAGCAGTGCGCCGATAACAATTATATCATAATCGGACGGCACAGCAAAACTGGCGATCAGTACGGAAAGGCCGGAAAGAAGATCAAGCGCAACCATAATATTACGTCGGTTTGCCCGGTCTGCAAGGATTCCTCCAAAGGGGGAAAGAAATACTGTAGGGAGCATGGAGAGAGCTAATAAACCGGCAAAAACAGAAGCGGAACCTGTTTGCTCCAGAATATACATGGAAAGAGCAAATTTCAGCGAAAAATTTCCAATCAGGGAACTGATCTGTCTAAAGATTAAAAAAGTAAAATTGCGGGTAAAGAGTTTTTGATTCATGTGATTCTCCTTTCAATACCGAACGACAGTATGTATATTGCTAAAATAAAATTGCCTGACGGCAACTTTATTTTTCCTCTGGTATTTTTTGAAAAAATTCTTCTATTAATGCATAGATTGACTCGTCCACAAGTGGGACGCCCATTTTTTCCAGCATATCCCCGAGAAAGCGGAATTTATTTTTCATACCTTCTTTATCAGAGGGGAATACAGAAGGAAGCAGCCATAAACTGGTGAGCAGTGGTATGAGCTCAGCGATTTCCTTTGTATATTCCGTATGGAGGGAACCGTCCTTATTTCCTTCTTCTAAAAGTTCCTGATAATACGGGGTTAGAGTACGTCGGTTTGACTCAATCATCTCTACCAGAAGTCTTGGATTTCTTTTCAGAGGGATGGATTGTATGGTCATGCGGGTCTGATCCTCATCGGATTGTTTGAGACGAATGGTCTCGCGAAGTTTTTGCAGACCATTGAGGTCAGAGCGATTCCGTACTTTCTCGAAAGGGTTGTTGGCAGAAAACATTCGGTCACTTACCGCATCCATGATTTCCTCTTTTGATTTAAAGTGGTGGTAGATGGCTCCTTTGGATAAACCATCCAAATTGTTTACAATATCCTGAATGGTGGTGTTGTCATAGCCTTTCTCCAAAAAAAGACGATGCGCCACGTCAAGGATTTTTTCTACAGTTACTTCCGGATATTTGTTTCGTGCTATTGAAATCGCCTCCATTTCATTACATTCTTTTGGTATGTAATTATTCTATCTGAAGGCATGGCATCTGTCAAGATACATTCGTTTGGTATCATAAAATTACTATTCACTATATCTATAAAAAATATATACAAAAACCACCTGATAATATATAATACTGCTATGAATTATTCACAAAGAAAAGGATGGTCACATGAAACGCTATGTATTGCTTTCGCATGATTCTAAGACGATGAATACGTTTTATTATGATGAAATGACAGGGCAAATCTGCCTGTTGGAGAATAAAAAAAATGGAAAAGGACTTTCTGTCGGAGTGATTGCAGGACTTTCCATTCTCATTTATACATTTGTGCGAAGAATCGAAAATCCGGTTTCGATAGATAAAAATTTTTTATACTGGATTTCCCTATGGATTGGAATTGCCGCGGGCAGCCTCATTTCTTTATATGGTATTCGCCGTGCAAAAAGAAAAATAGATGCATTCGCCCGAATCTATCCCTGCGATACATCAGAAAAACAGGAAATTGCAAAGCAGAACCATAAATGGTTTTTTTCCTATATTTTTTTGATTATTGCTATGGCTGCCGTTTGTGCTGTCTGTCGGTTTCTGATGATTTGGGTTGTTCCATCTGTTTTAGTATATGCTTTTTTTCATTCCTTAATGTGTATGCTGACGGTTTTGCTGATTGGAGCATTTGTGGGAAATCATCCCCTGAAAGGATGGAAGATTGCAGATAAAATGCGAAAAGGGGAGATTTGAAACTCTCTTATTTGGATAAAGATACGGGTGACTGAAAAGTTGATGGAGGTGCTATATGAAACGAGAATTAGGAATTGCCAGATGTGGGCTTGCATGTTGTTTATGCTCAGAAAATGTTACATGCAATGGATGCGGATCGAATGAGTGTCCGGATCATGATTTTTGCGAGAACAGAAAGTGTTCGATTGCGAAAGAATTGACACATTGTTATAAATGTGAGGAAAATTGTCAAAAGGGATTATTGAGTAAAATAAAACCATATACATTTACCTTATTTGCTAAAACATATGGAGAAAAACAACTTCTTGATTGTCTGGAGAGAAATGAAAAATATGGAATTGTGTATCATCGAGAGGGCATCAATGGAGACTATGATGAATTTGATGATGTAGAAAAGCTTATGAAATTTATTATGACAGGTGAACGATTTTGAATTTGGAGGAGAAAAGATTGAAAATGAGAAGTAGAGGGTATCCATTCTCTTAATCGCATCACAAA
>JAUNOY010000016.1 GCA_030536995.1 Eubacteriales bacterium
TTTTTTATGGAGAAAATATTTTTCATTTATCTATTGACATTTATTAGCTGGACTTCCTATATTCCTTTCCGGTTTTTCTGTCTCTCAATCCAACAATCTCGAATCCATGTAGCCCCGCGACCTGATTCAACGCTGCGTAGACATTGTATACATGTGTCGGCATTCTCACTGCTGCCCGAATTGCCTTGCCCGCTGTCGGATCACTGTATCCCTCACTGTTTTTGTACATCCCATTCCTCCTTAATGTCTTGCGAGAAACGTCCTGAGGAAGTGTTCCTTCCAAGTTTCATTGCCATTCCAGCTTTCGCAGGTGTCGTCTTCTTCTACAAGGATTCCTCTTCTGTCGCAGAATCCATCTTCGTTGTCAATGCAGGTACTGCAATTCTTTTCACTCATTAATCTCACTCTCCTTTGTATGCTTCCGGAAGCGGCTTCCAGGCTATTACCTTGTAAACTTCCCCGTAATCATCAAACCATGTTCCATCTGGCGCATATTTTAAAGTTGTGGCTTTGTCAGCTCCTTTTATTGTGACATTAAATTCCGGGCAATCATCATCCTCAGTTCCTTCTGGCACTTCCGGCAGTCTCTCGCTTACCGGAATCCAGCCATCATTCTCTACCCCACCCATGTGAGATCGAATGATTCTTTCGACAATATCAAGCTCTTCCAAAGCACATCTATTTCTTTCTACATCTACAATTGTTCCGTTTTTCTTTTCGTATTTAACCAAAGTTTCTCGGAAACCTCTTCTTTCTTCAATCTCTTCCAAAATCTTCTCTAATACATTCATATTATTCGTATCACCCTTTCTCATAACCAGGCCAATCGCCATCCCATATCCTAGGATTTCCGTTCTCATCGACCAACAAAGTAAAATTGCCCTGATTGTAATAACCACCCGATACTGCATACATCACTTTGGTTTTTTTATCGTATACAATCTCCCAAATACTAGCTTGTTCCACTTCAACAAACATTGATTTTGGATTTTGGGGTTCTGTGTTGTATACTTTCTCAGTTTCCACAGTTCCAGAACAACCAGTAAATCCAATAGCTGCTGTTGCTAATAATAAAATACAAATTCCTTTTTTCATCACTCCACCTCCATCAACTCTGGATTATCGAAAATGTTACCGTAAGCTTCAAGCTTGCTCCTCTCAATGTAAAAATCTGTCAACGGCGTTGGAAGACAAAACGGTTCGCATTTGCTCAACGCATCTGTTTCAATCACTTCTGTATGCCATCCGATAACCCTGTCTACTCTTCTTAACGTTTCTGCATCAATAACATGGAATTTTCCAAACACAACTTTTGATAAATCTCTGTCGTTTCCACGACCTATCAAAATATCATTTTCCCAAATCTTCTTACCGTTCTTGTCGGTAAGTCCTGTGTACTGGCAGATGGTGTCTGGATCAACTTCGATAAATTCATTAAAACCAAGTCCAAAGCTATTCCAGCAAATAATATATTTATTATCCGTATTAGGTTCGCTGAAATATCCACCTTCCACCCATTCACCGTTATCTTTTCTCTTTGCTTTAAAAAGGATTTCTCTGTTCATTCTTCTGCCTCCTGCTATAATTTTCCCATTTCGCTTTTCCTTTGTATTCTTCCTTCGGAAGATTCAAATTTACATAAGCGCCACAATCACAATAACCTGTGGAGCAAACAAACCTGTGACACTTGCTACAGAAAAACGCTATGCCTAATTCGGCATCTTTCTTCCAGACCGCCGGCGCCGGCACTGCGTTATTCATTTTCTCTCTCCATCTGCTCGCTCCTTATACAATATTTTCGATTTCTTTGTGAAATAAAATGCACTGTTGCTGTGGTTTGTCATAGCTGTCACTGCAATAAAAAAATGTTGCAATCGTATCATTTTCGTAACAGTCAGCAAAATTGTCATTGATAAATTCAATCAAATCTTTTTTACTCATCCCAATCATTCCTTGCATGATTCTTCCTCCTCAATTCTCTTCAGCTGTCTCTCCAGCTTATACTCCATCTGCTGCCGGACCACATCTTCTTTCCCGTGCTGCATAGCCAACTGAGCAAGCATGATGATTACATCTGCGATTTCTGACCAGGTGTTATCTGTCATATATACAATGTCTTCGTAGCCGAATGGGTTTCCGGCGCCGTACAGTTCTTCCAGACATTCGTCCAGCTCTTCTTTGGCTTTATTCCATTGATTTTTTTTGCTGTAATGTGCGGCAAGCATCCGGATCCGGATTTCTGTTAATAATCTCTCCCTTTCTTTTCTTACGACTTTGTTTGTCTTATCCGACATTTTAATCAGATGTATTGCAGCTATTAATTCTGCCATCATGATAACGCCGATTATACACGCCCCTATCTCTATCACTTTTTCTCCTTTCTTTTGTTCAATAGTTTCAATACCCAGCAGGCTGTATTTTCAAATTCCGCCAGAAGCAGCCAATCCTTTTGACAGATTTTCCTGTCTCCCGTCCTTTCCACGCGATATCTTTTCCTGATTTTGGTTCCCGCGAACGCAATGCTGGATATATAGTTTCTGTCGTATCCGGTAATTTCTTCAATCTGCCTCGCTGTGTATTCCCCTATGTATTCTTCTTCATCGTATAGTTCGTATAAATTCATGATCCACCTATAAATAACTCTTTCCGAATACTTTCCGGAATGTTTCCCTGCTGCCGCACCGGTCTTCAAATGCCTGCTGGCCAATCCTGTGAAGATATTCCGTAATGCCACCGTTTCCATGTACAGCTTCTTCGCTATACATGTGGTGTCTTGGGCAAAGGTAAACCTTTAAGCCATATTCTTCTGATTTCTGCCTTTTCCCGGTTCCCTCAAAGATGTGGTGTTCATGCAAAATCGGATATACGCTGTAATCATCATGCAGCTTCACGCATAGGAAACAGGTTCGGGTTTCTTTGTTTTGCAGAATGCTCTTCGGATGTCGCATCCTCTTTTTCCTTATTTGGGTTTTAGGAAACAGAAGTCCCTCGCAGTTACCCATGTATCTTCGCCTCCAGGGCGGCAATGATTTCGTTTGCGCGCTTTTCTCCGATTCCCTTGACACCTTTTACTGCTTCTCGGATTTCATCCATTGTCAGGCCTTTTTCTTTTGCACTCTCCTGCCCCTGTTCATAAAGATTCCTGCAGAATTGTTCCATCTGCTGCCGATCCATCTGTTTGATTTTTTTATAATCTTCTCTGCGAAATTTCCATTCACCAGCGGTTCTTCTTCCTTCGTTCATTTTTTCTCCTTTTTGCCATACATCTGTTAAATATTTCTAAGTTTCTAATCCTCTTCCCCTCTTCGCACTGCTCCACAAAGCAGCCAAATCCCGTCCATGCCCATCCTGTCAGGCTGCGGAAAACCGGTGCTTTGTAATTTAACCAGTTCGGAGGATTTGTACCTGTCTTTTTTCTAAAAAGTTTCTTTTTCTGTCTTTTATTCATAATCTGCCTTTCTTTACGCCTGCCCCTCCGGGATAGTCCTTTAGGGCAGGCAGGTGAGAATTCAGTTGCACCCTTTTGTTTTAGTGTCCGATTCGGACGCCAGCCTTAGTCATTCCATCTGATTTTTATTTCAAACCCTAACTGTTCCTGGATCTCTTCTATGTAGTCATCCCATGTAGCCAAGTCTTCCGCAAGATACTGCGCTCCTTCTGCCATTTTATCCATATACTGCTGACATCTTTTTTGTCCAAACCCCCATAAATCATGGAGACAGGCTATTGATAAGATTGTAAAGGTATCAAGCGTCATTTCTTTTATCTTGTTGCTTGCAGCGTTTAGTTCCTGGCGCGTTACATTCAGACTGATTCCGGTACGCTGGCGAAAGCGCACTTCTTTTTCCAGTTCTTCAATCCCTTTGTCTTTTGCAATACGGAGTGCAAGTTCCATTCCTTCTGTTCTCCCAAGCATATACTGGTCAAGTTTATTTGCCATCTTTTTGTACCTCCTTCAGAAATTCCACAAGCTCTGTTTCGCTTTCCGGATATCGGCTGAAAGTTTTATGTGTATTCCACTTTCCAATTCCGTTAAGTCCTTTTGGAGGCTCAGGTCCTCCAACGAGATGCAAATATGCAGTTTCGAATTCAGGTATATGTTCATTTCCTTCACTTTTCCATTCTTCCGCTATCAATACAGCACCATTTTTAAACCTGTATTCGTAATATTTTGCTCCGGTATATGTATCTGTATGGCGAAGAGGCCAGCTTTTGTAATTGTGAAGCCATTCTTTTCTCTCGTCGTTATTTCTGAGTTTTGGAAGCTCCGGCTGTACGATTTCATCTTCGGTTTCCAAAGCATCCTCAGCCAGATTTCGAATCATCCTAAGACCGGCAACTTTCAACTGCTGCCGGAGCACCGTCTTTTCTGGAAGACCTTCACATTCCAGATAATCTCTTAATGTCTGTTCCTCTTCTTCCAGATAATCTTTAATAGTAATCAGGGATGGAACCGGAATGTCCGCGAGATCTTTCGGCCAGGCATCTATTTGTGCCGGCGCAATTTGCGAAATTTCACTATCAAGCAGTTCTGAAATCTCTGTCTCTTTTTGCAGCGCATTCATTCTCTCCTGCGTTTTTTCCAGAGACACTACATTCCACATCCCCTGGATAGCTGCTGCAAGATAAAACCAGTCGTAGTCCCCAAGGTGATTGCTTTCCTCGTCCCAAAGTTGCACATAATCATCAAACATATTGATATGAGCAGTCCCTTTTTCCGTTTTGAACCACCATGTCCTATTGTTTGGTCCAAGTTTTTTCTTTAATTCATTTGGGGATTCCATCACATCCGCAACACGATTTGCATGATTTTCTCTCATCCAATCCCACAAACCATTAATCAATCTTCTCGCCGCGCTTTCTAGATACTCCCTTTCTTCTTCGTCTGGTTTTTTCAGTTCTTTTTCCTGCAACATGTTTTCTTCCGGCTTTGTTTCCTCGATTTCGCCCCGATTCGCAGATACATTGCATTCATATTTGCACTCCTCTTTCTCCGAGCAGTTCCAACAGCATTTTTCTTCGCAGTTTTCTCCATCCCCCGGCGTCGCTTTCTGTTCTGCAGTCAATGTGCAAGGACTTTCCGGCCGATAAAGGCAGCGTCCATTCTTCTGCTCCGCCTGTTTCCTAGCTTCCTGTTGCTCAAAAGCAAACTTCTTCCGACACTCTTTGCACTCCTCCGAAATGCAGTCTTCTTCTGCAAAATACATACAATGCTCGAATTTTCTGCCATGAAGCTTTCCCGGAAGATATTCCGGATGGTTCATAACATTGTCCTGTCCGGGAATCTGTTCCCTGAATCCACTATCTGGATTAAAATAGTTCTCCCAGGTATCTGCTCCTGCTGCCGCTCCATCAAAGATATATCCCATAGTCTGGAAAAATTCTGTCCATGTGATATCATACAGCTCTCCATCAGAACTCTTGATAAAGACCTGATCCGGATACAGCATCATAAAGACTTTGTCTGTCTGGAATTTCTTTTTCTTCTCGTGATACAAAAATCTGGCCATAGACTTTACTGTTTCTTCCTGATGCGGACCGATGCCATATTGTTCATAAATCCTGTTCAGGTCTTTTTCCCTGTGTTTAAAAAATTCCCTTACTGCCTCCCTGATAATATCGTCCGGTTCCTGTTGCCAGTTCATGAGATTATTCGGGTTATGTTCAGATTGTTTGTTAAATTTCTTTAGCGCACGGATATCTTCCCTTTTTGTTTCCGGCCGGATCATGGACTGGTCTCCTTCCGGAAGCTGAAGCATCTCTGTCAGCTGCGAAAAATTAAAGTCTTTGTATTCCGCTTTAAGTTCCGGCGTTTCCCCGGACACAGAATATTTCTGGTAAACATGTATGAAACGGCTCGTCCCATCCGGTGCCATTCCAAATATCTCTCTGGCGTATTCCGTAATAGAACTGTAACCTTTGAGCTTGTACGCCCCTGAACGCTCAATCCTGGATAGATGCCAGCCCGTCCGAACAAAATTTTTAACAATCCCGCCCAGGTTCTCCCTGATTTTTTGTTCTTCCTGTTCCAGTTCCGGAAGAGTCAGTTGTAGTTGCTCCATATTCTCTCCTTTCGCGGACAAATTTTCTTTGGGCACTGCCCCGGTTTGTCCAGTTTTATTTTCCAAAACCGCATACACTTATCCACTTTTTGTCTGCAATTTTCCTTGTTTATCCCCTGTAAAGCCTTGTTCTGCCCCAGTATGTTATGTCTTTGCTGTTTTTATGGCTTTTTCATACTTAAAATGCCGCAAAGCCGCATTCTGCCCCAGTAAGACGTGTTTATTTATATATTTCCATGCATTCATTTTTGAAACGGACAGCATGTGGTTTTAGCAGTTCTTCCGCCTGTCTCCAGAGGTCTGCATTTTTGAGTTCCTTCTTTCCGCAGCGCGCCCAGCCATTGGCTTTCCATTCCTGCAGTCGCGTATATCCCTCTAAAAGATATTTATTGTCTGTATGTATCGTCAAAAGGGATGGCTGGCGCATCCTTTTCAGGGCATCTATCAGACATTCCAGAGCTATCCGGCGCCCTGTGGTATCTCTGATTTCCTTTTCTTCGGAAATTGTCTGGCTCTGGCAGCAAAGAAAGTATTTGTAATGTCCCTTTTTGAGTTTCCCCTGCCCTCGTGGGTACAGGATGAGAAAAATATGCACCTCTTTCATCCTCAAATCCTCCTGTCTAGCTTGATCATGGTGTAATGGCGGTAGGCAAAGCCTGTTATAGGATTAATCCCCATCTTCACCGAGTCCGGGTCTATGTAATACCCTTTTTTCGCTATCGGATATATCCCCTGTCCCTGTTTGTCTATAAGGTTGCGTCTGTTCACTTCTTTTTCCTGAGGGTCCTTCCGGATCAGGTTCCTTGATGGATGATAGCGGCTGATTTTCTCCGGCTCCCATTCTTCCAGCGGCTTGGCGATATATTCTGCCAGTTCCTGATAACTTCCGGATTCCTGAAGGTGGCGGAAATTGATGTGACCTTTCTTCCACAGCTCCGAGAAAATGGTATCTGTTCCTGTATTCTCTGCGGAAAACCGGTTCACAAGGATATGTATGTGAGGACCTCCTCTTTTTCCTATGGCAAGACGGTAAATATATTTCAGTTCCTGACCGTATTTTTTATATCGGCGCCGAACCTTCGTAAGCAGGCTCTGGATATCTTTTGCCATCTGCTCCCAGGTGGGGCGGTCTCCTTTTCTGTATGTGATTGTCATCCAGTAATCGCATGGTTTCCAATTCCACTTTATCAGACGGCGGAGGTCTCTCACCCGCTTCCATTGATTCTGCCTCTGGATTACTTCCGGAGAGGGCTTTTCCCGTTTCTCTCTTTTCTGACCCTTTGCCCCGTATCTTCCGGTATGCTTTTCTTCTACCTCTATGGTGTCTCCGAAATCCCACCATTGTCTTATGTATGCCCATCTCATATAGCACCTCTGTATGTAAGTCTAATACTCCTAATCGAGCTTTTAAGAGACTGTATGTCCCGAAAAAGTTAAAAATAAAAAACAGGGATTTCCTGTCTTTTCTATTGACTTTTCGCCGCCCGGATGCTATAGTCTGCTTAGGTTAATATTTCGAACGGCGAAAGCCCTGCTCATGTACTGCTAATACATGAGCTTTTTTCATACAATGATATAGCCTCCTCCGTAGAGGTCTTTCTTTTCCAGGGTGTTCATCTTTCCTGCTCCTTCACTTTCATTTCCGAAGTCTTTTCCGTTACCAGTAGCGCCACAAATGTCACTGCGCCGATGGCAAGTACTCCTGTAATCTGCTCTCCGATACCATCCCACATCCAGAACGGCAGATATGTAGTAAGTACGCCGATGATTGCAGATATAACAATGTTGCGTTTCATAGCTTCCATTCTCCTTTTGTCCAATAAGTTCCTTCGCTGTCCTGATACAGTTCCCAGTCACAGCAAATCAGGGATAACGTCCCGATGTGTTCCATGCCATCCGTTTTCTGATACGGCGCCAGTTGCAGCGCCTGTCTGTGGATGTTTAAAAGGTCTTTTAGAGTCATAACGCTTTCCTCCCTTTCCAGATGTGTCCGGTCAGCTCCCATATCTTTTTGGGATAGATAACAAAACTCACTCTTCCGCGGCACGGACCAGTCACCTGCTTGCCATCATGCAGCGCCACACCGATCGGAAGCCATCCATGCAGGATGCCGGCTCTTATCGACGTTTCCGGAAGTCCAATGAGCTTCGAAGCGTCTTCGACTCCGATAGGCTCACTGGAAAACTCCGGCATTTGAGTGGCTGACAGTTTTCTGACCATTTCATTTAACAATTCTTCAATAGATGTTGCTTTCTGAATAAATTCTTCTGCTGTCATGGTGTCACCTCGTTTATTTCTTGGCAGTCACAACGGCATCTGCGCCCTGCACAGTAATCCAACCGTGTTTCAATCTGGCTTCAGCTTCTTTCATTCTGATAAGTTCTTCTGTGATTGAAGATGAAACAACTTTATTTGCTTCTGCCTCCGCTTCAGCCTGAATCTTGAGTTTGTCTGCTTTTGTCTGGGCATTGATTCTTTCGATTTCTGCGTCTGCCTGTGCCTGAATCTTTTCAGTTTCTTTCTGTACTTTAAGCTTCTCCTGTTCCGCTTTCGCCTGCTGCTTTTCCTGTAAAGCTTTCACTCTGGCATCAATAGAACTTTTCAGTTTTTTGTCTGGGTGAACATCAATAATGGAAGCATCAAGAACCTCGATACCATAATCGCTATTGAATTCCGCATTTAAGTGCTTGGTGATTTCTGTATTTAATTCTGAGCGGTTTCCGGAATAAATATCCATCATGGAATAGTCTGTTGTGATTTCTGAGATTTTAGACTTCAGAACAGATTTCACTCGGCGCTCCACAATATCCTCTCCATCCATGCCTTTAAATTTACGATATGTATCCACTACTTTGTCCGGAATGTATCTATATGACATTTGGAAGCTGACAGCGATACTCGCATCGTCTGATGTAGCCACGTTAAAAGCTTCGTTTCCTTTACTTCCCTCTCTCTTATCTTTTGATAAAATAAGCTGCTCGTTTCCAACTGTAAATTCTTTAACTTTAAGCAACGGATTGATAAAATGCCATCCTTCATCCAGAACCTCATTTTTGACTCCGCCGGTCGAATACTGTACACCTACTTTTCCAGTAGGGATTGTCTCGATTGATGCAATTGTATAGATTCCACCTGCCAACGCTGCTGCTCCTACGATTCCGATTACTACTCCTGCTTTACTCATCTTCATTGTCCTCCTTGATTTCTTTTTCTGTTTTCTTATTGTCTTTTCTCATTTTGTTGATAACGCAATTACCGACATAAGCGACTCCCAATGCCGCGATTGCAAATACCATCGTGCTAAGAACGAATACTACCCACATATTCATCGCCTCTTTCTATTTTCATTTGTCGACTTTCTCTGCCTGATTTCCCAAGATTGCGATTCCCGTAAGTTCTGTTATTTGATTAGGAATTATTAAGTTTTAAATCGCCGCATGCTTCCAAAAACAATATTCTCAAAAAAGGTTTGAGCGTTTCTGCCTTTATTTTGGGAGAGACATTCTCTAAAGAAATTTTTACTGAAAGCACTTCATTTCTTTCTTCGAATTCCAGATGCTTTTCAATACAAATACATGTTTTTTCCTTCATATATCCTCCTGTATTAATTTATTGACTTTCTTTGTTATATCTCCTATTCTTTAGATACAGGCACTGCCATGCCGAGTATTACGAAAGGAGAAGCAAAATGGTTTTAAAACAATTTTCCGGATATTGTCCGTATAAATGTGCTACTCAAAAAATTATCGTAGAGTACAAACCTGTTCCTATGGCTGGTCATTCAAAACCCGGTTATAAAAAGACTGGTGTGAATTGCGAAAACTACCACGAATGTCAAAACCTTGACTCTTACGGAAGATGCCCACTTATGATTGATGCTCCATCGGAGCCATAACTTTTACATCTGTTCCATACTGCAGAACTGGTCGCATTGTTTCTACCCAGTCAAGATTGCACTCATCTATATTCGGGCAATTCTCGCATGGCTCGGCAAAATCTGCTTTCACATTATTTATACATTGCGTGCGCAAAGCTCTAATATGTCGGGCCATACAGTCAATTGCTGTAATGTCTTCCTTGGTTAACTCGTTCATATTTCCTCCTATTCTATTGTTTTTGTTTTTCTTTTCTCCTATACTGTAGATACAGGACGCTGCCATGTCCGAGTATTACGAAAAAAGAAGAGATGAAAAAATGATTGATTACGATAAAATTATCCTTACGTACCAAGAACACTTTCTTTTGTTTCACATGCGATTCCTCAAAACGGTTTCTGACGAATTCTTAGGCGATAGTGCCGATATTCTTCTTGAGTACGGTTTGATTGTTCCTAATTACGATGCGGTGAATGATTTAGGGTCCAACTGCTTTGATGGAACCTATCGGCTGTCTGATACTTACAAGCGATTCAGAAAATATGCTCGCCGCCAAACCATACATCGCTATCTCACACCCATCACAGTATCAGCGGCAACAACTGTAGTGCTACATATACTACAACAGTGGTGGCTACCGGTAATATCAGATTGGCTACGGGGTCTTTTATGATGTCTCCAAAAATTTCTTTTAATAATTTCATGCAGTGTGATCTCCTTCTAAATAAACTCGTGTATCAATGTTACAATTACTATAATCAAAATCATCCACTGAACCGCTTCATAAAGATATGGGCGGTTCTTTTTAAACCGTGTCCACACTAAATATCACCTCCTACTCTTCCAGAAAATACTCAATACTTACGCCGAAGTAATCTGTAAGGATTTTGAGTTTGTCTGATCTTCTTCTCGTTCCCTCTCCTTGTTTCAAATTTCTATTGTCATCTATTCATTCTTTTGATACTATATATTTGAAAGGATGTGATAGTCGTTTGAAAAAATATTTTCAAGACACAAGCAATTTTTTATCATTTGCATTAGCTCTTATTCCAGCTATATTGCTTTACATTTTTCAACCAGTCGAAAAGGTTCCTTATTTCGTTTTTGCCATTAGTGTCCTTATCAACTTGTTGCTGGCATGGTTATCCGCGAAACTTCTATTAGATTTAAAAGAAGTATCCTATCCTTCTATCGAGCTTTTTAAATGTTACAACGGTAAATGTCTTTGCAAGCCCAATCCGTATTTGTCTGCTCGAACAGCGATAAGTTTTTATAAAAGTGATAATGGATTTGAAGAATTTCTTTGTCATGGCTTTGTTGAAACCATTACACAAAGCGGATTAGTTCAAATCGTACTTTTGCAGGATGATGACGGTGTTAATTTCGCTTTTATATCCTCAAATATGAGTGACATTATCATCAAACCCGAAATCAGTATTGATACTCATAAAATCTAACAAAATAGGAGGTTTTTATATGGATAAACAGCCAAAAATCGTTAGCATCATAGACGACTACAAAGTTGTAATAAATATCGGAGAGTCTGATGGCGCCAAATTGAATCAGCGCTATCTTCTCTATGCCCAGAGCACAGAGGAAATCATTGATCCTGATACCGGAGAGTCTCTCGGCTTTCTCGAAATCGTAAAGGGCACTGGTACATTAGTTCATGTTCAGGACAAATTGAGCACGCTGGAATCTGATAGTTATGAAACCTCTACCAGAAAGATAACTCGGAAATCTCCGTTTTCTGGACTAATTGGAGACACTGTCGAAGAAGTTGAAACCAATAAACAACGGCTCGCTTTTGAAGATCCTGAAGTTGGAGATCTTGCAAAACGAATCAATTAAAAAAATAAACTTGTATTATTCTAATTACTATTAGTATCGCTGAAACTACGCACCCCATTAATCCGCTTATGATGAATGAGGGTGTGTTTTCTTTTATTTTGAATGCGTTTCTTAAATCTTTCCAAAATTCTCTCATCTTATCTCTCACCTCTTTTCTTGTTTTTAAAGTTCAATATTTTGAACTTCTGGTGTAAAAAAATAGAGCGGAATCTCGCATTCGCTAATATCAAGAAGCATAATTGCTTTCTGGATGTCTGTCTGTTTCCATGCTCTGGAGTTATTCATCTTCAAAGACAATGTACGTTCAGACCATTCCATAGCTTCTGCAAAGCGATACTGAGAGCCGTATTTTTCAATAATTTTCCCTCTTAACTTATCATAATTAAAAGCCATATTTGTTTTTACCTCCTTTCAGGAGTTCAATATTTTAAACTAGTCTTATAATAACATCGAGAAGTTAAGGTGTCAATACCAAAATTCAAACTTTTTAACTTTTTTGTATTGATATATTGAACATTTGTATAATATGTGGTATATTGTAATAAGGAAGGGAAGTGAGTGATAAATGAAAGAAACTAACACTGCCGCAAGGTTAAAAGAAATAATGAGAGATAGAAATTTAAGACAAGTAGATATTTTGAATCTCGCAAAGCCTTATTGTGAGCAATATGGTGTAAAATTAAATAAATCAGACCTTAGCCAGTATTGTAGCGGAAAGGTCGAACCGAATCAAGATAAATTATTTATATTAAGCTCTGCTTTGAATGTAGATGTGTCTTGGCTGATGGGATACGAAAACGCAACTGAAGCAGTAGCTTCTTCACTAAGCCCAGCAAATCAAGAAGCATTCAACTGTGCTTTGAGACACCTTGATACTATCTTGCTTGAAATGAAAATATCAAAAAAAGATATTTATACGAAGACTTTTTTGAGAATATTAAAATACTTAACAATGCTCAATGATGCCGGAAAAAAAGAAGCTGCAAAAAGAGTAAAAGAACTAACTTTTAATCCAAACTTTCGTATTTCAGACGAAGAAATTCTTGCCGCTGCTCACGACCGTACCGACATAAAAGTAACCGAAGAAATGAAAAAACATGATGATGATATCATGAACGACGATTCCGAATGGGAGTGATTTTAATTGACCTACGAAGAATTACTAAAAGAAGCAGATTCTCTGGGGCTGATTGTGAAAGAAAAGCCCCTTCAGGGAACTGACGGAAGAATATTAAATAGACGGATTGCCATTAGAAAAGATATTCCTACCCAGACAGAAAAGTCATGCGTACTGGCTGAAGAGTTAGGACATCACTACACCTCTTCTGGAGATATTCTCAACCAGAATATCGTAACTAATCGCAAACAGGAATTTCGGGCGAGAGTCTATGGATACAACTTGCTAATCGGGCTTAGGGGAATCATCCAAGCCTATGAAGCCGGTTGCCGAAACTTGTATGAGATGGCTGAATATTTAGAAGTAACTGAGGAATATTTAAAAGAAGCCTTGGAGTGTTATCGAAAAAAGCATGGAGTTTTTGCGGCATTAGATAACTATGCCATTTATTTCGAGCCCACTCTCGGCGTGATGAAACTTCAGAATTAATTCGCAGAAATGCGTTTTAATAAAAATACAAAGGAGAAATACAGTATGAAAAAGATTTTAATGGTTTTTTTCGCACTTGGGATAATTGTCGCAATTTCAGAAAAAAATGTACCTGTCACAATTTTATGTATTGCGATAACTATAATTTTGTATGCTTCCATAAAAAAGAAACCGAAAGAAATTAGAAATGAAACACAAACTCTGGACACAAGTAAAGCCAAAAATGAACCCTCATTTGTTAAAAATGATGATAATTACAATCCTAAATACAAAGACTACACCATTAAATGGATGCCTAAATTTGATTCTGTAGCAAACAATTTTATTTCGATTGATTTAGAAACCACCGGGCTTTCTCCTGTTGAAGATAGGATCATTGAGATATCTGCCGTATATTTTAATAATCAGGAGCCTGTAGCCACATTCAATACCCTTATTAACCCCGGCGTAAAAATACCCTCTTCTGCCTCCAAAATTAATCACATTACAAACAAGATGATTAAAAATGCGCCGAATGAGCAGGAAGCAATCGACAGCCTTATGACATTTATATTCGAGTTAAATGGATTCAGCGGAAAATTTGTTGCTTACAATGCCAAATTTGACGGAAAATTTATAGATGCTACTTTGCATAGACTTGGCATTAAAAATCGTTTTGTTTTTTTTGACTGTTATAAATTAGCTAAAGAGTTGTATAATGATGCAGCGAATTATAAATTAACAACAATCGCTAAAGAATTAGGATTGTCTACTGACGGAAGTCATAGAGCAACATTGGATGCTGAGAATTGTGGATTTGTATTAATAGAATCTTACAAGAAAATGATTCAAGAGAAGATTGACGTATTCTCTTCTTTCACCGATTACGATAAAGTTATAATCGAGCAAATTGAAAGTGTATTAAATAATAATCCACTATCTGTCTCCAAAGACAAAAACGGTTATCTGAGATTTTATAATAATTTAGATTTGTTTTTAATATACAGAAAAACCAAAACACTATCTTACGTTTTGATTGATGAATATTATTGTCTTGGGCGAAACATGAATGTAACTAAAGCAGTCTCTTCCGAAAATGGATATAAGCGTTATTCTGTTTTGAAAGATGATGATTTACTTGAAATTTCTGATTACATAAAGAAAGAGTATGAATCAGTGTCTAAAAAATGCAATAAATCGCTTTGGGAAGCTATTGATATCTATCGAACCACTTTTGATTTCTAAAAAATAAAAAACCGCCCCTGCTTATAAAGCAAGGGCGGGAAGACATGCCACTTATTTCGACGGATTAATAGTAATTAATATGGTTTTTTTGACATCTGCAATTCCGTTGAAATTCTCAATAGGATTGTTTTTTACAGGATGTAAATGTTCGTCGCAAAGGTACGAATAACTGAGTTTATCCAGCAAATCATACAGATTGTAGTCGGAGCACGAACCAGTTACTTTATTTCCGTCAACATCCGTAAACGAGAACTCAGCTATAATCCCTTCAGTTTTATCACCATTGTAGTTGTATTCCTTCACAAAAACACCTCCTCGGAGAAACCAAATGAGAAAATTTGAAAATTATCAAAAAATATATCGTTACATTGCACCATTGGATTGTAAGCACCCGGATTACAGGAAATGTCATCAAATCCAAAATTTATTTTTGTATTTTGAGAATTACTTAAATCTTACCACAAATCAATGGCGGCGTATAGCCAATAATATGGCTGAATTGAATTTACTTCCATGTTCTGGAAAGCTTGTCCAAGAAGACCTCCTCGTTCTCTTAGGAGATATTCATTTTATGTTTATTTCATTAGAAAAGGCATATAAAATAGCTTTTCGACTTTTGTTACTGTTGGACAATAAACCTTTATATGAAGAATCACGCTCTTCTTTTCTATATACCAATATAAAGCAAATAAGGAATTGTCTGGAACACATGGACGAAAACTTGACAGATAAGGATACTAAGAATAATTATCTCATACAATCATACAGTCCATATACAAATTGGTTCTGTCAGCAATGGGGAACTATCGTAAATGACAAAATAATTCTAGGAAAATATTCTTATGAATTATCTGAAGCCTCTCTTTCCCCTGTACAGAATCTCTATGACTCAATCTTAAAACTCATTGAGGAAAAATATGTTTTACCAAATAGAGAAGTTTATGACATGATTTTTAAAAAATAAAAACCGCCCCAGTGTTACCAGCACTGGAACGGCTTAACATATATCCGAAGATATACTCTCTTTAGCAAAGTTATTGTATCATCTTCGGAGCAGCCATGCAATCGGAACATATTTTCGATGGCTGTTATTTTTATACTCAAAAATAGAAAGGAAGATGATTTTATGGCAAGAAAGAAAGCACGCAAGAAATACCCGCGGCTTCCATCAGGTTTCGGAACTATCCGTTATCTGGGGGAGAATCGGCGAAACTGTTATGCCGTCCACCCTCCAGCTGAAATTGATGCTCTGGGGAATGTAAAGCGTCCTGCTGCCCTGTGCTACACAGACGACTGGATAAAAGGCTTTACGGTCCTGACTGCCTATAAGGCCGGCACGTACACGCCGGGAATGGAGCGAGAATTGGAGGTCGCGGAAACCAGTGACGCAGATGTGCTGGTGCAGCGTATTCTTGCAGACTATTCCACAATCAAGGGTATTGAGGACAAGCATCCAGAGATTAAGGAGCTGACGTTTGCTGAGGTATATGAGAAATTCTATAAATGGAAATTTGAAGAGAGAAAAGGCGTCAAATTATCAAAATCTAGTCAAAATAGTTATAGAACCGCTTTCAAAAATTCCAAAGCAATTCACAATCGTCCATTCGCATCTCTTAAACATGAAGATTTGCAAAAAATTGTTGACGATTGCCCTCTAAAACACTCCAGTGTAGAACTTATAGTAAACCTATTTAAACAAATGTACAAATACGCTATCATGTACGAAATATGCACGGAAAACAAGGCACAGTACGTTACAGTCAATCGTCCGGAAGACGATGTGAGCGGAAGACCATTTTCAGACGAGGAGTTAAAAACGCTTTGGAATCGCAAAGACGATGAGGATGTGCAAATGGTACTGATTATGTGCTACAGCGGGTTTCGAATTTCCGCTTACCGCTCTCTTTATGTCAATCTGGAAGAAAAATACTTTCAGGGCGGTGTCAAAACTGCTGCTGGAAAAAACCGAATCGTACCAATTCATTCATCTATCCTCCCTTTTGTGAGCAGCAGAATAGAAAAATACGGCATGATGATTCCTGTTACCGAAAACACTTACAGAAATAAGTTTTTCACAGAATTGATGAATAGACTGAATATCCTCGGAACTCCTCCGCACACCCCTCACGATTGCAGACACACATTCTCTGCGCTGTGCGAAAAGTATTCCGTAAGAGAGAATGACCGAAAAAGAATGCTTGGACACAGCTTTGGCGCTGACATCACAAATGAGGTGTATGGTCATCGCTCTCTGGAAGATCTGCGGACGGAAATTGAAAAGATACAGATTCCTGATTTGTGACTATTTGTGACTAATCAACCCCAAATATCATTTAAAAAGTCACAACAATTTTGAATACCAAAAGCCCGAAAACCCTTGTAAATACTGCGTTTCCCGCGTATTTACTGGATTTTTATAGTTTTATTCTTTTTAAGAATTTCTTATTTTTTCGTTTATACAGACTTTAGAGTAAGTTTACAATATATTTTTAAATCTGTCTATTCATAAGGTAACTCCGAAAAAAGATTCGTGAATTCCAGCATATAATATAATTTTTTGTACTTTTTGTGTTTTTCTATAGAAAAATCAAAAAAATTATGGTAAAATCAGGCAGTATTACAATACAATATCGTACATACTCTGTAAGATGTACAGAAAACTTTACTAAGTAAAAAGGAGGCGTAATTCTATGAATCAGAAATTCAAAAAATTTACTGCAATTTCCCTGACAGCCTTGTTAGGACTTACTGCTGCACCTGCTTCAGCTTTTGCTCAGAGTTTCACGGAAATCGAACAGCCTGCTCTCACAAATGCAATCTCCGCTCTTGCTCAGCAGTACGCACAGAGTTTTGAGGAATTCGAAGCCCTGCAGTCCGGCATCCATGAGGAAATGACTTTTACACTGGACGACGCCGGACGTTCTCTTCTCGGCATTTTAGTCCCTGTGGATATTTCCTGGTTTAAAGACGTACGTCTCTCTGCCGATATTTCTATGGAAGAAAGCGCCCAGTTCATGACTGCCGGCGTTTATATGAACGACACGAAGATTTGTACGCTGGAATATTTCTTTGATCTGGAAAATCTGGAAATCTATATGAGGATTCCTGAGCTTCGGGAAGGTTATATCAAAGTAGATTACGAAGAAACTCTGAAACAGCAGAAAGCAATGCTGGAACAGCAACGACAGGCTCTGGAAGAAAGCGGCGAAGTCAGTCAGGCTGCAGAAGATGCTTTGGAATCTATGGAGAATTCCTCATTTTCAGATCCGGCATTCATAAAAGAATATATGAAGTTTCTGACCAATCTTCCGGAATATATGCCGGAAGCAGCTACTGCAGAAAATATTCTCAACAAATATTCCTCCATTCTCTTTGACCATATAGAGAATACAGAAGCTTCCGAATCAGAAACTCTGGATATTGCCGGTGCCTCTGAAGAATGTACTGTATATGAAGGAATTCTTTCCCAGACAAATGCAAGGTCATTCCTGAAGGAGGTTGTGGAAACTGCCAAATCCGATGAGGAAATAAAAGAAATCCTTGATAAGCTGGATGAAAGCCTCTATCAGAACTTCATGGATGCCCTCGATGAAACATCCGAAAATTTAAGTGAAGAGCTTGAAGACGACGGTTCCCATATTTCTGCAAAAGTATGGATTACAGAGGACAATACGGTTGTAGGACGTTCCCTTACTCTGAATGATACAGATGAAAGCATCCCGATTTACGACTGGAAGAGAATCACAGATGGAAGCAACGTACAAAGCTCTCTGGCTATCGGTCCTGAGGATGAAGGTTTCAGTATCAGCGGCAAGGGAATCATTAAAAACGGTATTCTTTCCGGACAGTGGCTCCTCAAAACCTCTTCCGGAGACTATGATACGGAAAGCGGCGAGACTCCTGCTCCGACAGACTGGATCACGATTAATGTAAACAGCTATGATACAACTGCTCTCAAAAAAGGCTGTTTCAAAGGAAGCTACAGCTTCGGATTACCTTCTGTTTTGAGCGCAGATGCAACCCCTGAAGAAAACGCAGCAAACAATCCTCTTGCCAGCTTCCAGCTTCTTCTTGATATTGATTCAGACAGAGATCATGGAAATGTTTCGCTCAGCCTTACAAACGAGGACGTTTCCCTTGGCAGCATCAATGTTGGGGCAAACCTTGGCGTTACCGTGGAAAAACCTGATTTCGCAGACCTTACAAATGTATACGACAGTATGGATGAAGCAGCTATGAATGAATATATGTCAGGAATTACTCTTGACACCATTTTAAACAATCTGGTAGAATCAGGTATGCCCGAGGAGCTTCTTATGCAGCTTCTCACAGGCGGTACAGCAGAAGAAGCTCTGCCGGAAGCGGAGATGAATCCGGAGACAGCTTCCTGAGACTTCTAGGCTGTTTCACATGAATATTACTAAGAAATAAGGAACTGAACACAAATGAAAATGAAAACTGATCTGGGAGCGGACTCTGTCCGTTCCCTTGTTTTGCGGCTGGCAATCCCGGCAATGATTGCCCAATTCGTCAATGTTTTATACAGCATTATCGACCGTATGTATATCGGTCACATCCCGGGAGACGGCGCTTTGGCGCTGGCAGGCGTAGGCGTCTGCGGTCCTATTGTTACTCTCCTCTCCTCTTTTGGAACTCTGGTCGGGCTGGGCGGCTCCATCCTCATGGGTATCCGCCTTGGTGAAAAAAATTATCAGAAAGCGCGGAAGATTCTTTCCAACTCCTTCCTGCTTTTGTGTTTTTTCTCCCTCATCCTCACAGTGAGCTTCCTTCTTTCCAAGGATGCTCTGCTGATGTGGTTTGGAGCAAGTAAGGAAACTTTCAAATACGCGAATACCTATATGACCATTTATACAGCAGGCACTTTTTTTGCACTGATGGCAGCCGGACTTAATTACTTTATCAACAGTCAGGGTTTCCCGCTTTTCGGTATGGCAACTGTACTTATCGGAGCTGTCACAAATATCATTCTGGACCCCGTATTTATTTTCGGCTTCCATATGAATGTGGCAGGCGCGGCAATTGCCACTGTCATCTCCCAGATGGCTTCCTGTGCCTTCGCCCTGTGGTTCCTCTTTGGCAAAAGAGTTCCTGTAAAAATCACCTTCGGGCAGTACAGTATCAGGCAGATGGTTCAGATCATTTACCTTGGTCTTTCCCCTTTCCTGATTCTTGCAACAGACAGCCTGATACTGATTGTAATGAATTCCGTACTCCAGAAATACGGCGGCCCTTCCCAGGGCGATATGCTCATCACCTGCGCTACCATCGCGCAGAGCTATCTGCTTTTGATTACCTCGCCTATGATTGGAATCAGCGGCGGTACTCAGGCAATCTTAAGCTATAACTACGGAGCAAGACAGTCAGCCCGTGTAAAATCTGCAGAGAAACATATCCTGCTTCTCATGCTTGCTTTCACAACAGTTATGTTCCTGATTTCCCGGTTTGCTCCTCAGTATTTCGTCCGTCTGTTTACCTCAGACCCGAAATACATGGATTTTTCCATCTGGGCAATCAAGACCTACACTCTTATGATCATTCCACTGAGCTTTCAATATGTTTTCGTGGATGGTCTTACAGCGCTGGAACGTACAAAAACAGCCCTTGGACTTTCTGTTTTCCGAAAGTCTCTGTATGTAATCTGTACAATCCTGCTTCCGTATTTCTTCACTGCCCAGTCTGCTTTCTACGCAGAACCGATCAGTGATGTAGTCAGCGCCACTTTATCCACGGTTGTTTTTCTTCTGGTAATCAATAAGCATCTCTCCAGAAGGGAAAACTTTATCTCCGCCCCGTAATTATTTTAACCTCATAACAAAAACAGCCTATATAAATCAGTTCATGATTTATATAGGCTGTTTTTATAACTTTACTATCTTTATTCTCTTTCCACCAAAGACGCAATCCACTTCGCAGCATTCTCTGTATTTTCTGCACTGGCAGGTACTGCCAGACAGATTGGCTGATACCTCAGACCAAATTCCTCGTCCAGAGAAGTTTCTGTTCCAAGTACAATATAATCACCTTTCAGTCGGTCGCCAAGAGCAGCTTTCGTTTCTTCATCCAGAATATTCTCCAGATTATCAAAAATCCCTGAACTGTTTGCTCTCTCATAAAGACTCTCCGGGAAAATCAGAACATCAATTCCTCTTGCCTGAATCTGCGTGGAATATGCCATCTGCGCATAATAATCAAACTCTGTTCCATCCACTCCTGTCGTCAGATTACCCGCAATTTCAACAGAGCTGTATTCATCTCCTTCACAGCCCAGAATCTTTTTTATTTCTTCCGTAACAGGTTCCGCCTCCGTCATAGCTGAGTTCACGGCGGAAATTGCCAGTACTGTTTCTATCTGAAGATTATGATACCAGTCCACTCCGAATTTGGCAACAAGAATCAGGGCAAGCACAGCCACCATTGTTGATTTATAATACATCCAGATATATTCCAGTTTCTTTTTAAATCCCATTCCCTTAATCTTCTCTTTTTCAAGAAGACGGCGTTCCTTCCTTGAAAGATCCGCCCCAAGAGACTGCTCCGGATTCAGCACACTGGAATCGTGGTCGTCCTCCGGTTTATTTAAGCCTTCCATTTCTATTCTCATATTCTAATCCTCTGTGCGTCTGAGTTTCTTATTTCAGGAAACCGCTGATAATCTGCTCTTCTGCCTCAGCTTCCGTAAGACCTAAGGTCATAAGTTTAATAATCTGCTCTCCCGCAATCTTACCGATTGCAGCCTCATGGATTAATGCTGCATCCACATGATTCGCAGAAAGCTCCGGAACTGCACGGATTTTTGCGTCTTCCATAATGATGGCATCACATTCTGTATGTCCGGTACAGCGATTATTTCCCACAATGTTAGAAGCAAAAAGCTGATAAGAATTGTCTCTTGCAACAGAACGGGAGACTACATTTGCAGAACTGTCCTCTCCGTCCAGCTGCACATCAAAATAACTTTCTGCATGCTGATTTCCGTGAGTGAGGAGACGTTCCATAACAACAAGCTTGGCTCCAGCCTTTAAATGCGCAGTATTTTTACGGTTTGTGGAATCCACTCCCTTAATCTGAACCGTATCCATCTCCATAAAGCTGTCTTCGTCAAGAGAAATCTCCGTAACGGGATTCATGACCCTTTCTCCCTTGCCGTCACCGCTTCCGTAATGCTTTTCCACATATTTTACATGTGCACCTTTCTCAAGGAAAAAGCGATGGATACCATTGTGGCGTGTAGATAAATCGCCTCCGTTATGAATACCGCAGCCTGCGATAATAGTCACATCTGCGCCTTCTCCGATGTAAAAATCATTATACACCACTTCATCAAGACCTGACTGGCTCATAATTACAGGAATGTGTACACTCTCATGCTTTGTCCCCGCTTTTACACGGACTTCAAGACCTTTCTGATCTTCTCTTGTCACAATCTCGATATTTGCGGAGCTTGCTCTTCCCACACTTGCACCATTGGCACGGATATTATATGCTCCTTCCGGAATTTCATGAAGTCCGGCTACCTGAAGTAATAATTCTCTCTGAATTGCATCCATTTCTATCATTCCCTCCTATTAACGCGCTTCTGCTTTTCCGCAGGCAACAGCCGCATTCGCCGTGCCGAGAAGCTGTGGCAGAATTTCATCTCTTGTACCCTGTTTTGTAACTTTTCCATCTGCAATCAGAACAATCTCGTCTGCAATATTCAGGATACGTTCCTGATGGGAAATGATAAGGATAGACCCATGAAGCTGACTGTGCATCTCCTCAAACACCTGAATCAGGTTCTGAAAACTCCACAAATCGATTCCTGCCTCCGGCTCGTCAAACACGGAAACTTTTGTCTTTCTTGCCATAATTGTAGCAATTTCAATACGTTTGATCTCTCCTCCGGAAAGACTTCCGTTTACCTCTCGTCTGATATAATCCTTTGCACAAAGACCTACCTTGGAAAGATATTCACAGGCACTTCCTACTGTAATCTCTTTGCCTGCTGCCAGACGAATCAGATCAAACACGGTTACTCCTTTAAATCTGACCGGCTGCTGAAAGGCATAGCTGATTCCAAGCTTCGCTCTGTCCGTAATACTCATATCCGTAATATCCTGTCCATCCCAAAGAATCTGACCGGACGTCGGCTTCTCTATTCCTGCTATAATTTTGGCAAGTGTCGATTTACCTCCTCCGTTAGGGCCTGTGATAACAACGAACTTATTATCCTCCAGTGTCATGCTGACGTTATCAAGAATTCCGATTTCTTTCGCATTTTTCGCTTTTTCGTCAGGAACCTGAAAACTGATATTTCTTAATTCTAACATACTTTTCGTTCCTCCATACCGGCGGCATCTCTGTTTCCGCCTGTTTTTTCCGCATTCTTTCCCGGTTGGGATTCTTCTGCGTCTTTATCTTAAATTCACAGCAGTTCAATCTTTTTATAACTGCATTAATCTCTATAATACCACATTTTTCTATTTGTGAATAGTTTATTTTTACACACTTGCAGGCGCCAGCCATCCGCTGTCAAGCCGTGCGAGAAGTCTTGCGTTGTGATACGCCATTTTTAAAGTAAGGCAGGTTCTTCCAAGGTATTTGCTGCCGTCCGCTGTCTTCATACAGGCAAGCGCCAAATCAGCTTTACCCGGATGCTGCAGGCAAATAGGTATCAAAAGTTGAATAGAGTGATTATAGTATTGGGGAATTGCAGTTTTATAATCCGCTTCCAGCATACGTCTTGTCTGCTTGAGTGCGCCGTCAAAAAGCTGAACTCTCATACTGCTCTCCCTCACCTCTCTGGGAAGACGACGCGCATTTTCTTCCTCTCCGAAAATATGCTCATACTGTGGAATAATCGGAAGGCTGGAATCAAAAACCAAATCTGAGGGATTCTCCACATAACTTGCCTTCTCCGGCAACTGAGTAATTTCTTCTCTTAACAGATGATATTCCGTGTAAAATCCGTCAAGATACCAAGCCTGACGCTCTGGCACCAGATTCGGTACAAAAAACGCGTAAATAGGCTGATAATAGCGATTAAAAAGACCTGTATTAAAGATTGCATAATTCTTATTCTCGAAAACCTTTCCCTCCTCGTAAAGTCTGTGAAAAGTATGTTCCAGATACCCTTTGAGGATTCCCTTGTCCTGTCCTTCCCCGAAACTCCACCTCTCCGGCGCCATTCTGGCAAGATTTTCGATCTGCCGATTATAATTTCCACAATAAGTGAAATCAAATAAATCCATTGGTAACCTCCTGTTCTTTCTTATTTAATTCTGTTTTATTACTATTGTATTTGGAAAAAATCGCGGCAGAACTGCCGGACTTAAGATTGTCATCCGTAGAAATTATATTCAAAGTATCACATTTTTTATAAAATAACAAGTCCTTGCCCGGATTTTTGTTTTTGTTTATAATAAAAGCAGTAAAATTAAGAAAGGTCTGTATTTATGAAAAAAGAAGGTTATTATTCCAGTGGAGAATTCGCGCGCATGGCTCACGTTACTTTGCGCACTATCCGCTATTATGATAAACAAGAGCTTCTCAAGCCCTCCTATGTGACGGATTCCGGAGCCCGCTTTTATACAGATGAAGATTTCGCAAGGCTTTCCCAGATTCTGCTCCTCAAATATCTCGGCTTTTCTTTAGAAGATATCAGAGAAATGCTCATCGATGACTGCGATTATCACTTTATGTTGAACTCCTTAAATATCCAGTTAAAGCTTGTACGTGACCGGATTGAACAAATGCAGCTTGTGGAAAAAGCAATTCAGGATACTGCCGATGCCATCGGTTCCCGCCACACTATTGACTGGAACCGGATGCTTGACCTCATCCACCTCACAGGAATGGAAAAAAGTCTTAAAAATCAATACCAGAATGCCACAAATATCTCATCAAGAATCAACCTTCACAGCCTTTATTCCCAAAACCGGACAGGCTGGTTTCCCTGGATTTATGACAAATGCAGGATTTCGGACGACATGAAGATTCTTGAGACAGGCTGCGGCGACGGCGCGCTCTGGACACAAAGTATCGCTTCCCTTCCGTCTTCAGTCTCTGTGACGCTTTCCGATATTTCCGAAGGTATGCTCCGCGATGCAAGACGAGCCATCGGCAGAAAAGATTCCCGCTTTTCTTTTGAAGTTTTTAACTGCGAAAACCTCCCTTATCCCGATGAAACCTTCGACCTTGTCATCGCAAATCACGTACTTTTTTACTGTGAAGATATTGCCGCTGCATGCCGGGAAATTTCCCGGGTTCTCAAACCAGGCGGTTGCTTTGTCTGCAGTACCTACGGAAGCCGTCACATGCAGGAGGTCAGTCGCCTTGTTCAGGATTTTGACAATAGAATCGTCCTTTCCGCAGACCGCCTTTATGAGCGTTTCGGAAGAGAAAACGGTCTGGAAATTCTCCGTCCGTTTTTTTCCCGGGTAAGCTGGGACTCTTATGAAGATTCTCTTATTGTCCCTGACGCCGAACCTCTGATTTCCTATATTCTCTCCTGCCACGGCAATCAGAATCAGTATATTCTGGAGCATTACAAGGAATTTCGTACCTTTGTAACAAAAAAAACAACAAATGGTTTCCATATTACAAAGGATGCAGGGGTTTTCCTTTGTGAAAAATAACCAAATTTTAATTATTTTGTAAAAAAAGCTTGAAGGTGACCTTGCGTCACCTTTTATAATAGGGATAACTTGAATACGAAAGACGCAAACTATCTGAAAAAGGAGATTATATTTTAATATGAAAGGTATTATTTTAGCAGGAGGTTCCGGCACACGCCTTTACCCGCTTACCATGGTAACCTCCAAACAGTTACTTCCCATTTATGACAAACCGATGATTTACTACCCGATGTCTGTTCTTATGAATGCAGGTATCCGCGATATCCTGATTATTTCCACTCCTCAGGATACCCCACGTTTTCAGGAACTTTTAGGAGACGGTCATCAGTTCGGTGTAGGTCTTACCTATGCAGTTCAGCCAAGCCCTGACGGACTTGCGCAGGCGTTCATTATCGGCGAGGAATTTATCGGCAATGACACCGTGGCAATGGTGCTCGGAGACAATATTTTCGCAGGACACGGTCTAAAAAAGCGCTTAAAAGCTGCTGTAGAAAATGCAGAATCAGGCAAGGGCGCTACTGTTTTCGGCTACTATGTGGACGACCCGGAACGATTCGGTATTGTAGAATTTGACAAAGAGGGAAAAGCAATTTCCATCGAGGAAAAACCGGAGCACCCGAAGAGCAATTACTGTGTTACAGGACTTTATTTCTATGACAACCGTGTTGTAGAATATGCCAAAAACTTAAAGCCAAGCGCCAGAGGAGAGCTTGAGATCACTGACCTGAACCGCATTTATCTGGAAAATGGAGAGCTGAATGTGGAGCTTCTCGGACAGGGCTTTACCTGGCTTGACACAGGCACACATGAGAGTCTTGTGGAAGCAACCAACTTCGTAAAGACAATGGAGAGCCACCAGCACCGCAAAATCGCCTGTCTGGAAGAAATCGCCTACCTCAACGGCTGGATTACAAAAGAAGACGTACTGAATGTTTATGAGGTACTGAAGAAAAATCAGTATGGACAGTATTTAAAGGACGTTCTTGACGGCAAATACCTTGACGTCCTTCACTGATTTCCAAACACATTTAAAACATTTTGATTATTATACAACTTGAAAAGGAGTTTTCATTATGAATATTATTGTTACCGGCGGCGCCGGATTTATCGGAAGCAACTTTATTTTCCATATGTTAAAAAAATATCCGGACTACCGCATCATCTGTCTGGACTGCCTTACCTACGCAGGAAATCTTTCCACTCTTGCCCCGGTTATGGATAATCCGAATTTCCGCTTTGTCAAAGAAAGCATTACAGACCGCGAAGCTGTTTACAGATTATTTGAAGAAGAACATCCGGATATGGTTGTAAACTTTGCTGCTGAAAGTCATGTTGACCGTTCTATTGAAGACCCTGAGGTTTTCCTCAATACCAATATCATTGGTACTGCAGTTCTCATGGATGCCTGCCGCAAATACGGAATCAAACGTTACCATCAGGTTTCCACAGACGAGGTTTACGGCGATCTTCCTCTGGACAGACCGGATCTCTTCTTTACAGAAGAAACTCCGATTCACACAAGCAGTCCGTACAGCTCCTCCAAGGCTTCCGCTGACCTCCTTGTTCTGGCTTACCACAGAACCTACGGTCTCCCAGTTTCCATCAGCCGCTGCTCCAACAACTACGGACCATACCATTTCCCGGAAAAACTGATTCCTCTGATGATTGCAAACGCCTTAAACAATAAACCTCTTCCGGTTTACGGAAAGGGAGAAAATGTTCGTGACTGGCTCTATGTAGAGGATCATTGCCGTGCCATTGACCTTATTATCCACAAAGGACGTGTTGGTGAGGTTTACAATGTCGGCGGTCACAACGAGATGACTAATATTGATATTGTTAAAATCATCTGTAAAGAGCTTGGCAAACCGGAAAGTCTGATTACCTATGTAGCCGACCGTAAGGGACACGATATGCGTTATGCCATCGACCCGACTAAGATTCACAACGAACTTGGATGGCTGCCGGAGACAAAGTTTGCAGACGGTATCAAAAAGACGATTAAATGGTATCTTGATAACAAAGAATGGTGGGAAACCATCATTTCCGGAGAATATCAGAATTACTACGAAAAAATGTACGGAAATCGCTAAGGAGGTCTGAAAATCATGAAAGTTTTTGTGACAGGTGTAGGCGGACAGCTTGGACATGATGTGATGAATGAGCTTGCAAAACGCGGTTATGAGGGAATCGGAAGCGATATTGCCCCTCTTTACAGCGGTATAGAAGACGGCACTGCAGTTACCTCCATGCCTTATGTACAAATGGATATTACAGATCAGGATTCTGTAAAAAAAGTCATTCGTCAGGCTGCTCCGGACGCTGTTATTCATTGTGCTGCCTGGACTGCGGTTGATGCTGCAGAAGATGAAGAAAACCGCGAGAAGGTACGTCTTGTCAATGTGGTAGGCACTCAGAATATTGCAGATATCTGTAAAGAACTTGATATTAAAATGCTCTATCTTTCCACAGACTATGTTTTTGACGGTCAGGGAGAAACTCCCTGGCAGCCTGACTGCAAGGATTATAAGCCGCTCAATGTTTATGGAGAGACCAAGCTTGCCGGAGAACTTGCTGTTTCCGAAACCCTGGACAAATTCTTTATTGTCCGCATTGCATGGGTATTTGGAAAAAACGGAAAAAACTTCATAAAAACTATGATTAATCTCGGCAAGACACATGACACCCTCTCTGTTGTCAACGACCAGATTGGTACCCCGACCTATACCTTTGACCTTGCGAAGCTTCTGGTAGATATGATTGTCACAGATAAATACGGATATTACCACGCTACCAACGAAGGCGGATTCATTAGCTGGTATGATTTCACCAAAGAAATCTTCCGTCAGGCATGTGAACTGGGCCATCCGGAATACGCAAAAATTACCGTCAACTCTGTAACGACAGCTCAGTATGGCGCTTCCAAAGCAGCCCGTCCGTTTAACAGCCGCCTGGACAAAAGCAAACTTACAGAAAACGGTTTTACTCCTCTTCCGGACTGGAAAGATGCTTTAAACCGTTACTTAAAAGAACTTGATTTCTGATTTTAATGATACAAAGCAAGAGCCTGCATCTGTTCTTCCAGATGCAGGCTCTTATTTTATCCTCTTTTATTTATCCGTACAATGTCCTCCGCAGCCACACTGAGAATCTCCCTCATGGCCACCGCAGCAATGTCCTCCGGCAGGGCAGCCAATACATTTGGTGCCTTTCTTTTTTTCCTTTACAATATAAAAGGATGCAAGTCCTGCCATAAGAAGTATAACAGCTGCAATAATTACATTTGTCATATAATCCCCTCCTGTTCCTGTTTTTTATTCCACTTCTATTTGTTTTATTATGTTTTATGAATGAAGACTATACTGTGCATTCATCTGTTTTCGGGTATTTCTTGTAAGCATTACTACAATACCAACCATCACTGCAACTGCCGCAAGTCCTGCTGCAAATCCGCTGCCGAAAGCTCCTGTTGTAATAAATGTTCCGATCTGATATACCAGAAATGCAACTGTATATCCGGTTCCCAGCTGTAATGCAATTCCGCCCCACAGCCATTTTTTATCCTGCATTTCTGAGTTCATCGCGCCCAGAGCCGCAAAACACGGTGGTGTAAAAAGGTTAAACATCAAATATGCCAGTGCAGCGACTTTTGTAATTCCCATAACAGCAGCCACTTCGCTGCTTCCACCAACAAGTTCGAAATCCTCATTAATAAAGTTTGTCAATCCGTATACAACTGCCAGTGTACCAACAACATTCTCTTTTGCGATAAACCCTGTAATAGCAGCGGCTGCGAGCTGCCATACACCAAATCCCAGAGGAATCAGAAGCACTGCAAAAGGAGATGCAATGGAAGCCAGAATAGAGGTACTCTCCATTCCCTCCTCAACCACCTGGAATTTCCAGTTAAAGCTCTGCATAATCTGTACTGCAGTATTACATACCAGAATAATCGTTCCTGCCTTTACAATGTATGCCTTTCCTCTGGAAAGCATGGAGAGCGTTGCTCTTTTTAAGCTTGGAAGTTTATATTCCGGAAGCTCAATGATAAAAAATGATTTGCGGTATTTGTAACCGGTAACTTTATTTACAAGTAACGCGCCGAGAAAAATCAGTACAATACCAACAAGATACATGGTTGGTCCAACCCAGGAAGCATCTGCGAAAAACGCTCCTGCAAACAAAGCGATAACAGGAAGCTTTGCACCACATGGCATGAATGGAGTAAGCATTGCAGTCGCTCTTCTTTCACGTTCATTTCTGATAGTTCGGCAAGCCATAATTCCCGGAATTGCACATCCTGTGCCAATTACCATCGGAATTACAGACTTTCCGGAAAGACCGACCCTTTTGAAAATAGGATCAAGTACGACTGTAGCACGTGCCATATAACCACAATCTTCCAAAAGGGCAATGAGGAAATACATTACCATTACAAGAGGAAGAAATCCTACTACTGCGCCGACACCACCAATGATTCCATCCACCAGAAGCGCCTGTAGAAATGGGCTTGCACTCTCTACAAGACCGCCTACCCAGCCCTGGAAAGTCTCAATCCAGCCAACAAGCCAGTCTGCAATCCAGGTTCCAACTGTTGACTGTGAAATATAAAATACAAGGAACATCACGCCTGCAAAAATCGGTATCCCCACAAATTTATTTGTAAGAATAGCATCAATTTTATCCTGCTGATTTTTGTCCTTTGTAAAAACCTTTCTTTTTTCTACGGACTTTACAATTCCATTGACGAAGCTGAAACGCTTTCTGTCCGCTGCCTCCACTGCCGACTTATCTTGAAAATTAATCTCTTCTTCTATGTAAGGTGCCTTCTGAAACTTTCCTTTAAGGGCTGCTGCCTGGTTCACAACCTCTTTCAGATCGTTGTGTCCTGAAGAAGTGGAAATCGTCCTTATCACCGGACACCCAAGTTTCTCTGATAAACATTCAATATTGATTTCTGTTTTTTTCTTATCTGTGAGATCGCTTTTATTGAGTGCTACAACTACAGGTATTCCAAGCTCAAGAAGCTGTGTTGTAAAAAATAAACTCCTGCTCAAATTTGTTGCATCAACAATATTGATGATCACATCGGGTTTCTCGTGCTTTACATAACTGCTCGTAATACTTTCTTCCGACGTAAAAGGAGACATGGAATAGGCTCCCGGCAAATCTACCGCAACTAATTCCTCTTCTCCGTTATAAAAATTCTTTTTAATCGTGCTTTCCTTCCTGTCGACTGTAACACCAGCCCAGTTTCCCACACGTTCGTTCCTGCCTGTCAGGGCATTAAACATGGTTGTCTTTCCGCTGTTTGGATTTCCTGCAAAAGCGATTCTCATGATTTTTTCTCCTTCTCAGTTATTTAGTTAGAATAATCTAACCTATCTGCAAAAAAAATTTTATATTGAAATGGCTTGCGCCAAATCATTATCAATGTTATATCTGGCATCTTTAATAGAAACTACGCACCCTCCTTTTCGATGAGAAACTACAGTAATCGGTTCCCCGCTGTAGCATCCCAATGAAAACAGGAATGCATTCAACTCTTCATCGTCTGTAACAATATCTTTTACTATATATTCTTCACCTTCAATTGCCTCTGATAACTTCATATACATATCATTCCCTCCTGAACTTCTATCTCTTGCCGCTTAAATATAAGCGCCACGAGTTATGTATAGCTCACTTCAGTTGTTTGTCACTTACATTTGTTAGTATATTCTAACTTTTTAATTTTGTCAAATACTTTTTTATTTTTTCAAAAAAAAGATCAGAAAGCAGTAATTACTTCCTGATCTTATCTTTTGCAGCCAGACAGATGTCAGATCATCTCATCCAGACAGCAGATTTCAATTCCTTCTTCCTCAAATGCCTTTCGGATTCTTTCCACAAAAGCAAGGGCTTTCGCGCCGTCGCCGTGGACACAGACAGAATCTGCCTGAATATCAATGTCCCTGCCTGTTATGGCTGTGACTTTTTTCTCTTTTACCATGCGGATGACACGGCGGATTGCTTCCTCCTCATCGGTAATCATCGCGCCTTCTTTTCTTCTGTCAACTAAAGTTCCGTCTTCTTCGTAAGCACGGTCTGCAAAAACCTCCATAGCTGTACGAAGTCCCATATCCATAGCTGCACGGGCAAGTTCTCCTCCGGAAAGGGCAAGAACAATAAGCTTATCGTCAAATTCTCTGATTCCTTCGCAGATTGCCTTTGAAAGGCTGTAGTCCTTTGCAGCCATATTGTAAAGCGCGCCGTGAGGTTTCACATGCTGCATTTTTACGCCGTTTGCGCGGCAGAATGCGTCAAGAGCGCCAAGCTGGTACAGCACATAGGCTTTTGCTTCCGCAGGCGTCACATTCATATTTCTTCTTCCGAATCCCATAAGATCCGGAAAACCCGGATGCGCTCCTACACGGATTCCTGCTTCTTTTGCCTGTTCTACGGTCTTTCCCATAACAACCGGATCTGACGCATGGTATCCGCATGCCACATTTGCAGATGTGATCAGCGGAATAATCTTGTCGTCGTTTCCAATGGTATAGCGTCCGAAGCTTTCTCCAAGGTCACTGTTTAAATCCACTCTGTACAATTCTTTACCTCCGTCATTTCCCACCTGACACATTTCAGGATTTATTTTCTCAGTCTGAGTGTCCTTATGGGAAATCATTCAATATTCATAATTTTTGCAATAAATCCGGTATCTGCTTTTCCCTCGCAAAACGTCGGCGTCTTCATAATCTGATACTGGAAATCCAGATTTGTCTCCACACCGATAATCACCATTTCATCGAGAGCGGAACGCATTTTCTGGAGAGCAGCCTCTCTGTCCGGCGCATGTACAATCACTTTCGCAATCATGGAATCATACTCTGACGGAATATTATAGCCTGCATAAAGCGCAGTATCTACACGCACACCGTTTCCTGCCGGAAGATGCATATGCTGTACAAGTCCGGGACTAGGCATGAAATTTTTCGCCGGGATTTCCGCATTGATACGACACTCAATGGCATGTCCCTTAATCTTTACATCTTCCTGCGTAAAGCTTAATTTCTCTCCCATTGCCACGCGAATCTGTTCGATGATCAGGTCTGTTCCCGTAACCATTTCCGTTACGCCGTGTTCTACCTGAATTCTTGTATTCATCTCCATGAAATAGAAATTACCATGAGGATCCACAATAAATTCAATGGTTCCTGCATTTGTATAATTTACGGTTTTCGCTGCAAGAACTGCGTAATGATTCATTTTTTCACGGATTTCCTCTGTAATAGCAGGAGATGGTGACTCCTCTATCAGCTTCTGATGGTTTCTCTGAACAGAGCAGTCACGCTCTCCCAGAGCAACTACGTTTCCGTGCTGATCTGCCATAATCTGAATTTCCACGTGACGGGGATTCTCCACAAAACGCTCAATGTACATGGTATCGTCCCCAAAAGCATTGGCAGATTCTCTCTGGGCTACGTTAAACTGAAATTCAAATTCATCTTCGGATTTCGCCACGCGCATTCCCTTACCGCCGCCGCCGGAAGAAGCCTTGATCATTACCGGATAACCGATTTCACGGGCAAGGATTTTACCCTCCTCCGCTTCGTAGACAGGTTCTTTTGTTCCCGGTACAACAGGAACTCCGGCGTCCATCATTGTCTTTCTTGCATGGGATTTATTCCCCATTTTATCTATTACGTCTGCATCAGGACCGATAAAAGTAATTCCGTTTTCCTGACATTTACGTACAAATTCACTGTTCTCGGAAAGAAAACCAAATCCCGGATGAATGGCGTCTGCTCCCATATTCTTAGCTGCTGAAATAATACGGTCCATATTCAGATAACTATTTTTGGCAGGACCTTCTCCAATACAGATTCTCTGGTCTGCAAGCTGTACATGAAGGCTCTTTGCATCCTCTTTGGAATAAACAGCTACACTGCGGATTCCCATATTACGGCAAGCGCGAATGATGCGGACAGCAATTTCACCACGGTTGGCTATTAAAATTTTATTAAACAAGATTCCAACCTCCTTCTATGTTCCTACAGTTTTTTTACACGGAACAGAGGCTGTCCGTATTCTACTTTCTGCTCATTGCTTACCAGAACTGCCTCGATTTCGCAGTCGAATTCACTCTGGATCTCATTCATCAGCTTCATTGCTTCCAGAATACATACGGTCTGTCCATTTTTAACCTGCTCTCCCACTTTTACAAATGCAGGCGCATCCGGTGCAGGTGCAGAATAAAATGTTCCGACAATCGGAGATGTGATAAAGAGCTGTTCTTCTTCCTCTTCTTCCTGTACAGCCACAGGTGCAGGCGCAGACGCTGCTGCAGACGGCGCCATAGGAACTCCCGCTGCAACCACAGGAGGGTGATCCAGCTTACTCATTGTGATCTTGATATCTCCTTCTTTATAAGTAAATTCTTTTAAAGATGATTCCTCAATAATTTTTACCAGTCCTTCAATTTTCTCTAAATCCATAAAATTTTCTCCTTATCTATTCAAATAATTTGGTCAGTCTCTTAGCTACAAGACGGCAGTCCAGAACCTCTTTACATGGTTTATGGATTGTTTTACGCATAGCATCCAGCTCTTTTAACTCCTCAAGATACAACTGCTGTGCTTCCTGTACGGTAATCGCCTTGAAGTGAATCTTATGGTCTGTCTTTCTCTGTACCAGTTTCGGGATATCCACAGAGGCTACTGTCGCAATCTTCGCATAGCCCCCTGTTGTCTGCCTGTCCGAAAGCAGAATGATTGGTTTTCCGTGAGAAGGAACCTGAATGGCTCCGAAAGCAATTCCGTCAGAGATAATATCAGAAGTCTTCTTCGGCGCAATAAACGGACCTTCCAGACGGCAGCCCATTCTGTCAAAATCACTTGTCACGGTATACTCGCTATTCAAGAAAGTCTCAATCCCCTGTCTGCTGATAAGGTCATCCTGCGGTCCCATGATTACGCGCAGAGTTGCTTCTTCCTGATCGAAGTTATCTCCTTCCAGCTTTCTGGAAAGAAAGAACGGCAGGTAACGCCTCTTAATACGGAAATTCATATAATCTCCTGCCTGAAGCTTTCTGCCTTTAAAGCCTCCGATCTTACTCTTAAGATTGGTACAGCGGCTTCCCATCACAACCGGAATTTCCAAATAACTGGAAAATGCAATATATCCTCTGCTTCCGGTTCTTGCACTTCCAAATTTCAGAATATCACCTTTATTCATATAAAGCGCCGTATACATGGGCGCCGGCTTCCCGTTGATCTGCGGCTGAAAATCTCCGCCTGTAATTGCGATAATCGTTGCAGAGGTAAACTCCAATGTCGGACCGATCAGTGTGATTTCCAGAACCGCCTCATTTTCCGGATTATCCAGAAGAAGGTTTGCAATTTTTAAAGAACGGACATCCATAGCGCCTGCAACGCTGAACCCCTGACTCTGATACCCATTTCGCCCCAGATCCTGCACTGTGGTCATCATCCCGCCTTTCAGAATACGAATTCCCATTTTATGCCTCCTCCTCATGAATGATACACTGATATTCGCCGCGTTCCACTAATTCTTTGATTCTGTTATACTCCGCTTCGTCAATCGGAACAAAACGGATATAGTCTCCTGCCTCTACCAGAATCGGAGTCTCCCGATTTGGATCGTAGGTTTTTACCGGAGTCATTCCCATAAGCTGCCATCCTCCCGGAGAATCCAGCGGATAGATTCCTGTCTGGGAACCTCCGATTCCGACACTTCCCGCATTAATCTTGATTCGTGGATTGGCAAGACGCGGAGTATGGATTCTCTCGTCCAGACCTCCCAGATAACAGAATCCCGGAAGGAACCCCAGCATATAGATAAGATAGTCTCTGGAAGAATGAATTTTGATCACCTCTTCCTCTGTAAGTCCTGCGTTTTTCGCAATATTTTCCATATCAGGACCATATTCACCGCCGTAGCAGACGGGAATCTCATAGATTTTTTTACGACTTTTCCCTGCTTTTGCATCCAGTTTCACCAGATGTTCCAGTCTTTTTTTCAGCTCGTCAAAGGAAATGACACGGGGATCGTAATTAATCAGTAAGGAGCAGAATGCCGGTATCATATCAACCACACCTTCAATGTGCTGCTCTTTCATCATCTGCACAGTTGCGGTGATCTTCCGGTTAATCTCCGGACTGATTTCCTTACCGAATTCAATCAGGACAGAAGAATCTCCCTCTGTCAAAATTCTAATATTCTGCATGTTTTCTCTCTCCTAACATATTGTCGAAAAGTGTGCTGTTTTTGTGTCTCAATAATCAAAAAGGTGCAACCTATGCGATTACACCTTTTCAATACCATTTAGAATAAACCGCCTAATTTTGAAACAAATGTGGTAACTCCCATATATGCGGAAAGAACAACCACAAGGATTCCAAGAATCAGAAGAACTTTTGAGTGTTTATAGGTTGGTCCCATGATGGATTTCTTCTGGGAAGCAACAAGACAGATTCCCAGTGTCACAGGAAGAATCAGACCATTGAAAGCGCCTGCAAGTACAAGGAGAACTGCCGGATTTCCAAGAACCAGCATGATGACTGTAGAAACTGCAATGAAACCGATAATTACCCAGTTCTCATTTTTCTCAATGCTCTTGCTGAATGTTTTCAGAAAAGATACAGATGTATAAGCTGCGCCGATGATGGATGTAACCGCTGCACAGAGAAGCACCAGACCTGCGAAACGATATCCGATTTCTCCTGCGCCTTCCTTGAAAGCTGCTGCCGCCGGATTGGCTGCCCATGCGTCAGATGCAATAAGATCTGCACTCTTCACAACAACACCGAGAACTGCAAGAAACAGGAAAATACGCACGATTGTCGCAATTACCATACCCATAACAGAACTCTTATTAATCTCTTTTAAATTCTTCTCTCCGGTGATGCCTGCATCAATCAGACGGTGTGCTCCTGCGAAAGTGATATATCCTCCTACTGTTCCTCCCATAAGAGTCAGGATAGCAGGAAACAGATTTGTCACACCCGCTTCAGGTACGAACGTATTCTTCAGAGCGTCGCCCATTGGTGGTTTTACCACAATGATAACCACGAAGATTACTATAATCATAACGCCGCCTAATACTTTTGTCAAAGTATCCATTGCTGCTTTTGCATTTTTTAATAAAAATACTGCGATTGCAAGAGCGCCTGCAAGAACGTATCCCACTTCTGTCGGAATACCAAGAAGGGTGTTGAAGCCAAGAGCGCCGCCGCCGACATTACCGATGTTAAATACAAGGCCGCCAAGTACAATCATAAACGCTACGAAATAGCCAAGACCCGGAAGAAGTTTATTTGCTACATCCTGTCCGCGAAGTCCGGTAACGCATAATACACGCCAGATATTGAGCTGCGCCACAGCAGACAAAATAATGGAGATCAGAATAACAAAGCCAAAACTCGCTTTATACTGTCCCGTAAAAGTTGCTGTCTGGGTAAGGAAACCCGGTCCGATTGCGGAAGTAGCCATCAAAAAGGCTGCACCAAGAAGCGCACCGCCGCCTTTTTTCTTCTCATTCATAATGAATCCTCCTTATGTAATTTTTCGTATAGATATGATTGTACCAAAACATTCACAATTTAACAAGGTAAAACTTTATTTTGTTATACAAACTTAACAATATTGAAATACGCCCGGAGCACTTTTCCAAATGCTTCGGGCGTATCATCGTCCTATTTATGATCAGAATGCAAATTTATCTGCGAAATATGCATCCAGTTCTTCGATTTTAATACGAACCTGTTCCATTGTGTCACGGTCACGTACTGTAACTGCGCCGTCTGTCTCGGAATCGAAGTCGTAGGTTACGCAGAACGGAGTACCAATCTCGTCCTGTCTTCTGTATCGTTTACCGATGTTTCCGCGGTCGTCAAATTCGCAGTTGTATTTCTTGGATAACTGCTGGAAGATTTTCTCTGCGCCTTCATTCAGCTTCTTGGAAAGCGGAAGCACACCAATCTTCACCGGTGCAAGAGCCGGATGGAAGTGAAGAACTGTACGAACATCATTCTTCTCTGCATCCAGAACTTCTTCATCGTATGCGCTGCAAAGGAAAGCAAGTACCATACGGTCCGCGCCCAGAGACGGCTCGATTACATATGGGATATACTTCTCTTTCTTCTCATCATCAAAATATGTCATATCCTGACCGGATACGTCCTGATGCTGTTTCAGGTCATAGTCTGTTCTGTCAGCAATTCCCCAGAGCTCGCCCCAACCGAATGGGAAAAGGAACTCTACATCAGTTGTAGCCTTACTGTAGAAGCAGAGCTCTTCCGGACTGTGGTCACGGTAACGAATCTCATCATCCTTGATTCCAAGGCTGTGAAGCCAGTCAAGACAGAACTGTTTCCAGTATGCAAACCATTCAAGGTCTGTATCCGGCTCACAGAAGAATTCAAGCTCCATCTGCTCGAACTCACGGGTACGGAAAGTAAAGTTTCCAGGTGTAATCTCGTTACGGAAAGATTTACCGATCTGGCCGATACCAAACGGAAGTTTCTTACGGGATGTTCTCTGTACGTTCTTGAAGTTTACAAAGATACCCTGCGCTGTTTCAGGTCTTAAGTATACTGTATTTTTTGCATCCTCTGTTACACCCTGGAATGTTTTGAACATCAGGTTGAACTGACGGATTTCTGTAAAGTCATGTTTGCCGCAGGTCGGACATGGAATCTGGTGTTCTCTGATAAACTCTTCCATCTGCTCTTTTGACCAGGCATCAACAGAGCCTTCCAGTTCAATACCTTTCTCTGCGCAGTAATCTTCAATCAGTTTATCCGCGCGGAAACGCTCGTGACACTCACGGCAGTCCATCAGAGGATCTGCAAATCCGCCAAGATGTCCGGATGCCACCCATGTCTGCGGGTTCATTAAAATGGCACAGTCAACGCCTACGTTATAAGGAGATTCCTGTATGAATTTCTGCCACCATGCACGTTTCACATTATTTTTCAGCTCAACGCCAAGATTTCCGTAATCCCATGTGTTTGCAAGACCACCGTAGATTTCGGAACCAGGATAAACAAATCCTCTTGCTTTAGCCAGAGCTACGATTTTTTCCATTGTTTTTTCCATTATAGTTCTCCTCATTCTTTTCTCTCAATTTAGAGTGGGAATTTTTCTCCCCGCCTCGAATGTTTCCATTATAACCGCATCCCGTCACTTTTTCAACACTGAAATGGCTCAAAAACAGGGTTTTCAGCGTTTTCAGGATGAAACAGCGGACATTTGGCAGTTTCTCACACCATCATCTCAAGGATTTCCAGACTTTTAAACCGCCTCTCCGTATTTCGCCCGACATAGGTATGTATATGATGTTCCAGTTCACGAAGAATGTCTTCCTTCACTGTAAAGGTATAAAGCTTCTCAAGGGGTGCGCAGATCATATACTTCATAGTATAAAGGGCAGTGGCTGATATTCTTCTTCCATCTGTCACCTGACTAAGACACGCCCTGTCAAGGACGCCGTGATTTTCCTGGGAAAAGAACAGCTCCCCTCCCTCTTCAACGGGGCATCCGCAGCAGACGCACTGGAACAGTGACGGAGAAAATCCCTGAACAGCCATCAGGCGCAGTTCAAAAATACAGCGCACCAGACGGTTGTCCAGCTTCGGATTCAGAAGCGCCTTTATGGTTACATAGAGAAGGTTCATAGCCTCCTTCTCATCCGTTCCCTCCTGACCGAAATAATCCGCCAGCTCCAGAAAATAATATCCATAATAGATTCCCGGCTGCTCCAGAGCCAGTTCAACAAAGTGATGAGTGACCGAAACCTGATTTAGATTGTAGCTGCTGCGTCCTTCATAGAGTGTAAAGGTTCCGAACACAAAAGGGTTCGCAGCCGCCAGAAACGGACTGTTCGGACGCCTTGCCCCTTTGGCAAAAGCAGATATTTTTCCTCTTTCTCTTGTAAGAAGAACGATTCTCTTATCGTATTCGCCTACAGGCATGGCAGAGAGAACAACTCCCTGCACAACAATCAAGTCACTCATAATGTCCTTTCTCTTCTAAATCCGACAAAACACCTGTCAAATTTCTTTCTTATCATATCCGAAGTTCTTGATAAGAAAATCACTGTCTCTCCAGTCTTTTTTAACTTTTACCCAAAGTTTTAAATTTACTTTGGCTTCCAGCATACGCTCGATTTCAAATCTGGCGTTGCTGCCGATTTTTTTCAGCATAGCTCCCTGCTTGCCGATAATAATTCCTTTATGGGAATCCCTCTCGCAGATAATCGTAGCTTCAATATCTACCAGATTTTTATTTCCCGGACGCCATTTCATAATATCAATGGCAACAGCAATGCCGTGGGGAATCTCCGCATCCAATGCATGAAGCGCTTTTTCGCGGATAATCTCCGCAACAATCTGACGCTGAGGCTGATCTGTAATCGTATCTTCATCGTAAAACATCGGTCCATAAGGCAGATATTTCAGGATACAGTCTATAATATCCTCTGTATTCTGTCCACGAAGCGCGGAACAGGGAATGATTTCCGCGAAGTCACAGACCTTGCGGTACGTATCAATGGCAGGAAGAATCTCCTCTCTGCTGACTGTATCGATTTTATTGATAATCAGGATTACCGGAACTCCTACATTCTGAAGCTGTTCTGCAATATGGCGCTCTCCTGCACCGATGAAAGTGGACGGCTCTACCAGCCACATAATCGCATCCACCTCTTTGAGCGTACGTTCTGCAACCTGTACCATGTACTCTCCAAGCTTATTTTTCGCCTTATGAATTCCAGGTGTGTCAAGGAAGACAATCTGTCCTTCCTCGCAGGTATAAACTGTCTGGATGCGGTTTCTTGTAGTCTGAGGCTTCTTTGATGTAATGGCGATTTTCTGTCCGATAAGATGATTCATCAGAGTCGATTTCCCCACATTCGGTCTTCCGATAATTGCAACAAAGCCTGATTTAAATTTTTCGTTCATTCAGATTTTTCTCCTCTATTGTAATCAGCAGGTAATCAGAGGTCTTATTTCCATAAGGATATCTTCTGCCTTTTCTACCTTGCTCTCACTTCCCACAACACAAATCTGCTGCGCTTTTAAAACAGCTTCCACGATAGAAGCCAGATTTCTCATATCCTGACAGGTTGCTCCCAGAATCTCATCTCTTGTCTTCTGTGCCATTTCCTCTGTCACTCCGCAGAAATATGCAGTCTTTGACACAGCACCTTTCATCTGAGGTGTTTTCGGCACATCCTTGCCGCTGATAGTTCCGATAATATATTTCGTCATTTCATGTTCATCTGCCTGGAAGTTTCGGATATAATCAGGAATTCCCTTATAAACTTCCAGTGTGCGTTTCAGATGAGGGTCGCGGTAAGAAACGAAATAGCTTTCTCCGTTTCTCTTAAATCCGCTCATGCAGCCGTATGCGCCGCCTTTTACACGGAGGTTCATCCAGAGATAATCGTAGCTTAAAGCTACTTTCAGAATGTCAAGGGCACCTGTATACTCCAGTCCCTCTTTTCGGAAGTTTCCAGTCTGCGCTACATACTGTACCTGACCGGAGGTTGTAAAGCCTTCATTTTTCTTTACACAGTAAAGCTCTTCCTCTGATTTATCCACTTCTTCTGTGCAGAAAACTTCTTCCAGAGAAGAAACAAGACTCTTCATTTCTTCCAGAGACTCCCTTTCTCCTGTGTAGCTTATCATGAAGTTTTCCGGACGGAAAATCTCTTTCATAAGTTCGCGAAGGGCGCTTACGATTTCGTCCTTTCTATCTTCAAATTCTTTTTCCAGCTTCTCGATAAACTGATAATAGCCGATTCCGGACATCTCATCCTGAAAAGCTGCCATCGGAGAAGAGTATGCTGTAGCGCGAAGCACTGCAGTTGCATGTCCCGCTCCCGAAAGACTTGCCTGCGCGCGGGATTTAACCTGTGCGATAATCTCATAGAGACGCTTGGTATCTTCAAGTCTGGAAGTGCTCAAAATCTCTTTCACCATATCGAAAAGGAAGGAAAGCTTCGGATACAAAGCCTTTCCTCTTACAGAAAACATAGCTTTGAATTCTTCGGTAGTATTTACGTTTTCAAAAACCTCTACCCCACAGTTGATTCCGCCTGTATTTGCATTGATTTCGTTAAAGAGTTCACCGTAAGTATAATTTTCTGTATCTACATAGCCCAGAACCGATTTCAGAAGTCCCAGCCAGTTCACATCTTCCGGAGCCAGATTGTCCAGTTTAAACAAGAGGTCTACATATCCAATGCCGTTTGTACATACATCATGATAAAGGAAGAGATGATCGTCCACTTTCAGCTCTTCATTGTAGAATTTGTCCGCCTCTTTCTTAATATCGCTGATTTTCAGCATAGGAATACATTTTAAGGCTTCCGGATCTTCTTCCTTCTCCTGATATTCCTCAAGAGCTTTTGTTGCACGCACCATTTCCTCCAGTTTTTCCTGAGAAAGACTGCTTCTGTACGCCTCAAGCTTTTCTTCCAGCTCTTTTTCACGCTTTGCTGCAAGTCCCATCTTCGGAAGAAGGGTCAGAACGCAGCCGTGGCTATTATCAAGAAGATATTTGCGGATCAGTTCTTCAAAATATCTCTCGTTAAGAGCTTTTTTCAGTTTTTCAAAAACAGCAAGCTGCTGCACCTGTGCAAATGGCTGGCTGTCATCGTAGAGCCAGTCTCCCAGAATATCAAGGCTGTACATCAGTCCTTTTGGATAAGATGAGAAGTCTGCCTCCCTGTAGCGGAATTCAAAATAATTGATTCCTGCTTCCACTGCTTTTTTGTCAATACCGTTATTCACAATATCTGTAAGCACTCTGCGGATAATGGATACGAATTCTTCTTTTTTATCAGGATTTGAGCCTTTCGCAACTACAGTGAAATATGGCTGAAGGATTCCGTCGTCAAAGGATCCGTAAATATCCTTGCCGATTTTTGCATCCAGAAGCGCTTTTTTCAGAGGCGCTCCGGGCGCGCTTAACAGAGCGTAGTCCAGAACCTCGAACGCCATACATTTCATGCTGTCAGAGGCATCTCCCACCACCATATTGTAGGAAAGATAAGTATTATCCTCCTCTCCTTCATTTTCAGAAACAGGATACTCCTTCGTAATATCTCGGCAGGAACCGAAATCTTTCTGCTCATGGAGTTCAGAATCCACCTTCAGCTCATCAAAATGAGAAAGATAGTGTTCGTCAAGGAAGGCAAGCTTTTCTTCCATGTCCATGTTTCCGTAAAGATAAATATAGCTGTTGGACGGATGATAATAGGTTCTGTGGAAATCAAGGAAGTTTTCGTATGTCAGTTCCGGAATATTCTCCGGATTTCCGCCTGACTCACATCCGTAGGAATTATCAGGAAAAAGGCTGTTCATAATCTCCCTCTCCAGAACCTCGTCAGGAGAAGAAAAAGCTCCCTTCATCTCATTATAGACAACTCCGTTATATTTCAGAGGCCCCTCTGTGTTTTCTAGCTGATAGCTCCAGCCCTCCTGACGGAAAATCTCTTCTTTTTTATAAATATTGGGATAAAATACCGCATCCAAATATACATGCATCAGGTTCTGAAAGTCCTGATCATTGCAGCTTGCCACCGGATAGCAGGTCTTGTCCGGATACGTCATGGCATTTAAAAAAGTATTCAATGATCCCTTTACAAGTTCCACAAAAGGATCTTTCAATGGAAATTCTTTTGAACCGCAGAGAACACTGTGCTCTAAGATATGTGCCACCCCTGTACTGTCCTTGGGCGGTGTACGAAAAGCAATGTTAAATACCTTATTTTCATCCTCATTTTCAATAAGCATTACCCTTGCCCCTGTTTTTTTATGGCGGAGAAGCCATCCTGCAGAGTGGATATCTGAAAGATTCTCCTGTCTTACCACCTCATAAGCGGTTAAATTCTCTTTCTTCATATTTTCCTCCAAATTTCAGAGCTTGTCTCCATGGGAATCACCAATCGATCTTCCGATAAAAACAAGCTCTTTGTTACACTGTTTATTTTCGCATTAATTTATTCTTTTTATTCAGCTGCGCTCTCACTGATCAGGGGGTCCTCATCAGGAAAAACCTCCTGATATACTTCCACTGCAGCCTGTGTGATCAGCTGAAGCTCCTTTTCCATCTTTGCATTGACCGGAAGCTCAATGGCCGTCTCACAGATATCTCTTCTTATTTTCTTTTTCTTTGCGTCACTGCTGATGGTAACAATGCCGAAAAGCGTGGAATTATAAGATTTATCCGTCTCACAAAGCATCAGATAAGTTCTGACCAGATGAATACACTCCTGATACAGAAGTTCTTTATGAAGAGCACTCTTCTCCTGGATTTCTGTAAATTTCAGTTTATTCAAAACTTTGGAAATCTCTTTCTGGGCAGTTTTCCATCCAAAAAAGCGACTTCCCGAATTACGGTTAAATTCCATTGTCATCCACAATGCAAGAAAGCCATCTGCCCGTGTATCCTCACCCAGCTCAGATGGATCCTGATAACGCAGTTCCCACAGTTCCCTGCGAATCTCATTGGCTTCTTTATCCTCTCCTGACTCTATCGCCTCCATAAGAAGCTTCTTTCTTATCATCGGCTCATGTTCTTTATAGTACTTCTCCATAATTGGTGTTTCCATTCAGTCTTTTCCTTTCTTCCCTGTTACGCCTCTTCGTAAGTCAGCTCTGTCTCAGCCAGAGTCAGCGCCTCCTCGATCACCTGATCCATATCCATGTAACGATACATTCCAAGTCTTCCGCCGAAAAGAACATTTTTCTCTTCCAGGGCTTTTCGTTCATATTTGTCAAAGAGAATACTGTTTGCCGGGTCATTGACCGGATAATACGGTTCGCGGCCTTTCTCCCATGCAGCCGGGTATTCTCTGGTAATTACTGTTTTTAGCTGTGTACCGAATTCGAAATGCTTGTGTTCTATAATCCTTGTATAAGGCACTTCATAATCCGTATAGTTTACAACTGCGTTGCCCTGATAGTTGCCCATATCAAGAACTTCTGTCTCAAATCTCAGAGAACGGTATTCCAGTTCTCCATAGCAGTAATCGTAAAACTCATCGATCATACCTGTAAAAAGTACCTTCTCTGCCTGCGCCATAAGATCTTCTTTATTGTCAAAGAAATCTGTATTCAGACATACCTGCACGCCCTCCAGCAGCTTCTTGATAATCCGTGTATAACCGCCCTTAGGAATTCCCTGATAAGGATCCTTAAAGTAATTGTTGTCATAGGTGTATCGAAGCGGCAGACGCTTGATAATAAATGCCGGAAGCTCCCTGCATTCACGTCCCCACTGCTTTCTTGTATAACCCTCTACAAGCTTTTCATAAACATCCTGTCCCACAAGAGCAAGGGCCTGCTCTTCGAGATTCTTCGGATGAGTGATGTGCATTCTTGCAATCTGCTCCTGAATCTTCGCCTTTGCTTCTGCCGGAGTACGCACTCCCCAGAGTTGATGGAAAGTATTCATATTAAATGGCAGATTATAAAGCTCATCCTTATAAACTGCGATCGGTGAATTAACAAAATGGTTAAATTCCGCGAACTGATTTATATAATCCCAAACTTTTTTTCTGGAGGTGTGAAAAATATGCGCACCGTATCTGTGCACCTGAATTCCTTCAACCTCCTCTGTATAAATATTACCGCCAATGTGATCTCTCTTATCAATCACCAGGCAGGTTTTCCCCCTTCTGGTCGCCTCATGTGCAAACACCGCTCCGAAAAGCCCGGCTCCCACAATTAAATAATCATATTTTTTCATTAGAGACACCTTCTTTACTTCTTAATTTTGTTATTATATCAAATTTACGCGAAATTGGATAGTCTTTCTTTTTTTACTTTCTTTTTCCGCCTTTTAAATATACATTTTTTATATAGCGAAGAGTGGTATCCTCCCCGTGGTCATGAAGAATGCGCAGAAGTCCTTCCAGCTCCTTTTTTGTCTGCGGATGGATAAACCACAGTTTCTCTTTGCCCTTCAGGAAGTACTGCAAAGGCTGTCTGCAGTCATACGCATCCCCAAGATACGTGCGGGAAGCGCTGATTCTGTCCATTACCATTTCCGCCACATATTTGCGCGGCATCTGCGCGCCCATGATCACATGCTCTTTATCAAGAGAATAATCCACCCAGTATTCAAAATGGTGGCGGTTTCTCCCCTTATGATGAAGCCACGAAAGAGAAACTCCCGTGTCCTCTCTTTCCGCATTGTTGGGACTTCTGTCTCCCTGAAAGTATTTACAGCCCACCAGAAATTCTGTTGGCGAATACTTGGACACATCGTGGAGCAGCCCCTGTTTATAAAGACCAATGCGGAAGCAGTAGTGCATGACCATCAGCTTATGTCTGGTAATTGTCTTAAAGTGAAGCCATGGATGCAAGATTTATTCCCCCTTACATGCCCGAAGCACAACTATGGTGCGCGGACCAATCTCAATTTTCTTTTTATAGCCCCTGTTTTCCTCACTTTCTGTAAGGAATCCATTCTCCGAACTGTCTGCGGTATCAATAACCTTTTCCCATGTTTTCCCCTCCGGAAGATTCGGAAGAGCAGCCTCCCTGTTCTCCCAGTGGAAATTATAGATTACATACAGGAAATCGTCCTCTGTACCGTCTTCCTTTTCGGCATAGGCCCCACAGTAAAGAACTGCAAGTAGCCGTGATGTATTCTCAGCGCTGCAATACCACGCCCTCTCTCCGTGGAGAGATACATCCGGAAAGCCTTTTGCTTTATAATCCACCCCACGGAGTTCTTTTTCCATATGGAGTATGGGATGTTCCTTTCGAAAGGCAATGGCTTTTTTTACGAAATCAAGCAGTTTTTCATTTTTCTTAAGTCCCTTCCAGTCAATCCAGCCAATGGCATTATCCTGACAATATGCATTGTTGTTTCCTGACTGAGAGTTTCCGATTTCATCTCCGCCGTAAATCATAGGCGTTCCCTGACTGAAAAGCATCATCAGAAACGCGTTTCTGATCTGGCGCTCCCTTATCTGACGGATATTCTGTTTACGACTTGGACCTTCAAATCCGCAGTTCCATGAAAAGTTGTAACTGCATCCATCCTGATTCTCTTCTCCATTTGCTTCATTGTGCCTGTAATTATAGGTCACCATATCGTTTAAAGTGAACCCGTCCTGGAAAGACATATAGTTAATTACCGCATATTTATCATGATTTCGTTTCACTCGCCACGAAACTCCCGGAATCATATCTTCATCGCTCTTTAAAAAGCGTCGCATATCCTGAAGAAATCCGGAGTTATACTCTGCAATACATTTATTTCCTTTACGCTCTTTGACCATATTTTCATCAAAACCTATCAGCATAATCTTCGTATTGCTCAAAACTCCGTCTCTCAAAATCACAGAAACAGGAACACCGTCTCCCATAAGATGGAATCCGTCCACATGATAAAAAAGCTTCCAGAACTGCAAAGCCCTCAATGCAATAAACGGGTTCGTCCCGGCAGGAAAGTACATTTCCATAATACATTCCATTCCTGCACTGTGAAGAGCTTTCACAAAGTCTCTCACCTCATTCTCCGGCTCCTTTGAAGCGCAGTATGAACGCTTCGGCGCATAATAACAGCCCTCATCGTATCCCCAGTAATTTATTTTTTCTTTTTCGCATTTCCGGGATACCATACCTGTGTTTTCACTGTTTTTTTTCACTTCCATAAACTCATATGCAGGCATCAATTCAATGGCATTAATTCCAAGTTCCTGCCAGTATGGTATCATTCCTGTAAGAGCCTTAAAAGTTCCTTTCGTCCCCGTAACCCCTTTCGCAGCCTTGGTATAGCCGCGCACATGAATCTTGTACAGAATCATGTCACTGTAAGGAAGCTTCGGATTTTTATCATTTTCCCAGTCATACTTCTTCTTTGTAAGGAATCCACACCGTACTTTATGGATATCCTCATCTATTTCGGCTCCGAAATGTTCACGACCACGCACACTGTAAGCACAGGGATCGTGAACAACCTTTCCATCTATCAGGAAATTATATTCATAATCCTCATCCTTAAAGTCCGGAAGAAACATTGCATAGATATCTCCGCTTCTGTGCTCTTCCGTAAAAGGAATTACAGTTGTCGGTTCTTTCGCCTTTTTTCTGTAAAGAAGTAAAGATGCTTCTGCCTCCTCCGGTACCTCAAGAGCGAAATTCATTCCGCCCTGCATTCTGTTTGCTCCCAGGATCAGCGGACACCCCGCTTCCGCTGCAATCATCTTCTGGTTTGTCATTTAGTTTATCCCCCTAATCTTAAGTTCCACCGGACAGTGGTCTGACCCAAGAATATCTGAATGGATATCAGCGCTCTCCAGATTGTCCTTCAAGGACGGGGAGACAAGGAAATAATCGATTCTCCATCCCGCATTTTTCGCCCTTGCCTGAAAACGATACGACCACCATGAATATCTTCCCTCTGCATCCGGATAAAAATAACGGAAGGTATCAATAAATCCGCTCTCCAATACCTTTGTGAAACATTCTCGTTCTTCGTCGGAAAATCCGGCATTTTTGCGGTTCGTTTTCGGATTTTTTAAGTCAATCTCCTGATGAGCCACATTGAAATCTCCGCAGGCAATCACAGGCTTCTTCTCCTGAAGTTTCAAAAGATATGCCAGAAAATCGCGTTCCCATTCCATACGGTAATCCAGCCTTTTTAACTCTGTCTGCGAATTCGGCGTATAAACTGTCACGAGATAAAAATCCTCAAATTCCAAAGTAATGACTCTGCCCTCTTTATCGTGCTCTTCCATTCCAATGCCATAGCTTACATGAAGCGGTTCTTTTTTTGAAAAAACCGCCGTGCCCGAATAGCCGCGTCTGTTGGCATAGTTCCAGTATTGATGATAACCCGGAAGCTCAAGCTTCACCTGTCCCTCAGAGCACTTGGTTTCCTGCAGGCAAAATATATCCGCATCAAGCGCCTGAAAGGAATCTTCGAACCCTTTCGTCAGACATGCGCGTATTCCATTCACATTCCATGAAATCAGTTTCATTCTTAATCTCCTATCCTGTTATTAGAACCTATTATAGCACAGACCGGAAAAACACGCTATGTTTTTGGACTTCACAAATCCTTTTTTTTCTGGTACAATCGAGGATAGGTTATTTACTGTTGCAACATATGGCGTATACAGTAACTATTTACCGAATGATTTAAGAAAAACAGGAAAGAATGAGGATATTCCCATGAGTGAAGAATTAAAAAACGCAGGCTGCAGTGCAAGCGACTGCGCTTCCTGCTGTGACAGCAGCTGCAGCGGATGCGGAAGCTCCGATGAAGAGCACCGCACCATTACCCTGACAATGGACGACAATACAGAAGTCGAATGTGCGATTCTTACAATCTTCCCGGTTGCAGATAAAGAATATATCGCACTCCTTCCACTGGATGAAAACGGTCAGAATCAGACAGGAGAGGTTTATCTCTATGTATTCTCCCGTACAGAGTCAGGAGACCCGATGCTTGCCAATATCGAAAGCGACGAAGAATACGAAAAAGCAGCCCTTGCATTTGATACCATCGTACAGAACGCACAGGCTGCAGCAGAGAACGAAGCTGAATAATCGCGCCCTGCAAACCGCGCAGCAATTCATTCCCGCAAGTATATCTAAACGTGCATAAAGGGGGACGCCTTAGTCTGGCGTCCCCCTTTCGTCTTTTTGTATTCCGGGATATCAGTCTTTTATTCCCCCAATAGGAACCTCCGGATTTACTTCTTTTTTATAGTCAATATTGTTATATTTAAACCCGAACATATTATAGAAATCTTCCCAGTATCCGTCAATATCACAGTAATCTTTTACTGTTTCTGTTTTTACTGCCTTCCAGCTTTCCAGTATTTTTTCCTGAACCGCTTCCTCCATTTCATAATCATCCATCCGGATAAATCCGTTCTCATCTGTCACAACGCCATTTTCACCGAAAAGCTTTTCTGTAAAAAGTCTGGTAATCTGTTCGATACAGCCTTCGTGTGTTCCTTTTTCCTTCATCACTTTATAAAGTATCGCAAAGTAAAGGGGCACTACCGGAATAGCAGAGCTCGCCTGTGTTACAAGCCCTTTATTTACAGAAATATAAGCTTTTACATCCGGATGCGCAGCGTTAATTTCTCCCATTGTTTTATGAAGATGCTGTTTCGCAGCGCCAATCGTTCCATGATAATAAATCGGATATGTAAGTTTCGGTCCGATATAGGAATACGCAACTGTAACCGCATTAGCACTCAAAACATCCGCTTTCTTTAAAACATCGATCCATTCTGCCCAGTCTTCTCCGCCCATAACCTTTATAGTGCTGTGAAGCTCTTCTTCTGTTGCAGGCTCTACTGTTTTCTCTCCAATTTCATTTGTTCTCAGGTCAAGACTCTTTTCTGTAAATGCCTCTCCGGTAGTTTTCAGACAAGATGACCAGGTCACACCCTCTGCATCCGTTCTTCTCGGCGCAGCGAGACTGTAGATTACCATATCCACCTTTCCCAGATCTTTTCGAATAATTTCTATCGTCTTTTCCTTGATTTCTATTGAAAAAGCATCTCCATTAATGCTTCGGGCATAAATCCCCTTTTCTGCTGACATTCTCTCAAACTCCGCAGTATTATACCAGCCCGCAGTTGCAGTTCTCCTGCCGTTTGACGGGCGTTCATACATAATTCCAAGGGTTTCTGCCCCCAGATTTTCAAGCGCGGAAATACGGGATGCAAGGCCGTATCCTGTTGAACATCCGATAACAAGGACCTTCTTCGGTCCATCTACAGATGGTCTTGACGCTGCAATCGCCACCTGTCTGCGCACGCTTTCCGCACAGCCTGTTGGATGGGCAGTTGTGCAGATATATTCTCTAACTTTTGGTTCTATGATCACTTTTTCATCCTCCTTCAGAACGCACCTGTCCTCGTAATTGCTTTGTATTTTAAATGTTTTGATTTCCAAAGTATTGTAACAGATAAAATGCGGAACGTCAAGGCTACTTTTTTTTCCTTTAAGTCCCGCATCATTTCAGAGTTTATTTCGTAGTACTTCCGAATCCGCCGTTTCGGATTCCCTGTGCATCGTCGTCTATTGTAATGCCGTATTCTACAAAAATCCCCTGCATGAAACCTGTTCCTGCCGGAATCGTCAATGTCTTATCTTCATTGCTGTCATTGGTCAGCTTGGCAAAAATATGCCCTTCATTATCTGAATAGAAATAATCACTGTCAATGATTCCGACTGTATTGTTAAGCTGCAGGCGGTATTTGAATCCGAGACCGCTTCTCGGATAACATTTCAGTACCCATTCCTGCGCCATTTCCACACGGATTCCTGTAGGAATCTTAATGGTTTCTCCCGGATGAACAACAAATTCCACTGGCGCAAAAAAATCATACCCTGCGCTTCCCGCAGTCGCTCTTTTCGGAAGAAGGATAGATTCGTATATTTCTTTTACCTTCTCAGGTTCTGTTTCGGCAAAAGTATCCAGCCAGTCTTCTGCGAATCTTTTTTCACTGACTTTATGAAATCTGGCAATTCTCTTCATGCTTCGTCTCCTGTACTGTTGTCTTTCTCAGTCCTCCTGGTGAAGAACAATCTCATTTCTGCGAATTGTCTCGGGAACGTTGATCACACGCTGATTGGAGGACCCCTTCCACTTCAGTTTCAAATCCTTTTTCTGTACTTCAAACTCACCGTCTACACAGACATCCAGATATTTTACGATTTCCTCATTTCTGATTTCGTCCCACAGGGAACCTGTGTAAAGCCAGATGGTTTTATTCGGATATTTTTTTCTGATTTCTCTGGCAAGATTCGTTACCTCAGTGATATTTGCCGGATGCAGTGGATCTCCGCCTGAAAATGTAATTCCGCTAATGTAATCCTTGTCCAGTTCTGTAAAAATCTCTGCGCGCTCTGCCTCAGTGAATGGCAGCCCTCCGTTCGGGTCCCAGGTAATGGGATTCTGGCACTCCAGACAGCAGTGGTCACAACCTGCCACCCAGAGAACAACACGAAGCCCATCCCCGTTCAGCATATCGTCCTTGGTAATATTGTGATATCTCATATTAGTTACGCTTCTTCCGCCGGTACGTCTTTCATGCTGAAGCTGATTCTTCCCATTTTATCTTTACCAAGGCAGACAACCTTAACCTTGTCTCCAAGAGTGAGAACATCTTCAACACGGTTAATTCTTTCTTTGCAGATTTTGGAAATGTGTACCATTCCCTCTTTTCCCGGTGCAAACTCAATGAATGCGCCGAATTCTTTGATGCTGACAACTTTACCTGTAAAAATCTGTCCTTCTTCAAAATCCGTAGCAATAATCTCAACCATACGGGAAGCCTCTTCCATACTCTTCTGGTCTACGCCGCAGATGGAAACTGCTCCCTCATCTGTGATATCAATCTTAACGCCTGTACGCTCGATGATTGTATTGATAGTCTTGCCTCTCTGTCCGACAACATCGCCAATCTTCTGTGGATCAATCTGAATCTGAATAATCTTCGGTGCGTATTTACCAACAGACTCTCTCGGCTGTGCAATACATTTCTCCATAACTTCTGTGAGGATGTATTCTCTTGCCTCTTTGGTACGTCTGATTGCTTCCTCTACGATCGGTCTTGTAAGACCGTGGATCTTGATGTCCATCTGGATTGCTGTGATACCATCATGTGTACCCGCTACCTTGAAGTCCATATCTCCGAAGAAGTCCTCAAGTCCCTGAATATCTGTAAGTACGATGTAATCATCGTCTGTATCGCCGGTTACCAGTCCGCAGGAGATACCTGCCACAGGTTTATGAATCGGCACACCTGCTGCCATAAGAGACATGGTAGATGCACAAATACTTGCCTGAGAAGTTGAGCCATTAGACTCAAATGTTTCAGATACAGTACGGATTGCATATGGGAACTCTTCCTCTGTAGGAAGCACCGGTACAAGCGCTCTCTCAGCAAGCGCTCCGTGACCGATCTCACGGCGTCCCGGTCCTCTGGAAGGTTTTGTCTCACCTACGGAATAGGACGGGAAGTTATAGTGATGCATATATCTCTTGCTTGTCTCTGTTTCATCAAGACCGTCAAGTCTCTGAGCCTCAGCCAAAGGTGCAAGAGTTGTAATTGTACAGATCTGTGTCTGTCCACGAGTAAACATTGCAGAACCGTGTACTCTCGGGATAATATCTGTCTCAGCGGCCAGAGGACGAATCTGTGTGATCTGTCTTCCGTCCGGACGTTTGTGGTCTTTTAAGATCATCTTACGGACAGTTTTCTTCTGATACTGGTAAACAGCTTCACCAAGAACTGCAAGCCACTCTTCTTTATCTGCAAAAGCTTCTTTCAGTTTCTCTGTTACTGCTGCGATATTATTCTCTCTTGTCTGCTTATCATCGGTGAATACTGCAACTTCCATTTCTTCAGGTGTTACAATTTCTTTCATTGCTGCAAACAGCTCTTCCGGAACTGCACAGGAAGCGTATGCATGTTTCTCTTTTCCACAGTCTGCCACAATACTGTCGATAAATTTGATGATTTCCTGATTTACTTCGTGAGCCTTATAAATTGCTTCAATCATCTTATCTTCCGGAACTTCATTTGCGCCGGCTTCAATCATAATAACTTTCTCTCTTGTAGAAGCAACTGTAAGCTGAAGGTCAGAAATTTCTTTCTGTGCGAAAGTAGGGTTGATGATATATTCGCCGTCAATTAAGCCTACCTGAGTTGTTGCACAAGGACCGTCAAACGGGATATCGGAAATGCAGGTCGCAATCGCAGAACCAAGCATAGCCGGGATTTCCGGGTTGCACTCAGGGTCTACAGACATAACCATATTCACGAGTGTTACATCATTTCTGTAATCCTTCGGAAACAGAGGACGCATCGGTCTGTCGATGACACGGGAAGTCAGGATTGCGTGTTCGCTTGCCTTTCCTTCTCTCTTGTTAAATCCCCCCGGAATTTTACCTACAGCGTACATTTTTTCTTCATATTCTACACTTAACGGGAAGAAATCAATTCCTTCTCTTGGTTCTTTGGATGCAGTAGCTGTGGATAATACTGTGGTATCTCCATAGTGCATTAATGCTGCGCCGTTTGCCTGTTTCGCTACACGGCCGATATCTACAGTTAAGGTTCTTCCGGCTAATTCCATGGAATAACTTTTGTACATGTTTTTTCTCCTTTTATTCATAATTTGTCTGATTTCCGGAACATTTACAGGAGTCCGAAACAACTGAAAAAATCATTGAATCTTTTCTATGAGCTTTTCAGTAGTCTCGGAAATAACTCCTGTTTCTGTCACATATTGTAAAATGGGGCGGATGGAAATCCGCCCCTTTCCGTTTCTGATTATTTTCTTAATCCTAATCTTTCAATCAGTGTACGGTATCTTTCAATATCAGTTTTCTTCAGGTATGCTAAGAGACCACGTCTCTGACCAACCATTTTCAGAAGACCACGTCTGGAATGATGATCCTTATGGTTGCTCTGTAAATGCTCTGTAAGTTCCTGAATTCTTGCTGTAAGAACTGCAACCTGTACTTCCGGTGAACCTGTGTCGCCTTCAGTTCTTGCATATTCTTTCATGATTGCTGCTTTCTTTTCTTTTGAAATCATTGTGATTTCCTCCTCATATTTTAATATATTTTCCACAGACTTTTACGCCTGCGGTCTTTGAACGCCTCACATTAAGAGATGGTCGGAGTCTCCTGTCTCTGAACATGGGCTTTTTCCTTGCATAGTATAGCACATCGAAAATTTTCTGTAAACCATTTTTTTAATATTTTTATGGTCTGTACTTTAATGACCTGCCGCAGCAGCTCTCTGCTCCTTCTGCTGTTCAATCGGATCCTCTTCCATCAAAGAAAATGCGATATTAGTGGCATGGTCAGAAATTCTTTCAAGTCCGGAACAGATATCGGAGAACATCATACCTGCACTGGCTGTACATTCGCCTCTTGTAAGACGCTGTACGTGAGCTTCCTGGCAATCTCTTTCCGCCTGATCCACTTTGTCCTCAAGTTCCAGAATTTCCTGCATATGCTCCGGATTATTGTGGGAAAACATATCCAGCGCATAGGTAGTAACCTTCACTACCATATCCAGCATCTGAGACAGCTCTTTCTTCGCTGTTTCACTAAATTCGATATTTCTTTCAATTCTGGAATTTGCAGCATCTGCAATATTTTCCGCATGGTCACCGATACGCTCAATGTCATTTACAACATGAAACAGACCGCCGATGCTTTTGGCATCATCTGACGGAAGACTGATCTGATTGATTTTCACAAGATAATTGGTAATTTCATGATTCAGAAAATCAATCTGTTTTTCTACATTGTATACTTCTGCAATCTTTTCCTCATCAAGAGTCAGGAGACCATCCATTGCACGCTGAAGATTTGCAATTGCAAGTTTACCCATTCTCTCCATCTCTCTTGTAGCGTCAAATACTGCTGTTGTAGGAGAGAATAAAGATTTCGTACCAATGAAGTTGAGTACGAGCTGATTGTCCTCTTTTTTCTCCTCTGTGCGAACAAAGAATCCAGTGAGTTTAACAATATGTTTCGAGAACGGCGCAAGCATAACCACTTCCGCAATCTTAATAAGACTGTGAGCATTGGCCACTTCACGTCCCGGATTTCCGGAAGAAATTGTAGAAATAAATGCTGTAATCGGTTCAAGAGCCACACTCAGTACAATGTAGATAATCGCTGTACCGATAATATTGAAAAACAGGTGAATCAGCGCTGCTCTCTTTGCAATTGCCTTTCCGCCTAAAGAAGCGAGAAGAGCAGAGACACAGGAGCCGATATTACATCCCATAATAATAAAGAAGCAAATACGGATATCCAGAAGTCCCTGATTTGCAAGAAGAAGCACAATACCTACTGTTGCAGAAGAACTCTGAAGTACGGTTGTGACAATAAATCCGACAAATACCGCAAGCACATGGCTCGTTAAAGAGCCCATGATTTCTACAACTTTCGGAGAAGTTTTCAGCACGGACATGGAAGAAGACATTGTTGTCAGACCCATGAATAAAATACCGAATCCCAAAAGCACTCCGCCGATCTGCTGAATTTTTTTCTTTTTGCAGAACATCAGCATAACCACGCCGGCCATAACAATTGCCGGTGCCATTGCGGAAAGATTAAATGAAATCAACTGTGACGTAATAGTGGTACCGATATTGGCACCCATAATAACACCTGCCGCCTGATAAAGGTTCATCAACCCTGAATTTACGAAGCTGACAACCATAACGGTGGATGCACTGGAAGACTGGATAATTGCGGTAAATAAGGTTCCAACCAGAATACCGCGGAGAGGTGTCTTTGTAAAGAACTCAAGTACACTTCTCATTTTGGCTCCGGCTGCTTTTTCAAGCCCGTCGCTCATAAGCTTCATTCCATAAAGAAAAAGCCCGAGTCCTCCCATTAATCCAAGAATAATTTCTGCCATTGCTCAATTATCTCCCTTGTATTTTACTGCTTTTTCCCGGCCGTTTTACCCTCAAAGTATTTTCGGCCTTTCGCAGCGTCTTTTTCCAATTGTGTCTTTAATGCCTCCAGAGACTGAAATCTCTGTTCCGGCCTTATAAATTTTTTGAATTCCACTTTGCAGAATTCCCCATATAAATCCTCGCTACAGTCAAAAAGATATGTTTCCACTCCCAGAAATTTTTCGCCTATTGTAGGTTTATATCCAATATTCGTAATTCCTTTGAATTCCTTTTCACCGAAATATGAAATCGTAATATATACCCCATTCGGCGGCATCAGTTTCTGCGGTGACGGCACAATATTGGCTGTGGGAAGAAGGTATTTATGCCCCATTCCCCGTCCATGCTCCACAATGCCTTCCACTGAAAAATCCATTCCCATCAGAGCCGTAAATTTCTCCATGTTTCCTTTTGCAAGCTCCTCACGGATATAGGTACTGCTTATTTTCCTGTGACCGTCCATCTCTTTTGTAAGGACTTCCGTCTGAAACTTGTACTTCTTTCCCAGTTCTGTGAGAAGTTCCGGAGTTCCCTTTCTCTCATATCCAAAACGAAAGTCCTCCCCTACCGCAACGTAAGAAGCCGACAAATCTCCCACAAGAATCTCTCTCACAAAGCTTTCTGCTTTCATATGCCTCATGCGCTCATCAAGAGGACATTCCAAGAGAACATCAACTCCCAGTTCTTCCAGAAGATGAATCCTCTCCTGTGTAGTAAGTATCGTTTTGGCAGAACCTCCTATTGCAACAAGAACTGCCTGTGCTCCGTTTTCTTTCTGTTCGAGGATTTTATTTACCAGCTTTCTGTGACCGAGGTGAATCCCGTCAAACTTTCCAAGAGCAACTGCGCTCCCGGACAGCTTCGGAAAATTTCCGTCCACTTTCATGTACTCCATTTCAAATGCCTCCTAAAGAAACATTTTGACCGGATAATACCGCCCACGCTGTTTGTTCCACTGGTAAATCCCGGCAAACGTACCATCGCTGAAGCACATTCTGATCCAGCCTTCTTTTTCATTGGCGGAAACAAAAGTTTCTGCCAATGGATTGCCATTCTCCAGAAGTCTGTTTCCAGCCTCTGTGCAGACAATACGAGGATACTCTTTCAACGCCTCTTCCAATCCAAGGATTTTTTCTTCGATATCCCCTGTACGGACAGCTTCCTCCACCTGTCCGAGAGTAAAACTGTCCTTCAGTTCAAATCTTCCAACCTTTGTACGAAGAAGTTCCTCCATTGCAGCCCCACATCCCAGCTTCTCTCCGATATCATTGCAGAGCGTACGGATATAGGTTCCTTTGCTGCAGGTAACCCGAAAACGGACCAGTGGGAGCTGCATATCGAGAATCCGGATTTCAAAGAAATGCACAGGACGAGCCTTACGCTCTACACTCTTTCCTTCTCTCGCCAGCTCATACAGTTTCTTTCCGTTTACCTTAAGTGCAGAATACATCGGCGGCACCTGCATCTGTTCTCCCACAAAAGAGGATATCGTCTCCTCAACCTCTTCCGGTGTCACAGTGACTTCAGATTGTTTTAAAACACTCCCGGTCATATCCTGCGTATCGGTAACAATACCCAGACGCATTACCGCCTCATATGTTTTCTCCTTTTCCGTGATCATATCCACAAGACGGGTTGCTTTCCCAAGAGCAACAGGGAGAACTCCCTCCGCCTCCGGGTCAAGTGTACCTGTATGTCCGATTTTTTTCATATGGAGAATACCGCGGAGTCTGGCTACCACATCATGGGAGGTATAGCCCTTTTCTTTTCTGATTACGATAATTCCATCCACTAAATTCTATTTCCTTTCACGATGCGTCTGTTTTTCACATCTGCTTTACAAGCTCTGCAGTAATGTTATTGACCACATCATACATAGAGCCCGCCATCTCGCAGCCTGCCGCCTTCACATGACCGCCCCCGCCAAAAAACACGGCGATCTTACTTACATCAACATCTCCGTTGGAGCGGAGGGAAACTTTGAATTCCTGTGTGTTTTTTTCGTAAATGAAAATAGCAACCTCTACATCCTGTGTCAGTCTGAGCTGACTGACAACACCATCCAGATCTGCTCCGTCCACACCATAAAAATCCATATCTTTCTTTTTCATATATCCAACGATACATTTACCGTCAAGAAGAAGAATACTCTCCGCAAGAACTCTGCCCATGACCTGATTCTGGATATATGTTTTCTGATAAAAGGATTTCTCGATAATTCCAGTGAAATCAAAGCCTGTTTTCATCAATTCCCCTGCAATACGCATGGTTTCCGGTGATGTACAGGAATACTGAAAAACTCCGGTATCGTGGATAATTCCCGTATAGACTGCCTGCGCAATCTCACGATCTACTTTTTCCGGATCCAGAAGTCCGTAAAGAACTTCACAGGATGAGCTCGCATCCGGAAGAATATGATTAATCCGGGCAAATCCCGGATTGCTCACATGATGATCGATACATACCGTCTTTTTCGCTTTTTCAAAATAATCTCCTGCAACAGCCAGTCTGTCTCTGGCGCTTACATCACAGGTGACAAAGAGATCGTACTCTTTCTCACCTGATGCTTCACTTTTTACCTCATCCATATACGCCAGATATCCAAAAACCGGCTTCGGAGTCTCAAGATAGATGTCTGCCTGAATTTCAGGATACCATTTCTTAATATAGGCATATAAAGCCATACAGGAACCTACGCAGTCACCGTCCGGACGGATATGTCCGGCGATTGCCATTGTTTTGACACCATCCAGCACTTCCGCAATATTATTCATGTATTACCTCTCTTACAGCTCTTCTTCGCTGTCTGCAGAACCATCTTTCTTAGTTACATCATCAATCAGTTTTGACATAGCCACACCGTACTCAATAGATTCGTCCAGAATGAATCTGATCTCCGGTGTGTTTCTGAGATTCAGACTTCCGGCAAGCTGACGTCTCACATAGCCTTCTGCATTTTTCAGGCCTTTGATCGTCGCTTCCTTGGCCTCTTTATCTCCAAGCACACTGATGTATGCTTTACAGGTTTTTAAATCAGGAGCCACTTCCACAGCCATGACAGATGTCATGGGATGAATACGCGGGTCCTTAATCTCATTTCTGATAATGTTGCTCAGTTCTTTCTGAACCTCACCGTTAATCCGTGTATTCTTAATGCTGTTTTTTCTCATTTATGCCTCACTCCTATCTTGGTACTTCTACCATGATATATGCTTCTACCCTGTCTTCTTCTTTCAGATCGTTAAAGCCGTCAAATACAAGACCGCACTCGTATCCTGTCTTAACTTCTTTCACATCGTCTTTAAATCTCTTCAGAGATGCCAGTTCTCCCTCGAAAATCTGCTCTTCGGCTCTGAAAATACGAACCTTGCAGCCTCTCTGGAAGATACCGTCTGTCACATAGCTTCCTGCAATTGTACCAACGCCGGATGCCTTGAAGAGCTGACGAATCTCTGCGTGTCCGATAACCTTTTCTTCAAAGACAGGATCAAGCATACCTTTCATGGCAGCTTCCACATCTTCGATTGCCTGGTAAATAACTCTGTAAAGTCTCAGGTCAACGCCTTCCTGATCTGCAAGCTGTTTCGCTGTTGCATCCGGACGGACATTAAAGCCAATGATAATTGCATTGGAAGTAGCCGCAAGACTTACGTCAGATTCATTAATCGCGCCTACACCGCCGTGGATAACCTTAACCACAACTTCTTCATTGGAAAGCTTGGTAAGACTCTGTTTCACAGCCTCTACAGAACCCTGTACGTCTGCTTTGACAATAAGCGGCAGCTCCTTAAGATCGCTTGCCTGAATCTGGTCAAAGAGATTATCCAGAGATAATTTACCTTTAGTTTCTTCAAGAAGACGGTTCTTATTCTCAGATACAAATGCACCTGCAAAGTTTTTCGCCTCTTTGTCACTGTCAAAGGACATCAGAATCTCGCCTGCGTTCGGCACATCGCCAAGACCCAGAATCTCTACCGGAGTAGACGGACCTGCTTCTTTTACTCTGCGTCCCTTATCGTCCATCATTGCACGGACTTTACCGTTGCATGCGCCTGCTGCGATGAAATCTCCTACATGAAGAGTACCCTTCTGTACAAGGATTGTCGCAACCGGACCTTTACCTTTATCAAGCTGCGCTTCAATTACAAGACCTCTTGCCGCACGTTTCGCATTTGCTTTTAATTCACAAACCTCTGCTGTAAGAAGAATCATTTCCAGCAGGTTCTCGATTCCCTCGCCTGTACGTGCAGATACAGGAACAAATACGGTGCTTCCGCCCCAGTCCTCAGGAATCAGTTCATATTCGGAAAGCTCCTGTTTTACACGCTCGATATTTGCGCTTGGTTTATCAATCTTGTTAATGGCAACAATGATTTCAACTCCGGCAGCCTTCGCATGGCTGATTGCCTCTACTGTCTGAGGCATAACGCCGTCGTCTGCCGCAACAACCAGAACTGCGATATCTGTAGCATTTGCACCACGCATACGCATTGCTGTAAACGCCTCGTGTCCCGGTGTATCAAGGAAGGTGATTCTCTCGCCGTTGATGTTTACCACATAAGCGCCGATGTGCTGTGTGATACCGCCTGCCTCTCCTCTTGTTACGCTTGTGTTACGGATTGCATCCAGAAGGGATGTTTTACCGTGGTCAACGTGACCCATAACACAGACTACAGGAGGTCTTGAAGTCATATCCTCTTCGTTTTCTTCTTCCTCTTTCAGAAGTTCTTCGATAACGTCGATTTTTTCTTCCGGTTCTGCAATGATATCGTATTCCAGCGCGATTTCCTGTGCTTTTTCGAAATCAATCTCATGGTTTACCGTTACCATCACGCCCTGCATAAAGAGTTTCTTTACAATTGCAGATGGCTGCATCTTCATTGCTTCTGCCAGTTCACGGATTGTCATTTTCTCCGGAAGAGTGATTTCCTTAACTTCCGGTTTTTTCTCTTCCTGTTTAGGAGCCGGAGTTGGTTTCTGAAGAGCTTTCGGAATTCTTGAGCCCTGTTTGAAACCGCTCTGGTTCGGTCTGCGTCCGCCGCCCTGATTCTTATCGAAATCTTTCTTTTTGTTCTTGTTTTCTCTGTCGCGTTCTCTCTTGCTGTCTTTGGAAGTCTTTGTCAGCTCCGGTGCAAATGCCATATCACTGTCATTTTTTCTGGAATTCTGACGCTGACCGCCTCTGTTTTGTCCGCCGCCAAAACGTCCGTCTCTGCTTTCGCCTCTGCCGTCATTTCTTCCATCCGGTCTTCCCTGACCATTGCCCTGCGGTCTTCCCTGACCAAATCTGGACGGTCTTCCCTGACCATCTGCCGGACGCTGACCTCTGCCCTGGTTATCTCCGCTTCTTACAGGTCTGCCTGTGCCGTCATTCTGACGCTGCGGTCTTCCCTGGCCGTCGCCCTGTGGTCTTGGGCTGCCCTGATAATTTCTCGGACCTCTGCCTGCGCCGTCTGCGCTGCGCGGTGTACGGTTCTGTCCATCGCGGCCCTCACCTGTACGCGGTGCGCGGTTCTGCCCCTGACGGTCTGCTCCCGGTCTTCTTTCGCCGCCGCGGTTCTCTCTTCTTGGAGCCCCTTCTGCGCTGCGGCCTTCTCCTGCCGGACGTCTGCTCTGTTCAGAACGGGTATCTGCATTTCCCTGTGGTCTTGCTGTTCCCTTACGTTCTCCTGCAGGTTTCTTTTTGTTATTTGTTGTTTTTCCTCCGTCACTTGCATTCTGCGCGTGATATACACGGATAATATTTTTTTTCTTTTTAGGCGCTTCACCGTTCTCTGCGGCTGTAACTACCTTTTCTTCTGTTTTGGGAGTATCCAATTCTCTTTTTTGCTCCTTTCTCATTCTGTTGAACTTTTCTTTTATATGGGCAGCACTGGCTTCGTCGATATTGCTCATATGGCTTTTCACATCGATGCCCTGTGCTTTTAAAGCCTCTATTACCTCTTTATTCTGCCTTCCAAGTTGTCGGGCCAGCTCATGTACTCTGATTTTGGACAATCGCTATACCTCCTTCATGATCGCTCTCGCAAAATTATCATCCTGGACAGCAAGACATGCGCGGAATTCCTTTCCCATCGCTCTGCCTAAGCTCTCTTTATCTGAGAGAAAATAAATCGGTACCTCATAAAACTCACACATGTTCCGAAATTTCTTCTTCGTATTCTCGGATGCATCCTCTGCTACGATCACAAGGAAGCCCTTTCCTGTCTTTACAGACTTTTCTGTAGAAAATTCTCCGCTGACTGTCCTGCCTGCTTTCGTGGCAAGACCTACCAGAGAAAGTATTTTAGTTGTGTTCAATATGCTCAAGCTCCTTCATCAGGTTCTGATATACCTCATCGGGGATTGCCGCTTTCAGAGAACGCTCCAGTCCGTGATTTTTGATTGCCTTCTCCAGACATTCTCTGGAATGACAGACATAAGCGCCCCGACCGTTTTTCCTTCCTGTTGTATCAAGAACGATTTCATCCTCTGCGGTTTTCAGGACTCTGATCATTTCCTTCTTGCTTTTCATTTCCCTGCAGCCGGTACACTGGCGCATTGGAATTTTACTCTTCGCTTTCATAGTATTCTTCGTTTTCAGCCTCCTGTGCATCTGTCTCTGCTTCTGCACTTTCTGCTGATTCCTCTACATAATCAAACGCTTCCTGTTCCTGCTCCTGCGCCTCTGCTTCCGGTTCCTCGTCATAATCGTAGAAATCACCGGACTCTCTTGCCTGTGTCTCACTCTTGATGTCGATTTTGAATCCGGTAAGTCTTGCTGCAAGACGGGCATTCTGTCCTTCTTTACCGATTGCAAGAGAAAGCTGATAATCCGGAACAACTACAAGAGCAGTTTTTTCATCCGGATCTGCCATAACTGCGATTACTTTTGCAGGGCTTAAAGCATTCTCGATAAGGATTGCCGGGTTTTCATCCCAGTTGATGATGTCGATTTTTTCACCGCGAAGCTCCTCAACAACTGCGCTGACACGCGCGCCGTTCATACCGACGCAAGCGCCTACAGGATCTACATCCGGATCGTTGCTCCACACGGCAATCTTTGTACGGGAGCCAGCCTCACGGGCAATGCTCTTAATCTCTACAGTTCCATCCTTCACCTCTGCAACCTCTGCCTCAAACAGACGTTTCACAAGACCCGGATGTGTTCTGGAGACAAGAATACGCGGTCCCTTCGGTGTATCCTTTACCTCAAGCACAAATACCTTGATTCTCTCTGTAGGCTGGAATACTTCTCCGCGTACCTGCTCGTTTTCGCTTAAAATCGCATCTGCCTTGCCAAGGTTGATGCTGACATTTTTGCCCATAACGCGCTGTACGATACCGGTAAGCACTTCCTTCTCTTTGCCATAGTAAAGATCGAAGAGAACCTTGCGCTCTTCTTCACGGATTTTCTGAAGGATTACATTCTTCGCGTTCTGTGTCGCAATACGTCCGAATTCTTTGGACTGGATCTGAACCTGAATGGTGTCACCGATTTCTGCATGAGATGTGATTTTTAATGCATCTGCAAGTGAAATCTCCATTGCCGGATCCTCCACGTATTCAACCACAGTTCTGTCTGCGTACACACCGAAGTCGCAGGTTTTTGGGTCGATTGTCACATGCACGTTATCTGCTTTGCCGAAATGGTTTTTGCAAGCCTGGATCAAAGACTGCTCGATTGCTTCAAGCAGTGTATCTTTGCTGATATTTTTTTCCTTTTCCAGAATATCCAGCGCTTCCATTAACTCTCTGTTCATTTTTTTATTTTCCTCCTGTTTTTATTGTATAGCCTGTATATTATCTGCTTAAAAAATAATCGCAAGACGAATCAGTGCAACGTCTTTTCTGTCAAACGTGCGCTCTGTTCCCTCTTCATCAATTGTGACACTGTTATTATCATATGCTGTTAAAGTGCCGCAGAACTCTTTTTGTTTTTCAATCGGCCGGTAGGTACGGATTTCTACCAGTTTGCCCATACTTCTTGCGAAGTCTTTTTCCTTCTTTAACGGTCTGTCCAGTCCCGGTGAACTGATTTCCATAATGTAACTGTCCTGAATAAAATCATTCTCATCCAGCCTGTCACTGAAAGCGCGGCTCACTGCCTCACAGTCATTTACCGTGATTCCTCCTTCCTTGTCAATGTAGCCGCGAAGATACCAGTTTCCCGCTTCCTTCACATATTCCACATCTACAAGTTCAAAGCCATTGGCCTCTACGATAGGCGCCAGAAGCGCTTCTGCACGCTGTTCGTATTCCTCTTTTCTGCTCATTTTTCCACCTGCCTCTCTATTCAGCAAATAAGAGTGGGCTCTCGCCCACTCTTATGTCTGTAAGTTCCGTGTTTTAATTATTGTAGCACCAAAATCCCATAAATGCAAGGGGTTTCCGTAAAAAGATTCGGTTCATGCAGGAGTGAACCGTCTGTTTCTGTATATTTTTTCTGTAGTATCTCATATAAAGTCTCAAAAAAACTCCCCCACTTTATCAAGTCTTTGTTCTCATATACTGAAATCCCCCACTGATTCATTTCTATATACGGCAATAATTTCTCATATGAATTATACCAAATATCTTGTATTATATCATCTGCGATTTCCCAAACAGCATATTTTTTATTTGTCCCTGTCTTATATATTCGTATATAACCTCAGCATATAAATTGGGGACGTCTGTTGGTTCTCAGACTGCTACAAATTTATGTACTAATGACATCGACTCTCTACTGTCACCTAACTACTTTTCCTGTCGGTGTTACACCAATTCGAATTACCTGTGAATAAGCTTTCCCTGTTTTTTTATCCACTGCTCCGCACTTTCCTACTGCATACATTCCTGATGGATAATGTGATTTAGAGGTAACCGTAAAAATATCAGATGCATTATTATAGCATTTCATAGTAGTTTGTTTACACTGGCTTGTCTTCCCATTATATAAGAACAGTCCTCTTAGCACCCACTGCACCATAGTCGCATTATCGCTCTTTCTGTAAATCCTCCACTCACGTCCATATTCCACTTTGCTTACTGTCGAAGTTGCCCTCGTCAAAATCGGTTTTGATTCATAATCATTGACTTCAGCGGCATATTCTCCATCTATATCGTAATCGTTCGTAGAAATTAAATTCATTGCTTCAATTCCTACTTCTGATAATTTTATGCTTTCATCCCGCATAGCAGCTTCAAAATCTTGCTGTAGTATTACGTCACACGCATCTGCCGGATACTCTAATGTAAAATCCTCATCATATGTTGTTTCCTCGTTAAAGAAATATAGATCTGTAGTTTCATCCGCATACACATCTGCTGCATGTACAGGCATTACCATTGTCCCCATAAGAGAAATTGTTAATAAACAGAACATGATTTTTTTCATAATTTTACCATTCCTTTCACTTTTTATTATTGATAATAATGTGCCATCTATATAGTTTGTTGTATTTTATTACAAATAGTTATGCTTTTTACTAATTTCTTCCTTTCAATGCTTCTTCTGTTTCACTTGAGAAAAAAGATGTTTGTGGCTCTACTTGCGTGTAAAAACTCCCATCAAATCTTACTTCTGTTACTGTTTCAATTAAAGAATCCGTATAACTGATGACATCGCCCTCATACACCAGCCCTTCAAAATAAATATATGAAGTATCCTTTGAATTGTAAAATTCATCAGCCTCCTCTCTTTCTGGATTTCTTTCATAAAATATTCTTTTATAACCTTCATTCTCATTATCTTCAATCACTGAAATATCATAAATGTTCTTTTCTCTTAACCAGTCTCCCAAATCTACCGCAACGAAACAACCATCATCTTTTATTTCCGAAACAATCTTTTTACAATTTAATTGATCGTAGTCAATAAAAATATCATTTTTACACATCCGATAAGTATCTTTCCCTACACTCTTAGCTCCTACTGAATTTGTTAAGAAGCAGCACGTCAGTAATACAGAAAAGATTATCACCCTACCTTTATTCATTAATAATTCCCTCCTCTTCATTTCTTTCTTCTCCCACAAATAGTACACTTATTATTTTTAAATATATGTTTTACAGGAATGCTAGTTTCTATAGTCCTTTTAGCAGAACACATCTTATTTGAGCATCTATATACAGCAGAATATACATTGTAATAACATATAGTATTGCTATTGACACGTCTCTTACCTTTATATACAGGGTTAGTAATTTGTATCCAGTTATAGTGATTACACTTAACCGAAGCATATGTACTTTCGGAAGTCTTCATAGTTTTAAATGAACCATCTTCATCCACCTCAATGATAATCAATTTCTCAGAATTCGAACCGATGATATCACCTACTTGGATTTCATCTGGAACAATATCAAAATATTCAACTTCCGAATTACTCTGTACATCTGCTGCAAAAACATGTAATACACTCTGCGAAAATAGTGTAATAACTACCAGTGCCAATACAATGCTTTTGTTTACGATAGTTCCTTTTTTTCATCTCATTTCCTCCATCTAACAATTATTTCTAACTATTTTTTCAATGGCTGTTGACTTTCCATTACTTTCCACCACCTCCTTCGCCATAAATTTGCCATCTATATTATTAATCGTATTTTTTATTATCTGGTTACACATTTTTACTCTTTATTTTATGGTTCCAAAAAAGACTTCA
>JAUNOY010000035.1 GCA_030536995.1 Eubacteriales bacterium
GCCACCCTTGCATATCATAGAAGAATCTTATTTACAGACTTTTTCTCACAGTCTCTTTGATTTCTGCTTCTATCTAAATACAATTTACGCTATATCCATACATGTCTATGATAACAGTTAAAACAGAAAATTGTACCATTTATTTATAATATCAGATATCGTACACGCTTCTCACTTTCAGTCCCTCAGGCTTGCCGCGAAGGATTTTTACCCTTCTCTCTCCTGCATTCATGTCGAAGTAGTTATCGCTTAATACCATATCTTCGTTCTCATTGAGCACTTCCACGCTCTTTGCGTAAGCTTCTGCTGTCACTACCAGCTCATCTCCCTCCACTCTTACAGAAAGCTTCGGATTCTGATATCTGAAGTATTTCGGGTAGGAGAAAATCACTGTACTGTTGGCAATCTCCTCACCATCCTCATATGCCTGATAGCTGACATATTCACAGAATACGTCGATTTCAGGAAGCATTACCTTGTCCATCCACACTGCGCTGAGAGCCGGAACTTCAAGCTCTGCCTCGTGCTCTTCTTTTATATCGGCGGATGCGTTGCGAATCTGCCATTTCAGAAGAACCTTTCGCGGTTTTAAGGTTTCATTGGAAACATTGAAGCGGATGGATTTCTCGAACTCAAAGTGCTGGCGGTTCATGTTCGCCTCCTGAGTCATCCAGCTTTCTTCCTCACAGGACACAAGAACCGGGGCAAAGAATCTCTTCGCATAGTAGTGAAGCGCTTTCCAGCGACCGAAATAGTCGATGGAAGACCATGAAATTACCGGCCAGCAGTCGTTAAGCTGCCAGTAAATAGCGCCCATACAACGACCACGGTTACGTCTGTAATGCTCTACGCCATAGCGGATTCCATCTCCCTGAAGAAGCTGGGATGTATAAACAAAATCACTGAAATTTTCAGGATAGCGGTAAGCCGCCTGCATATATTTCGCGATTTTTCCGTTTCCGCCATAATTTCTCTGATGTTTTTCCATCACATAGGAGAATGGGTTTAATTCTCTCGGATCGTCTGTAACTGTTTCCAGTGTCTTCACAGACGGGAATGCCTGGAAACCAAATTCAGAAGCATAGCGGAAGAAATATTTCCGGTATTCTGAGAACGGCTTGTTTCCGTGCCATACCTCCCAATAATGCACATCTCCGCGGTTCGGGTCATTCGGCGCATCGAAAGAACCGCCTGAGGAAGGGCTTGCCGGCCAGTAGAAGGTCTGGCGGTCATACTCTCTTAAAACCTCAGGAATGATTCTCTCATACATAAAGAGATAATCGCGAACCTCTGTCGGTTTTGTTACCCAGCATCTTTCATCAACAAACATTTCCATCTCATTGTTTCCGCACCACAGAGCAAGAGACGCATGATGGCGGAGACGTTTGATATTGTCAATAAACTCCTGACGAATGTTATATTCAAAGGATGGTGTCAACTCATATACGGAGCAGGCAAACATGAAATCCTGCCATACCATAAGACCAAGCTCATCGCAGATATCGTAGAACCAGTCCTCCGGATAGTAGCCGCCGCCCCATACGCGGACACAGTTAAAGTTGGCTTCCTTACACTGGAGAAGAAGTTCTCTTGTACGCTCTCTTGATGTTCTCTGCGTCATATTGTCTTCCGGAATATAGTCTGCGCCCATAGCAAAGACTGTATGACCGTTTACCTCATGGGCAAAACTTTCTCCCCACTCATCCTTTTCTCTGTGCATGGTAAGGGTGCGAAGACCGATTCTTCTGCTCCACACATCAAGAACCTGCTCCCCGTCCTTCAGAATCACTTCAACCTGATAAAGGGGCTGCTCTCCAAAACCGTTCGGCCACCAGAGCTGCGGATTCTCAATCTCAATCTCAGCCGGACAGTCTGCATATACTGTCCTTGTTCCGTCCGGAGCAGTAACTGCCACATCATACGTCATATTCAGCTCGTCATCTGTATAGACTTCATCCTCAACCTCAGGACAAAGCCGCACTTTTCCCTCTTCATGGACCTGATAAATATATACGTTGTCAAGTCTGCTCTTCTCTATTCCAATCAGAGAAACAGGACGGAAAATCCCTCCGTTAGAAAGACATGCGCCCCAGTCCCAGCCGGACATATAATGCGCTTTTCGAAGATGCATAAAGCCTTCAATCGTATCGTCATTTCCGATATTTTTATATTTTTCAAAAGCTTCTGCCATGAATTTCAGCGGAGAATAAATCACAACGCGAAGAACATTCTCTCCTGCCGTGAGAATATCACTTACCGGAAATTCCCAGATTCTGTGCATGTTTTTTACTTTACCAAGATGACAGTTATTCAGATAAATATCTGCCACTGTATCAATTCCGTCGAAATGGAGCATACTCTCGTCGTAGGATGCAAACTCCTTCTCATCGAAATGAATCACAGTTCTGTATTCATAATCCTCTTCCATCAGAACCTTCGCCTGATATTCGTTATCGCCCCAAAACGGGTCGTCCATCTTTCCCGCATCAAGAAACGCGGAATAAATATCTCCCGGAACCTACGCCGGAATCCAGTCCTGCTTCTTTCTGTCACATAATTCCCAACCTTCATGAAGCTGTTTCGTAATCATAGGTTAATCCTCTCTGTTCTGTCTCTATTTCATTTTACCTGCCATATCCCTCAGAATATCACAGTATTTAAAAATCACATCTCCAACCTGACGAAGTTCTGATTCTCTGCTCACCGTATACCAGAGTCTGCGATAATGCCAGAACCATTTTTCAAGTCTCCGGGCAAGTTCCAGCAGCTCCTGCGCCTCATACCCTTCTCCTGACACAGCCAGACCGATTTTATTGAAGATACTTATTGCTTCTGCCCCCAGATATACAGGAAGCAGTTCTCCCCTGCAATCCGAAGCCAGGAATCTGCTGCAGCGTCCCAATTCTTCCACCAGTTTATCTATCTCTCTGTCATTTCGGGCAGCCTCTGCTTTCTGCTCTTCTGTTTTGCGACCGATTTCTTTATTCTCATACTCCAGCAATACAACCATTGTCCACCAGTCAAAGACTGTTTTCTGCGCAAGCTCTGCCACAATGCCTGTGAATTTTTCCGACGTATCTCCATACTGAATCAGGGAAATCTCTCTGTTTATCTCTTCATAGGAAATCTCACTCTTATTCCACGAAAAAGCAGCTCCGTAGATCATTCCCGGAATACTCAGGGACGGATGATTGATATGTCCGTAATCCCCCCAGTCTGTATTCAACACTCCTGCAGCCTTGTATTTAACCCCATAAGAACACATTCTGGAAATATTCTGATATGAATAATCAAGACGGTTCATATATTGATTCCAACCGCTTACACCCGGACAGACATACTGAACAGCTCCTGTTTCAGCAATCTTTCTTGTACTGTCCTCACTCTGGTTCCATGCATATCCCCAATTCAGGCAAATCGTTTCCTTAGGAAGCTCGTTGATCAGTTTAGGAAAACCGCAGATAATATCTCCCCAGAACATCGGAGTTTTGCCCTTTGAAACAACAAGCTCGCAGAGTTTTTTCACGAAATCCATGTATAATCTGTCAACGCCTTTTTCGTCCGCCGCCTGTTTGCAGGCTCCTTTTCCAAGGTCAAATGTTTCGTCTGCACAGATATTAAAATATCCGGAACTGAACAGGGACATGTATTCCAGAATCATTTTTTTCACCAGTTCAAAGCTCTCATCCAGAGTCGGGTTGATGGTATGATGCTGAAGACGCGCTGCAAGTCCAAATGGTTCGTCTGCAATTTCCGGCATTTCGCCCAGATGGCGGTACTGTTTTGTTCGAAGAAGCTTGTACAGATGGCCAAATGACGAAAGGGACGGCACAAGGTCAATTCCCAGATTTCTGCAATAACTGTCCAGTTCCAGAATATCTTCTGCCGTAAGAGGAGTATCATCCCTCCACATCTCGCTGAAATCCCTGAAAAGATATGTATGTTCAATATAGAGCTGAAGCTGATTAAGCTTATAGAAACTCATGGTATCGGCCAGACGCTTCAGCCATGAAAGCTTCGGCACACGCCCTCTTGTCACATCATGATAATACCCTCTCACCGGAAATTCCGGATAGTCATGAATATACAAAGCACTTAATACTCCGCCCTCCTGACGAAAAATCTGTCTCAGTGTCTGCACTCCATACAGGATTCCTTTATAGCTTCCCCCCTGAACCAAAATTCCCTCATTTTTAATTTCCAGGGTATATTCCTCTTCCTTCATTCCTTCTCTCGCAGAAAGAACAATCTCCCGCTCTCTTCCTTCCCCTTTTCTGATCAAAAGGGACAGTCCGGCTGCCCGCCGGATTTCTTCCTGCAAAATCTTTCCGTAATCAAAAGTCTGTTCCGGGCAGGAATCCTCGATAATGATTGCCGTATCATATTTAAGACTAAACGGCTTCTCTTCTTTATTTATTTTTATCTCCTGTGGTTTTGGTAATAAATACATAAACGCTGATCAACCTCCTTTTCTGATATTGTAGCAGAAAAGGCAGAATACAGAAACCTTTTTCCGCACTCTGCCCTTTTATCTACATGCAAACCTTTTTTAATTTCATTTATTAAACAGAGCGCGGAAAATCCGCGCTCCATATCTGTTCTGATATAAAATTATAACTGAGGACCTGCTGCAACAAGTGCTTTACCAGCTTCGTTGCTTTCATATTTAGCAAAGTTCTTAACGAATCTCTGTGCAAGGTCTTTTGCTTTTTCTTCCCACTCTGCTGCATCTGCATATGTGTTACGTGGGTCAAGAATGTTTGTATCAACACCCGGAAGCTCTGTTGGTACTTCAAAGTTGAAGTATGGAATCTTCTTAGTAGGTGCATTCTTGATGTCTCCGTTAAGGATTGCATCGATGATACCACGGGTATCTTTAATAGAGATACGTTTTCCAGTTCCGTTCCATCCTGTATTAACAAGGTATGCTTTTGCACCGTTTGCTTCCATTCTCTTAACAAGCTCTTCTGCATATTTTGTTGGGTGCAGTTCCAGGAATGCCTGGCCAAAGCAAGCAGAGAAGGTTGGTGTAGGCTCTGTAATTCCACGCTCTGTACCAGCAAGTTTAGCTGTAAAGCCGGACAGGAAGTAGTACTCTGTCTGCTCTGGTGTAAGTACAGATACTGGAGGAAGTACGCCAAATGCATCTGCGGACAGGAAGATTACGTTCTTAGCTGCAGGAGCTGCAGATACTGGACGAACAATGTTCTCAATGTGGTTGATCGGATAAGATACACGAGTATTCTCTGTAACGCTCTTATCATCAAAATCAATCTTTCCTTCTTTATCAAGTGTTACGTTCTCAAGAAGAGCGTTTCTCTTGATTGCATTGTAGATGTCTGGCTCAGACTCTTTATCCAGGTTAATAACTTTTGCGTAGCATCCACCCTCGAAGTTGAATACACCGTTGTCATCCCAGCCATGCTCGTCATCACCGATGAGGAGACGTTTCGGGTCTGTAGAAAGTGTTGTTTTACCTGTTCCGGAAAGTCCGAAGAAAATAGCTGTGTTCTCGCCATTCATGTCTGTGTTTGCAGAGCAGTGCATGGAAGCGATACCTTTCAGTGGAAGATAGTAGTTCATCATGGAGAACATACCTTTCTTCATCTCACCGCCATACCATGTGTTCAGGATAACCTGCTCACGGCTTGTAATGTTGAACATAACTGCTGTTTCGGAGTTAAGGCCTAATTCTTTGTAGTTCTCTACTTTTGCTTTAGACGCATTGTATACTACGAAATCAGGTTCAAAGTTCTCAAGTTCCTCAGCTGTTGGCTGAATGAACATATTTTTAACAAAGTGTGCCTGCCAAGCTACTTCTACGATGAAACGGATAGCCATACGTGTATCAGCGTTTGCACCACAGAATGCATCAACTACGAAAAGTCTCTTATTAGAAAGTTCTTTCAGTGCGATGTCTTTACAAACATCCCAAGCTTCCTGAGTTGCCGGATGGTTGTCGTTTTTGTATTCATCAGTTGTCCACCATACAGTATCTTTGGAGTTCTCATCCATAACAATAAATTTATCTTTAGGAGAACGTCCTGTGTAGATACCTGTCATAACGTCAACTGCACCAAGCTCACTTTCCTGACCTTTTTCAAAGCCTTCCAGTTCCGGTTTAGTCTCTTCTTCAAATAATACGTCATAAGATGGATTGTAAACAATTTCAGTAGTTCCGGTAATACCATATTTGGTTAAATCGATGTTTGCCATTTAGCTTTACCTCTTTTCTTTCTAAATAGTAAGTAAATAACTCCCTTTTGCACCCTTTCGAAGGCACTGTTAAGATTTTATCACAACGTCGAATCTTTGTAAATCTTTTTTAGTACTTTTTCATGCTTCGAAGAGACGCAGGGTAAACGCCGTAACACTGCTTGAATTTTTTGTAAAAATAACTGATATCTAAATAGCCTACTTCTCTGGCAATATCTTCAATTTTCATATTTGTATGCAAAATTAATTCTTTTTGTTTGCATAAGCGAGTACAAACATTGCACATCCAATCACATAAAAAGTCATCATATTCTGTACCAGTCCTGCTACAAGGAATAAAATCCCGGCAAGAATATAAAGATTGCTGTCAAATTTCTTTTTGTTCATTTTTCCCTCTTTCTGCCTCTTATACCTCAAGATTATTTTGCGGCTTCCGCATTGCGTTTTCTGTATTTTCCCGGACTGCAACCTTTCACCTTTGAGAATACCTTGGAATAATAATTTGAATCTGTAAATCCTGTTTTTTCTGCAATTTCTGTAATAGAATATTCCGGATTCAACAAATATTCCAGACTTCTTTCTACCCGGTACTCCTGGAGAAAAGAAAAAAGGGAGATATTCATACATCTGTGAAAAAGCCGGCTGCATTCACTTTCACAGAGATGAATATGGTCCGCGATATCCTTAAGAAGAATTTTTCTGCTGTAATTTTTTTCAAGATAGTCCATGATTTCTCTGATTCTCTCATACTCTATCCGCTCATGTGACTGAAGTTCCGGGTTGTGGCATTTGTTTACCAGAATCTCTTTCCATGCAGACTGCAATTCTATTATCGTATCCATCTCAAAATATTCCGGTTTTTTTTCGTTCAACCAAATAATCTTCTTGATTTTTTCTGAAAAAGATTTATGCCAGGAACTTGTATGGTCAACATATATAGCCGAAACAGATAAATCCTGTATCACAGGCTCTACATATCTTCTGTACAGAATACTCTGGTAGAATCCGTAAATAAGCTTCGGATCAAAGGTAATGGAAACGTATTTGCAATCCTGAAAATTTTTCATAAAACCGGCATGAAGAACATTTGCATTTTCAAACAAAAGCTCCCCTTTTTTTAATAGGTAGCTTCCCTGATTTACCTTATAGACCATCTGCCCTTCTGTTATAAGCGTGATTTCTATTTCCGGATGCCAGTGCCACAAAAAGGAGCCCGATGGATAGCGGGAGAGCTGCTCTCTGCTCACAAGCAGGGGAAATTCGTCGCTTCCGTGTTTCTTTATTTCTTTCTGATACCGATTGGTAACAATCTGCAAATCCCTCTCCTCCCTTCTTCAAGTATTTAAATCATATCTATTTTACCACTCTCTGTATAAAAAACGCAAGATTTTACTATTTATCCGCCGAATAATCAAGGTTTTTTTCTATATATTTTTTATAATGTTCTTATATCAACACCGGCCGACCAGTTAGTCACTGGAAGGTCGGGGATTATTGGGAGGAATTTTTATGAATATGCCAAGTACAGCAGAATTAGAGCGGATTTACGGAGAATCTGAACAAAGTCAGAAACGTTTCCAGACTCTTGCTGAAACTTTTTATCAATTATATCATCACAAAAACGCAGAATTTTTTTCTGCTCCCGGAAGAACAGAAATCATAGGTAATCACACAGACCATAACGGCGGACGTGTAATTGCAGCCAGCATTGATATGGATACTATCGGAGCTGCTTATCCAAACAACAGCAATATTATACATATTACCAGCGAAGGCTATGACAGAGAAATTGTTATCGATCTCGATCACCTGGATGAAGTTCCAAAGATTTCAGGAACAGATTCCCTTGTTGCAGGAATGATGGAGGGCATTCAGAAGCTCGGTTTTAAAACCGGCGGTTTTGATGCCTGTGTTACCACCAATGTAATCCGCGCAGCCGGAGTCAGCTCCTCTGCATCCTTTGAAATGCTGGTCTGCTCTATTGTCAATTACTTTTTCAATTCAAAGAGTATGACCTATACAGATTATGCCAAAGCGGGACAGTATGCAGAAAATGTTTACTGGAATAAGGCTTCCGGTCTCATGGATCAGCTTGCCTGTGCAGTAGGCGGTCCGATTTTGCTGGATTTCTCTGATAAAAAATATCCGAAATATGAAAAAATGGATTTTTCTTTCCAGGATATCTGCTACCAGCTTGTAATTGTCAACACAGGAAAAGGTCATGCAGATTTAAGCCGGGAATACTCTGAAATTCCCATGGAAATGAAAGAAGCTGCTGCTGCCTGTGGAAAAGAGCTTCTCTGTGAAACAACTCTGGATGAGCTTATGGAACACATTCCGGAAATCAAAAATGACCGTGCTGTTTTGCGTGCCATTCATTTCCTTGAAGAAAACAGACGAGTGGAAGAGGCTGCTGCCGCAATTCAAAAGCATGACGGTGAAAAATTCCTTCAGCTTCTTTCCCAGTCCGGTCATTCCTCCTGGGAACTGCTGCAGAACTGCTACACAAACAGCAATCCGGATGAGCAGAAAATCACCCTTACCCTCGCGCTCACCGACCTGTTCCTGAAAAAAGCAGGCAGAGGTATCTGCCGTGTTCACGGCGGTGGCTTCGCAGGTGTTATTATGTGTGCCCTTCCACAAAACGAAGCTCCAAATTATATTTCCTATATTTCCAGATATGTGGGAGAGGAAAATGTATACGCCATGAATCTTCGTTCCGCAGGTGCTGTACACCTGAATGGCGGAATCAGTCCATTCTCTTTTGACTGACATAAAAATAAAAACAATTAGGAGCGAAAGCTTACTGCACTTTTATGTACAGTAAGCTTTCGCTCTTGTTGTTTAGCTATGCTGATGTAAATACTTCTCCCTCGTCGCCAGCCCGCCACGGATGTGACGCTCCTGCTTGTTTACGTCAAGGACACTGCGCACGGCAGACGCAAGGGACGGGTTGATGTCTTTAAGACGTTCGGTACAGTCTTTATGTTTGGTCGTTACTATTTAGAGCTGTTTTATTTTCACATTCGTCTTCCACTAAAATGCTTTCATTTAATCCCAAATCACCTAGTAAACGAAGGTAAATATCCACATTTCCATCTTTGTCTACTTCGATTTTCTTAATCAGTCGCTTTAGCTGCATATTAGTCATTTCATGAACATCGGTAATATCCTCAATCTGCTTAAAGGTATCGTTTAGAATTTTTTCCATCTGGTCTCCCTTTGTCAAATTGCTGGATACCATTTTCAACTCATTTTCCATACGCTCCAGTTCTTGCCGTGTGCCACCTAATTTATCATTCAATTCTTCTCTGGAAATCAAATCATCGGTGTACATATCCATGTATTTCTGTCTCATTCTCTGTAATCTGGCAACTTGTAAGTTTAATTCCTTTTCGTACTCTGCATTTTCATCTTTTGCTTTGTATACTCTTTGAAATTCTTTCACTACATAATCAATCACTTTATTTTTTTGCTGTAGAATCCGATTGAAATATCCCTGTAAAACCTGGATTAATTCTTCTTCATCCACGGCAGTTTTATTTGGACAACTGTCTGCTCCCTTTCCATTTCTTCCGGAACAAACCCAACGCACATAAGTATTTTTGTAAGTACGGACTGTTCTTCTAAACGACCATCCACATTCTTTACATTTAATCAACGTAGAAAATAAATATTTGTTGCTTTGACGTTCATGATTCAAGTTAAATGCATCGTTTCTTCCACGAAGAATTTCCTGTGCTTTTTCAAACACTTCATCTTCAATCATACGAAGCTCCGGACGTTCCACAACAAGCCATTCCGTTTCATCCTTCTCTCTTCTCTGACCAGTCAGAAAATCACTGATTTCCTGCTTTCCATTGATAATCTTTCCCGTATAAATCTCATTGGTCAAAATCCGGCAGATGGCATTCTGGCTCCATTTGCAATTTCGCTTTGTTCGATACCCCTTTTCATTCAGCATATTAGAAATCTTGGCAGCACCGTAACCTTCTTCTGTGTACCACTTATAAATTTGTTTGACAACCTTAGATTCTTCTTTGTTAATCTCAAGGTTAAAATAATCCCCGATCGTTTTATCATAACCGTACACAATATTCGGAACTCGTCCCTTTTCTGCATTCAGTTTCTTTCCAAATTTCACTCGCTTAGACGTATTGGCACTTTCTTCCTGAGCCAATGCTCCAAAGATGGTGAGGACAAACTCACTATTTCCCATACTTGTCATATTTGCTGTCAGGAACTGTGTTTCAATACCTAACGCTTTCAACTTGCGAACATTCTGTAAAAGATCTACGGTATTTCTGGCAAAGCGAGAAATATCCTTTACAACAACCATGTCAAACATTCCCTTTTCTGCATCTGCCATCATACGAAGAAATTCTTTACGGTTTTTGATTTTGGTTCCAGAAATACCTTCATCTGCATATAATTTTACTAAGACATCTCCGGTACGCTGGGTGTATTCGGAGAAAAATTCCTTTTGCGCTTCTAAACTGTTGAGCTGATCGGCTTTATCTGTGGAAACACGGCAATAGGCTGCTATCTTCATAGTGTTACCTCTCTGTATTAAATTTATTTTCTGTTACATCTATATTATATATCAAAATAAAGATTCGTAAACAGAAAAAGAGAAAATTATTGAAATTAATCCCATCTCAAACTACTCTACTTTTATTTATCTTTTAATCTCTTGAGCGGACCGCAATCGGAAGGAATATAAATAAATACTGCCGTTTTCTCAATGAAAAATTAAAGAAGTTTGAGGGAAAAACACCGAAAAAAACAGCTTGATCAAAAGTGTGGCTGTAAAAATCCAGACAAGGGATTTTTGCGGCCAAAAATAAATTTCATCTTTCATAGAAAAAAGGATCCTACGCAGGATGGAAGGCTAACAAGCCTTGTCCTTGCAGGGATCCTTTCAATTGCTACTGAGGATGCCGAAATGTGATATTAACCGACAGCCCCTTCTGCTTTACTTTATTCTATATCTTTTTGTAATCCGTTCATTCGACAACCTCTATCTGGCACGCTTTCATGACCTTCAGTGCAGTCTCATGACTTTCCGGTGTTACCCCTGCGTATCTCGTTTAAATACGAGCTACACCGGTTCTCTTTGCTGCCTCAGCAACCGCTTTGGCTACCGCTGGTCCTACTCGCTTATCAAATGCCTTCGGAATAATATACTCCGGAGAAAGTTCCTCATCTGTGATCAGATTTGCAAGTGCTTCAGACGCTGCCAATTTCATTTCGTCATTGATTTCTTTTGCTCTCACATCAAATGCACCACGGAAGATTCCCGGGAAAGCAAGTACGTTGTTGATCTGGTTCGGGAAATCACTTCTTCCTGTGGAAACAACTTTTGCTCCGCCTGCCTTTGCATCATCCGGGAAAATCTCCGGAGTCGGGTTCGCACATGCAAAAACAACTGCATCTTTGTTCATGGTCTTAACCATCTCTGTTGTAACAGCACCCGGTGCTGAAACACCGATAAATACATCAGCGCCAACCAGCATCTCTGCAAGAGAACCGGATTTTTTAGCCAGGTTAGTAACTTTAGCCATTTCTTCTTTGATCGGATTCATGCCTTCCGGGCGTCCCTCGTAGATTGCACCCTTTCTGTCGCAGAGAGTGATATCTTTGAATCCTGCTGTCAGAAGGAGACGTGCAATAGAAATTGCAGCAGCTCCTGCTCCGTTCATAACGATACGAACATCTTCTTTTTTCTTTCCTACAACCTTCAGTGCGTTGGTCAGACCGGCAAGAGTGATAATCGCTGTACCATGCTGATCGTCGTGGAAAATCGGGATATCACATTTTTCTTTTAATTTCTTCTCAATTTCAAAACATCTCGGTGCTGAAATATCTTCCAGATTTACTCCGCCAAAAGAACCGGAGATCAGATAAATTGTATTAACGATCTCATCTACATCATTGCTCTTGATACAAAGAGGGAATGCATCTACATCGCCAAATGCCTTGAAAAGTACACATTTTCCTTCCATTACCGGCATTCCGGCCTCTGGTCCGATATTTCCAAGTCCAAGAACAGCTGAACCGTCAGTTACTACCAGACACATGTTCCATCTTCTGGTAAGATCATAAGATTTATCCACATCCTTCTGGATTTCGAGACAAGGCTGTGCAACACCTGGTGTATAGGCAAGTGACAGATCATCCTTATTTTCTACAGGTACACTTGTTACAACTTCAATCTTACCTTTCCATTCTCCATGCAGTCTTAAAGATTCTTTTGCATAATCCATTTCTATTGTCCTCCCTGGTATCTTAAATTTTGCGAAACCGTATCATTCGACTCTTCTATTGTTGCTGTTCACTCCGTTCACAGCAATCTTCTAATCTATTAATAATTACCGGTAAAGAATTTGCTTTCTTTTGGAAGCTCATATCCATCAAAATATTTATTAAAGTCAAGTCCGAGATATCCACACAGATTAGCAAGTTCGACCATCGTATTATCGTTTACAGGTAATCCATGCTCTCTTCTATCTTTTTCTGCCAAAACTTCTTTTTCACCATGTGTATAAATACGATCTTTGCCTTCTGCCTTCGGACTTTCTCTCAAAGCTTCCAGGTATTCTGAAAAGTGTCTGCGGATTGCTTGAGGATCACCAAATGCAGCCGGATCGATTGCCATAAATCCATGACAGATTCCTGTTTTATCCGGGAATGTGCAGCAATGATCCGAAGTAACACCCATAGAAAGAATGGAACTGAATAGTTCACACAGCATACCATATCCATATCCCTTGTGGCTTCCTGTAACCTCTTCATTTCCACCAAGGGGCATGATTCCACCGCCCTTCTTTGCAACAATATTGGAAAGGACATCTGGTGCATCTGTACTTGCATGACCATCTTTGTCCAGAGCCCATCCATCCGGAAGTGGTTTCTCCATTTTATTGTACATTTCGAGTTTTCCTCTTGTAACTACCGTGGTAGAACAGTCAAAGAAAAACGGATACGGGTCTGCCGGCATAGCTACTGCGATTGGGTTTGATCCAAGCATGGCTTTTTTGCCAAACGTAGGAACCATAATAGCCTCTGAATTTGTACAGGCCATTCCCAGAAGTCCCTCATCGCATGCCATCTTTGCATAATATCCAGCGATACCGAAATGATTAGACTCACGGACAGTTACAATTCCAACTCCGGTCTTTTTGGCTTTTTCGATTGCTTTTTTCATTGCATAAACGGAAATAAGCTGTCCCATTCCATTATGACCATCAATCACTGCAGATATCGGTGTTTCAAATACAATTTCAGGCTTTGCCTGCGGATGGATTGTTCCCTTTTCGATTCCCTTATGATAACGCACCATTCTCTGCATGCCATGACTTTCTATTCCATAAAGGTCAGCCGTAAGAAGCACATCCGTGATCTGATTGCTTTCTTCCTCTGTAAAACCAAACGCCTTGAATACGTCTCCGCAAAAATGATTCAGTGTATCATGTGACCATTTCACATATCCCATTGTTTCGTCCCTCCTTCTGGTGTTGCCGGTTTTATTTATTGGCATTACCAATTTACATTTTAATTATACCGCCGGTATTACCAAAATGCAATAGAGGTCATATCAATTTATCCTGTAAAAATGCCCAAAATTTCTCAGGATTTTTTTTGCATTTCTTCCATATAACGTTCAATCGTATCCATATGTTCGGACATACATCGTTCCGCCTGTTCTGCATCTCCGTTGATGATTGCCTTAACAAGCCGATGATGCTGGTCATCAACCTCTCTGACAGAATTATTCTTTTTCATAATGTAGTCTCTCGTCCCGGAAACAATATTCTCAGTAAGCTGATCTGCTGCCGCAAGGACACTGTAAACCATCGGGTTATCTGCGATCTTTGCAATCTTCTTGTGAAGTTCGCGATCCAGTTCACCCCGTATCTTTTCATCTTCTGCGGCGTCCAGCCGTGCAAGAATCACCCATAATTCTGCTGCATCCAGCGGTGTGCACTTTTGTGCCGCAAGAATTGCCGCTTCTCGCTCCAGTGCCGCACGGAACTGCTGATTCTGGCGCAGATATCCATTATTTAATTTAAAAAGTATGGATAAAGGTTCGATCAGCCAGGTATCCAGGTCCTCCGTAATATAATTTCCGCCTCCCGGCACCGGCTTGACTATTCCCAGCAGTTCCAGTGCTCTCAAAGCTTCTCTGACTGCCGGTCTGGATACTCCCATGATCTCCGCCATTGTCCGCTCCGCCGGAAGGGCATCGCCCGCTTTGAGACTTCCATTCTGAATGTTCTCTATAATCTGATTTAAAATCCCGTTGAAAGCCCGTTCATCTCTAATTTCTTTAAACATGCTCCATTCCTCCACATCCCATTTCCGTCCGTGTATTCTTACAGGCGGTATCATTTTTTCACCGTCTTTCCCATACATTTTATTTTTGGTACAACTGTACAGTACGACAGATATTTCTTATAATATAGCATTCCTGACAGTTTACAGCAAGTGGAATGGATTTTGACCAAGTTGCTGTGAACGGAGCGAACAGCAATCACAGGATTCATTAAGGAATATATGCATCTTTAACAGCGTTAAATAATTTCTGCAATTATGCTAATATTTTTATAAGCCAATCACATTAAGAAGGGACCACTCACCGGAACTGGATTGTAATCTGTCAGTCCAACGAATTGCAGAATCCATTTCCTCTCTATAATCTAAGAAGTACTCCGGAAAATGCCGCACAATATCGTATTCATTTCCAAACATAAGCATACCCGCTGCTGTTGGATGCAATTTCCCATCTTCTTCGGAAACAGCCGCCGCTCCAATACTTCTTAAATACTCATGATCGTTCAGTCGTTCAAAAGGATGCCCTTCCTTCAAAGTTCTATGGCTGTTTCGATACCCATGAATTGTATCATAATTCAAATCTTCCATAGGAACCTTGTCCAAAATCTCCATGCCATAGGAACATATATCACCATGATGACATCTTTTCTTTCACCTATTGTATAAGTCTCTATATCGTCATCCGTTAATAAATTGAGGTTTACTTTCTTCGGATTATTAATCGTATCCCAAAAATCCTTACGCAATTTCGATTCATTTTGCAATCCAGTTGTTCGCCAACTTCCATCTTTTTCTTCTTTAATCCCTAAAATAATGACACCGCCATAACAGTTTGCAAAAGAAGAATATGTGTCCCATAATGAAACCGGCAATCCTCCATTCGCTTTCTTTACTTCTCTTCTGTTATCTTCTCTATATTTATCGAACTATGAAATATCAAATTCTTTTCTCATAATAATCAAGGTCTCCCTTCAAAATCGCAACTTCTTATTCATCAGTTTACCCTTTTCCATCAAGAACACAAGTAAACTTGCAGCTCAAAATCTTTTATTTTCTCTCTTGCTTGTCCTCTTCCAAACCTCTTTCAGCCATCTCCTGCATAACTCGGTCAACTTTCTTCGCATTCACCTCAATAAATACTTTTAATATGTAATTGGCGGTCACTTCCGCAGTATTCGGATTATGAAAACGATAATTCAGTTTTTGTTTCTTCATAGCGGTGCTCCCACCTCCCTTTTCTCTTTGTCCATTACTATGAAAATACCTATTAAAATAGACCTTAACTATCATCAATTCGTAATTACTCTGACATTGGCGGCTGGCACAGGTATCTATAAAGACTGCCAATGCCAAAGTGTTTTTTTGCCAATGTTTTCCTTTATTCTGTTGTTAACGCAACTGTTGACATCAATCGTAGCTCAGTCTGCTTCCTGAGTATATTCCTGAAATGTTTTCTTCTTCGCCATATCGTTCTTTTTCTCCTTTTTCAACTCTTCAATTTTCTCTGTTACGGGATAGGCATTTCTGCCGGAAGGGGAACCCTTCTTCGGATGGATCATCCGCAAACACTTTCGGAATTCCCCTTCAGAAAGATGCTACTTCCGTAGGACGCACATACCTTGTAAGGTATATAAGTGCGCTCTTCTGCTTTCAGCATCCGAGTTTTTCTTACTCAAACGGAAGTTCTTCTCCGTCTGGAAGATGCATAAATCCATCTGGATCGGTATCTTCTTTCTTTTCTGATCCTGACAGTTTCTTCCCTTCTGCGAAATAATGTTCTTCTACGATCACGTTAGTGGCATAAACTTTATTCCCCTCCTGATTCACATAGCTTCCTGTCTGGATCCGTCCGCTTACTAAAATCTTCAAACCTTTTTTCAGATATTTTTCTGCACAAAAATACCCCTATGACTTCAAAATCGAAATCATAGGAGTATTTAATTCAACCTACTCAGTGGGGTGTTTTATATTTTGTTTTACACATGTCATTACAGTGTTTTTCAGTTCGACAAGCTGAAATTGTCACTCTAAAATAAATGGAAGCATAATCATAATAATTCCAAATAGGGCAAATAAAACACCACCGATTTTTGTGGCTTTCAAATAGAACTCAGATGGTTCATCTGCACGATAAGATTTCCATTCTTCTGTTAATTTCCATATTAAGCCCGGCTTTAAGAAGATAAACATACCTAACGCAAAGATTATGATTCCACCACCAATAGACCACCACATATTTACCATCTCCTTTATCAAATTCATATTTATCGTTTTCTTTCAGTATATCATAATTATAATCTTAGTACGGTATCCTGTTCCTTCCGGTGCAAATTTTACTATACTTCTTATAGCTTCAAAAGCAAACACACCAACTACTTTCTCACTAAAAAAGGGGATGTGAAAAAACTCGATTGAGTTTTTTCGCATCCCTCTTTTTGCTT
>JAUNOY010000004.1 GCA_030536995.1 Eubacteriales bacterium
GCCACCCTTGCATATCATAGAAGAATCTTATTTACAGACTTTTTCTCACAGTCTCACAATCCGTGGGAATCGTACCAGTAATACGCTGTTCAGTTCCACCTGTAAGGTGGCAGACGCACAATAGTATATTTATGGTGTATTTTTAACTTTTCGCATGTTTAATTCACCGGCATAGATATGGACAGAATTATTTACACATGTATTGAGTCGTTCCATTCCCTGATTAAGAGAGAATGGCTGAATCGGTTTAAGATCCGAGCTTATGATCATGCATATTGTTTGATTTTTGAATATTTGGAAGCATTCTACAATACGAAACGAATTCATAGTCACTGTGATTATATGTCACCAAACGATTATGAAGAGCTGTATCGTAGGCTTCAGCAAGACGAATTGCAGCTGGCAGGTTAAGATGAGGAAAACCTCATTTTAACTTGTACTAAATCTTGACATAGGACCATAATTATAGCATATCCGAATTGGGTATCATAGATATTTTATTACTGAGGAACCAGGAAAAATATCTGGAAATTTTGTAAAGGATATGGTATAATTCGGAACATATATATTTGAGAAAGGAGCAAAAAGAGAAAATGGAAGAAGGCGACAGCGCCAATGGAAATCAACCTCCGTTATCTCATATGTTTGAATGGATAAGACATAGTCTGTTTTTACAGGAGTAAGAGACAGGCTCTGTCTTTTTGTGCTTTTATACCATACATATTGAGATATTGGAGGTTTTATTTTGAAAGATTCTATGATTATGATTATATTGTTACAGGTTGTTTTAATTTTTTTGAATGCAGTTTTTGCATGTGCAGAAATTGCAGTGATTTCCATGAATGACAATAAACTTGCAAAGATGGCGGCAGAGGGAGATAAACGTGCCGTACGCCTGGCACAGCTGACAAGTCAGCCAGCCAGATTTCTGGCAACCATTCAGGTAGCGATTACCTTATCCGGATTTTTGGGAAGCGCTTTTGCAGCAGAAAATTTTTCCGGAATTCTGGTGGAGGCTTTGGTAAAAACAGGTATTCCCATTGCTCCCTCCATTTTGGATTCTGTTTCTGTTATTTTTATTACCATTGTTTTGTCATATTTTACTCTCGTATTTGGAGAACTTGTGCCAAAGCAGATTGCCATGAGAAAAGCAGAACCGCTGGCGCTGGCTATGTCCGGAATGATCAGTGGAATTGCAAAAATTTTTGCTCCTCTTGTAAATATGCTTACAATGTCCACAAATGGTATTCTCCGTATGCTTGGAATTGATCCCAACGGGGACACAGAAAATGTAAGTGAAGAGGAAATTCGTATGATGGTGGATGCAGGCAGTGAAAAAGGAACCATTGACCACGAAGAACGGGAATTTATTCAGAATGTATTTGAATTTGATGATCTCACTGCAGAAGAAATCCTTACGCATAGAACAGAAGTAATCATGTTAGATGTGGAAGAATCTGCCGAGGGTTGGAAAGATACTATTTTTCGTACCAGACATACGCTTTATCCTGTATGCCAGGGAACGGCAGACAAGGTGATCGGGGTAATGAACGCAAAAGATTATTTCCGTCTGGACAGCCGGGATTTGGAAAATGTGATGAAACAGGCAGTAAATCCTGCATATTTTGTACCGGATACAATAAAAGCAGATGTTTTGTTCCGAAATATGAAAAAAAGGAAAGAAACTATGGCAGTGGTTCTGGATGAGTATGGCGGTGTGACGGGAATTCTTACAATCAATGATCTGATAGAGCAGCTGGTGGGAGATCTTGGAGAGGATGAAGAAGAACATACAGTAGAGCAACTGGAAGAAAATGTGTGGAAGATTTCCGGAGGAATTCCGTTAGAAGAGGTTTCAGAGCAACTTGGAATTTCCTTATCCTGTGAGGAATACGATACCTTCAGTGGTTTGATTTTTCATCATTTACAAAGCATTCCTGAGGATGGAACGGATGTGGAAATTGAGTTTTCCGGTTTGAAGATTCGGGTAACAGAAATCGAAGATCATCAGGTAAAAACAGCAATCGTTCAGAAGACAGAAAAATAATAGCTATAAGATAGAAGCCGATGGAAATATCAGTCAGGAGTGAGCAGACAGTGAAAAGAGAAGAAATTTTTGAATACGTGAAAAAAAGATATGGAACAATGCCGGAGTACCTGTGGAGAAGTTCTCCGGACAGCGCAGTACTTCGTCACGAAAATGGAAAATGGTATGCGGTGTTTATGGTGATTGACAGAAAGAAACTTGGATTTCAGGAAGAGGGTGTTGTGGATATCATAGATGTGAAATGTGATCCTGAAATGATAGGTATGATTCTTCAGACCCGCGGTTTTTTGCCGGGATATCATATGAATAAGCAGCATTGGATTACAATTCTTCTGGACGGGACTGTGGGAAAAGAACAGATTCTGGATTTTCTGGATCTGAGCAATACTCTTGTTGAGAGACTTTCGGAGTGAAGATAGGGATGAAAATTGTAGTTTGAAAAGTAGGTATAAGAAGGGCGATGGCATTATTTGAAAAACGAGACAAAAAATGTGTAGCTATAGAAAAGGAATGTATTGCTTTATTAAAAAAAGAAGAGCAGTTTAATCAAAAAGCGCTGAAGGCTCAATCGCCTCACTGGAAAGCTGAATTGGAGAAAAAAGTTCCTGAAAAAGTTTATCATAGTCTGGAGGTGGCATTCACAAAAGCATTTTCTGTAGTATTTACAAAAGGCGTGGGGGTAATAGAGAAAACATACAATAGGGAGAATCTGGAGGCAACCTACTCATTCAGGACTATGCTGTTCAGGTTAAAGGTGGTCGAAGGGAACTGAGACAAGTCAAGCGAAATGCAAATCGCTCCGGCATGGCGAATGTTGCCCTGACAACAGTGGAAGGGATTGGACTTGGGGCGCTTGGTATTGGTTTACCGGATATCGTCCTGTTTGTTGGTATGCTGCTCAAGGGCATTTATCAGACTGCTATAGGTTATGGCTTTACATACGATAGCACTGGGGAACGGTTGTTTATTCTGCGAATGATGGAAGCTGCGCTTATGAGAAACTCTGATTTTGAGGAAAAAAATGCACAGGTAGACAATATGATTGAAGGAATAACATTAATTGGAGAGAATGATTTGGAGGAACAGCTTCAAAAGACATCCAGCGCCTTTGCAGTGGATATGCTGTTACTCAAATTTGTGCAGGGCTTCCCGTTGGTAGGAGTTCTTGGAGGAGTTGCCAATCCAATTTATTATAAAAAAATAATGCGCTATGTTCAGATGAAATATCACAAGAGATATCTTATGGCAGCAGCGCAGCGGAATGGCTGAGTGTTCCGGAACTTTTTATTGCAATTTCATTGATGTTCTTTTAAAATGAAAAGAACAATGGACTAACTATCAAATAACGGAAATGGAGTTAAAAAATGGATTTAAAAAACAGAACACTTTCAAATTTCGCAGAGCTTGTCGAATCTGGTGAGTGCAAAAAATTTAAAGGAAGATTAAAGGTAGGTGTGGATCTTGGAACTGCAAATACGGTTCTGGCTGTTGTAGATACTGCAAATCGTCCAATAGCTGGAATTTCCGCGCCTTCTCATGCGATTCAGGATGGAGTGATTTTAAACTATTATGAATGCGTACAACTCGTAACCAAATTAAAAGAAACGCTGGAAGAACGACTTAGTACGGAGCTTACTTATGCGGCTGCCGCGATTCCGCCCGGAGTATCTGAAGGCAGTGTTAAGAGCATTGGCTATGTACTGGAAGGCGCTGGTTTCGAAGTAACCAACATCGTAGATGAACCGACTGCAGCAGCGGCTGTACTGAAAATCAGCGACGGCGCTGTTGTAGATGTGGGTGGAGGCACTACAGGTATCAGCATTCTGAAGGACGGAGAAGTAATTTATACGGATGATGAGGCAACTGGTGGAACTCATATGACAATGACGGTTGCAGGACATTATCGCATTCCTTATGAAGAAGCTGAAATACTGAAAAGGCAGCCGGACAAACAGGAAGAAATCTTTCCTGTGATTAAAGCTACCGTAGAAAAAATGGCTCTGATTACGGAAAAGTTTATCAAAGGATACGATGTTCCTGCTATCTATGTCGTAGGCGGATCTTCTATGTTCCGGGAATTTGCGCCTGTATTTGAGAAGCGCCTGAAGCTTCCGGTATACCAGCCGGTTCATCCGCTTCTTGTTACGCCGCTTGGAATTGCTTATTGTTGTCAGCTTCCAAAACCTTCTGCTAAAAAAACAACCTGAATACGTTAAAAAAATAATAATGAAATCTTGACAAAAATATGTAATATTGTTAAAATGAACAATGTTCAAATATTGCCTTACAATTAAGAAGAAAGGAAAACAAAAAATGAAGAAATTATGGAACATTGCTTTTACATATTTTCTGGCAGCTATGGCAGGAGGCGTTTTTTACAGAGAGTTTACCAAATATTGGGGATATACAGGGGAAACCACACTTGGTTATATTCATGTACATTTAATGGTATTGGGAACATTTACTTTCCTTCTGCTGGGTGTGATTGCAAAAGTTACAAATCTGACCAGTCAGAAAAGATTTCCTGTTTTTGTAAAACTGTATAATATTATTTTACCTCTTATGATGGTGGTAATGATTTGGAGAGGTGTTCTTCAGACTATTGGAATAGAACTGTCCAGAGGAATGGATGCAGCTATTTCAGGGATGGCAGGACTGACACATATTGCAATTGCAGGAACATGGATTTTCTTATTTACAATTTTGAAAAGAACGGAATAAAGATTTGACAGGGGACAAAAGAAATGTCCCCTGTTTTTTGCTTAATGACTTTCTTGGCGAAGAAGCTTTTTATAGGTGGAATCAATTCCCAAAGCCCCCAGTGGAGCAGTAATCAAAATGGCAAGAACTGCCACAGAAAGAGTGATTTTTCCGCAGGGAAGCCCCAATGTCAGTGGGATAGAACCGATTGCCGCCTGTACAGTTGCTTTTGGAAGATAAGCAATTATACAGAAAATACGCTCCTTCCATGTCAGAGAGGTTTTCATGAGACAAAGGAAAACACCGACAGATCGGAAAGTAAGTGCAATAATTATCATTATAAGAGCAGAAATTCCGGCATTCATTGTGTACCGTATATCAACTGTAGCTCCGACCAGAACAAATAAAACTACTTCTGCAGCAAGCCAGAGCTTTCCAAATTTTTCGGCCAGACGCTGTGAAACAAAAGTAACACTTTTTATTTTTATTGCGCAGGCCATGCTTACGACGGCAAGCAGACCGGATACAGACACAGTGCCTTCCAACCATGTTTCTATTGCCATAAGAAGGAAGGATACGCCCAAAATAATAATAACTTTCATGCTGTTTCTGACATAGTGTTTGTGTGCGTATGCTGTTTCAAAAAACAGGCTGAGAATGTAACCTGCGATTGCCCCGAAAACGATACCGAGAATAATGGAAACAGGAATATTTACAAAATCCAGAATATCTGCATTGCCGCCCTGTGCCATACGGACAAAGGTTGAAAACAATACGATAACGAAAATATCGTCACAGGAAGCACTTGCCATAATAAGTTGCGGTATACTTTTATCTGTACCATATTTTGAATCCATAAGATGAACCATTCGTGGTACAACGACTGCGGGAGAAACTGCTGCGAGAACAGCGCCTGTTACAGCAGCATCTATTATTGAGATGCCAAGAATATTCGGGGCAAATAAAAGAAATCCCAGAATTTCAAAACTTGCCGGTACGCATGACATCAGAATAGCCGGACGTCCTACTTTTTTCAAGTCGGAGAGATTAAGCGATAATCCGGCCTTGAGAAGAATGATGATCAGTGCCATTTGCCGCAAATCTGCGGAAACCGACAGAATAGACGGATCAAGCAGGTTGAGAACATATGGACCTAAAAGGATACCTGTCAGAAGCATGCCGATGATACGCGGCAGTTTCAATTTCTGGAAAATAGAAGCCATTATCAGTTCAATAAGAAAAATGAATGCAAGAGATGTTAACATAGTGTTCCTCCTTAAAAGATGCAAGGTATTATAGCATTGAGCAACATTTTTGTAAATGTTTTTTGCCTTAAAGAAAAACAGGAGCCTCACTTGCAAATTTTTCTGCAGTTTAATGTCCGCCACTCATTGACAAATGACTTTCTGTGTGATATTCTATAGAAGCATTCGAGGAAGCCTCTTGAATCCGAAATGTTTTTTGGAGACTGGAGGTGGAGAATACTCTGGAAAAACTCTTAATTGAGTACCGAAGGTGTAAGGTTCTGATGGACTGAATCTCTCAGGTAAAGGAGACAGAGGCGTGAATTCTGATATATGAATTTCTCGTACTGGCTTTTCTCAATTTACATGTTTTTTCAGAGCAGCGATTTAAGCTGCTCTATTTTTATGAAATAATGTATGTAAGGAGAAGAAAAAATGTCTGAAACACTGTTACCAATTGTACAAACAATCAATAGCTATTTATCTGATTACATCCTGTTTATTCTGCTGATTGCAGTAGGATTATGTTACTCTTTCAAAACCCGGTTTGTCCAGGTGAGATGCTTTGGAGAAGGGATGCGCCATGTATTTGGAAATCTGACTTTGAACGGTAAAAAACACGAATCCGGAATGAGTTCTTTTCAGGCTCTTGCAACTGCTGTTGCTGCGCAGGTAGGAACCGGAAATATCGTAGGTGCATCCGGGGCTATATTGACAGGCGGTCCCGGCGCCATTTTCTGGATGTGGGTGATTGCATTTTTCGGTATGGCAACTATATATGCAGAAGCAATTCTTGCACAGGAAACACGCACGGTTGATAAGAAAGGTAATATCAAAGGCGGTCCGGTGTATTACATAACAACAGCTTTCAAGGGGAATACAGGTAAATTTCTTGCCGGTTTTTTTGCAGTTGCAATTACACTTGCGCTTGGATTCTTTGGTTGCATGGTACAGTCCAATTCCATTGGATCTACCTGTGAAACTGCGTTTGGAATCCCATCCTGGGTAGTAGGGCTTATTCTTGTAGTTATCTGCGGATTCATTTTTCTGGGTGGAATTAAGCGTCTTGCAGCAGTTACGGAAAAAATTGTTCCTGTTATGGCGGCATTGTTTTTACTGGGAAGTCTGATTCTCTTAATTGCAAGAATTAAGTATATTCCGGCTACTATTGGAATGATTTTCAAATATGCGTTTCAGCCGCAGGCAATTATTGGCGGTTCTTTTGGAGTAGCTTTGAAAATTGCGCTGACTCAGGGGGCGAAGCGAGGACTTTTTTCCAATGAAGCAGGTATGGGTTCCACTCCGCATGCTCATGCTCTGGCAAATGTTAAAAAGCCTCATGATCAGGGATGTGTGGCTATGATTGGTGTATTTATTGATACGTTTGTAGTATTAACATTAAATGCGCTGGTTGTAATTTCTACTTTATATACCAGCGATGGTATTCTTGCCAATGGCTATACAGGCGCTGCTGTAGAAGTTGTAAATAAAACAAATCTGACACAGACTGCATTTGGTCTTGTTTTTGGTGAACAGATTGGCGCGGTTTTCATTGCAGTGACCCTGTTTTTCTTTGCGTTTTCTACAATTTTAGGATGGAATCTGTTTGGAAAAATTAATGTTTCATATCTTTTTGGCGAAAAAGCGACGAAGATATACACGGTTATTGCTCTGATTTTTATTTTCCTTGGAACACTGGCTTCTAACGATCTTGTATGGGAACTTTCAGACATGTTTAATAACCTTATGGTAATCCCGAATGCTCTGGCGCTGTTCGCACTTACCGGAATGGTGACGGCATCTATGAGACGGGCGAAGAAGTTATAAGAGAAAACCTGGATAATGTTTATTATGTGACCAGCTTGGTTGGTTCTGTATGTAAAAGGTGATTGTTGAATGATTCAAAATCACATAAATACAGGATTAACTGAGCTGTTTTTTTTAGAAAACAGGTTTTGGCAAAGAAAATTTGAAACAGAGTATTTTTTACATAGATTTAATCATAACAAACCATTAGATTATACGATATGGTGCTAATATACAGAAGAAATATTTTTAAAAAGGTTAAAGAGGTTTTTTATGGGAAAAATTTATGTGCTCGATACAAATGTGTTGATTCAGGCGCCATATGCACTGGAGTGTTTTGAAGAAAATGAAGTGGTTTTACCAATGACAGTGCTGGAGGAATTGGATAATCTTAAAAAAGAGGAGGGAGAAAAAGGCGCAAATGTACGAAATACTATACGGATTCTTGAAATGTACAGAGGAAAACGGAATTTATTAGAGGGTGTGCCTACAGAGAACGGAGGAATTCTTCGTGTGGAAAAAAACTATAGGAATGTAGAGCTGCCTCCGGAATTTCAGGAATATAAATCAGATAACAGAATTTTGAAAGTATGTATCGGATTGTCAGAGGAACGGGAAGAAAAGGTGATCCTTGTGACAAAAGATATTCTTTTACGTATTAAAGCCCAAATGCTTGGAATTCAGGCGGAAGATTTTGCGGCAGAACAGGTTGCGGGGCATGAAGAACAGTACCTGGGGAGAAAAGAGGTTTTTGTGCCGGAAGAGCTGTTCAAGGATTTTAAGAAAAAAGGTGTTCCTGTTCAAATGGTATATTGTTGTGATGAGAATGGGAATTGTATGCATCCGGAGTTATTTGAAAATGAATTTGTTATATTAAAGGCAGACCAGTCATCAAAGAAAACACAGTTGGGAAGGGTAGAAAAAGGTGTGATTCGTAAGCTTGAATATAAGAAAATAAAACCTTATGGAGTTACCCCGAGGAATGTGGGACAGTATTTTCTTCAGGAAGCATTGATGCAGTCCGCAGAGAAAGCGCCGCTTGTTATTGTAAAGGGAATGGCCGGAACAAGTAAAACCTTTTATTCGCTGGCGGTAGGATTGGAAAAATTACTGAATAATCCTTCGGGAGAGTACCGGAGGATACTGATATGCAGACCAAACGCTTTGTTTGATTCAGATATTGGTTTTCTTCCCGGGGATGAGCAGGAAAAAATATCACCCCTGATGCGTCCGATTATGGATAATCTGGAACAGCTTGTGGATTCCAGTGACAGTGAAAGATATTTGGATGAACGGGAATTAAATGACAAAATACAGGAGATTTTTGATAGGGGACTGATTCAGACAGAAGCACTGAATTTTATTCGGGGAAGATCTATCATAAAGACATATTTGATTATTGATGAAGCACAGAATATGACGCCTGCGCAGATAAAAGGAATTATTACGCGTGCAGGAAAAGAGACGAAGATTATTCTTCTTGGGGATCCAAACCAGATTGACAGACCGTATCTGGATGACAGAACAAATGGACTCAGTTATGCGTCTGAGCATATGAAAGGCAGTCCGTTGTGTTGGCAAATTACACTTCTTCCGGAAGAGTGCGAGAGATCATCCCTTGCAATGGATGCAATTCGACGTCTGTAAAAAGATGCTGCGGTGAAGAGATTGGAAATAACTAAATATTTAAGAAGGTGAACAATTTGGATTATAAAGAGATACTGCGAAATGAAGAAGTAAAAATGTATTTAAAAAAAGGAAATGAAAACCTTGGTATATTGGGATATACAGACCATTCAGAGAAACACTGTGCAATTGTTGCAAAAAGGGCAGGGATGATTCTGTCTAAATTCGGACATTCTGAACATGAAATCTATCTGGCTCAAATTGCGGGAGCTATGCATGATATTGGGAATGTAGTCAATAGAAAAAATCATGGAGAATATGGAGCGCTTCTGGCAAATTCTATTTTGGAAAAACTGGATGTTCCGTTGGAGGACAGGGTAATTATTATGTCTGCCATTGGAAATCACGATGAATCTACCGGAGAGGCTGTTGATGCCGTATCAGCTGCGCTCATTCTGGCAGATAAAACGGATGTTAGAAGAAATCGTGTAAGAAATAAGGATAAAGCATGTTTTGACAAACATGACCGTGTGAATTATGCTGTTACAAATGCAACGGTAAAAGTAAGTGAACAGAAGCATCTTATTACTTTAAACTTGCAGATTGATGAGGAAATCTGCACAATGTATGAGTATTTTGAAATCTTCCTTGGAAGGATGATGATGTGCAGAAAAGCTGCGGAATTATTGGGAGCCAGATTTAAACTGACTGCAAATGGAAGCAAGGTTTTGTGAAAATCTGTTAAGATAAGTATTTTTATTCATCCATAATCGGAATCAGGTGTTATAATAGACTGTATAGATAATAATATGGATTCCGGGAGGGATAATATGTGGATAATTTATGCGTTTGGTTCAGCATTGTTTGCGGGAATTACTTCTGTTTTGGCAAAGTGTGGAATTAAAAAAACAGATTCTACAGTTGCTACTGCACTGCGCACAATCATTGTACTCATTTTTTCGTGGATAATGGTTTTTATAGTAGGTTCTCAGTCGCAGATTGGTGCCATTGAAAAAAGAGCATGGTTTTTTCTGATTCTTTCAGGAATATCCACAGGAGCATCCTGGCTTTGCTATTTTAAGGCATTACAGCTGGGAGACGTAAATAAGGTAGTTCCCATTGATAAATCAAGTGTGATTTTAACAATTTTGCTGGCGTTTTTGTTTTTGCATGAGAAAATTGATTTTCCAAAGGGAATAGGAGTTATTTTGATCGGAGCAGGAACTTTTCTGATGATTGAAAAAAAGAAAATGTCATCAGAAGGACAGAAGAGAGGCAGCTCATGGTTCTTTTATGCTGTGGGTTCTGCAGCTTTTGCAAGTCTTACTTCTATTTTCGGAAAAGTGGGAATCAGTAATATTGAGTCGAATCTGGGGACTGCGATACGTACAGGAGTAGTTCTTGTGATGGCGTGGGCTATGGTATATATAACCGGAAAACAAAAAGCAGTGAAAAATATTTCTCGCAGGGAACTTGGATTTATTTCTCTGTCCGGGCTTGCAACAGGAGCATCCTGGTTATGCTATTACAGAGCATTACAGGATGGTCCTGCAAGCATCGTTGTTCCAATTGACAAGTTAAGTATCCTTGTTACGGTGTTGTTTTCCTATCTTGTATTTGGGGAACGTCTGTCGAAGAAGGCGTGGGCAGGTCTGGCTGCAATCGTAGCAGGTACTCTGATTATGGTAATTTCGTGATACAAATTTATAATAGATTACATATCTTCTATATCTAACATTTTGATTATTTTAGCAGGAACACCTCCTACAACAACATTTTCCGGGACATTTTTTGTGACGACTGAACCTGCGGCAATGATAGAGCCGTTTTCAATTGTTACACCCGGAACAATGGTGGCATTTGAGCCTATCCAGACGTTTTCTCCAATCACAATCGGAGCAGGATGTAAGGTGCTTCGTTTTTTCGGCAGAAAATCGTGGTTTATCAGGCATTGGTTGGCAACGAATTGTCAGGGTGGAGTGGACAGGATTACGAAAAATTAAATATTGTTGCCACCTATAATTTGATTTGTATGAAAAATATATAAAAGTATAAAAATGCCTGTATATTAATTGGGGTATTTCCTGTAGGATAAGAAAGAAAAAGGAAATCTTTTGAACTTATGGGAATGAAAAAATTATGAGATTGACGGATAAAGATACAGATGACAAAAAACAACGTGAAAAAAAATACGGTCAATTTCTTTCCGTTTCTGATAAGTATTGTCGTATTTGGTAAGGTGGACAGACAGAGAATAAAAACAGCGTGAAATTTCCTGTTGGAAAGCTTCACGCTGTTTTGCTTTATCTGTCTTTTAGGATTTTTCTTACAATCTGATCCTGAATTTCGCTGTTTTTTTCATGCTCTACTTTATAATCGGTATATCTTGCACAGATATAGAGATAGTCAGAAAGACGGTTGATATATTGTACAGCTTTTGCATCAGAACCATAATTCTGAGAAACTCTGCGAAAACGACGTTCTGCTCGTCTTGCGACGGCTCTGGCGAAATCCAGTCTTGCAGACAGTTCACAGCCGCCGTAAAGAACAAATTCTTTGACTCTTGGAAAGGCTGCTTCCATTTCGTCAATAGCGTGTTCCAAAGCAGTTGTTTCCTCCTGGGAGAAACGGTAATTCAAATCTCTGGGATCTGCAATGCCTGCCATAATCTGAATCAGGTTTCTCTGAATATGAGACAGCTCTTCTTTGGACTCATCGTCAGAAAGAACTTTGGCAAGACCAATACAGCTGCTTAACTCATCAATTGTACCAAGCAGCTCAATACGGTCGTCAGATTTGGATACGCTGAGACCGTTCATTAGAGAAGTAGTTCCTCTGTCTCCGTTTTTTGTATAAACTTTCATATTCCAAACTCCTTATTCATAGTGGCAGAAGGCTGATCTTTAAAGGGCAGTTTTTTGATTGCCCGGGCGCTGTTGGCGCCGATGTTCCGACACTGCAGCCGGGTAGGGGTGAGGTAACTTTCTATATTCCGCCCCTTTTCCAGTCCGCGCATTTTCAGGCAGACGGCAGTGCCGAAGATACCGATACCGGAACCGAGCATGGAGTCCCGGGCTGCTTTAAAAGCAAGCTGCTCCATACATTCATTTGGAAATTCCTCGATGTCGTAGAAAACGCCCTCTTCTTCGATTCCGGCACAGACCTCTTTCAGGACAGATGGATCAGCCTCATGTGTGTAAATAAATATGGAAGGTTTCTTGATGATCATAATAACACTCCCTATTTGTTTTCGCCAAGATAGGACAATACAAGACCTGTTGCAACTGCGTTTCTTGGACCTTCTGTTCCGCGTATATTGCCGCGACCGCAAACGATTCGATAGTCTGTAAACGCTTCTGTGAGCATTTCAGGTATCTCGAAATCCTCTGCGGAGCCTCCTACAAGGACAACTGTGGAAATGTTCTTCAGATTGTGTCCCGGCGCAACCTTGCGAAGCGCACGAAATGCGTTGGTGATAAAAACCTTGCGTTTGGCTTCCCGGCGAACCTGGACAATTTTTTCCATTGGGATATCTTCTTCAAGGCGAATCATTCCATTATCAGTGAGAAGACAGACTCTTCCAAAGAAGCGCGGGTCAATAGATTCATCTACAAAGGTCATCTGTCCGTTTTCCATTCTCATATGAAAGAGACTTTCAACCTTTGCAAGAGGGTAGCGCTTAATCTGTTCTGCAACGTGACGGTCACTTAAACCAAGTTCTGTCTGAATAAGCATGGAAACAAGTTCTCCGGCTCCTGCCTGATGAGTTGTGACGACATTGCTGTCATTGGAAATGACAGCGGCGTCTGTAGAGCCGCCTCCCATATCCAGAATAGCCAGAGGAAGCTGTGTTCCAGGTGTTGTCAAAGCTCCGAGACTTGCCATAATTGCCTCCACACCGGCAACTTTTACCTTGGTGTTAAGGTCTGCACTTAAACGGGTGGCAATTTCCTGCATTGGAAGTTTCTGGGTTTTGACCATGGCAGCGATTCCTACGGCTTTTTCAAGACAGGTTTCGCCAGCCAGAGCACCGGAGATCAGAACGGGGGCAAGGGTATCGATTGCCAGAATATCCGTAATCCGGATGTCTGCTTCGCTGCTTTTATCCAGATGGCTCATTCCTGTACGGATACGGGAAAGCATGTTGCCTACATTTGTATCCGGCTGTCCGCTGATGTCGTGAATATCCCCCGCATCAGAAGCGGCAGCCATAATCTTGTCAGCACCCTCATCCAAACTGATAGTAATGTTGCGGTCGCCGTAGAAATAAATTTCTCCTGCCGGAAGTACATTTTCGTGGACATTGCCCCCGGGAGTTTTCAGAACAACTGCGCTGCGTTTACCAATCAGACTTTTTGCAATCGGGGTGACAGTGCGTGTTTCTTCCGCGCTTAGACCCAGAAGAGTAGCGATTCCGTATGGATTGGAAAGCATACGGATTGTCTGACCGGGAAGTGCTACTTCAATAGCTGCAGGAACACCGTCAGGAAGACGGTCAATCCGGCGGACTTCGTCGATGATCGGGACTTTTTTGTTCAGACGGTTTTCTACAAGAACAGCCTCGTCAGCCTGAAGGATAATGCCCACGATGTTAAGTTCATTATATCGGTTTACAATAGCGGCTACTTTTTCGTAGCTGTGTTCGGCAGAAGCAGCAAGGATATAGTCGGTATCAGGGACTGCGCGGGAGATATTTTCAATCAGAAGGATTTCTCCTACGGCCTGACCGGCTCCTGCTGGAGTGGAAGGATTATGACCGATCATGGAAGAATCAGTGATAACTGTTTCCGTCAGAGTTTCCATTGCAGTGTCGCCAATGACAGGGGCGGCCTCATTGAGGCGCACCAGATCAAGGTCAGAGGTTTCTTTGCCAATTCGGCTCATTGCCAGTTTTAGAGCGTTTTTGACAGAATAGACATTCTCAATGGTACCCTTGGTTCCAGTAGTAGGGCAGGAGGCACTTGTCAGAAATCTCAGATTACCGTCAGGTGTTACTTCACCAACACATACTTCAGTTGTAGAATTTCCTATATCAACACCTGCGATATAACTCAAAGTAAGATTCCCCTCTTTTCGTATACTTCAGCGGCCTCCATAACAAGGCGCGCACAGTTTTTGGCATTGTATTTTTCAAGAAGCTCCTGCGCCATGAGAACCAGCTCTAACTTGGTAGAACGATTTGGGCGCAGCTTGTCGTACATTTTCAGAATAACATCGTCCGGAACATCAACCAGCTCTGCAGCACGTTCGAAGTTTTTCTCCATAGGAGTATTTCCGGCTTCAAGAGCAACCTGTCCCTGTGCTTTGAGGATTTCTTTGGAAATCTTGATGTCATCCGGTCCTACGTGGTCTTTTAATACTTCATCCAGAGTAATATCTGTGAATTTTTTACCGGTTCTGGATGTGATTTTCTCTTTTTCATGTTCTGCTAAAGGATATCTCATTTATTTGCCCTCCCATTCCACAGCGCCGACTGAAGGATCAAGCTGTTCTGTTTCAGCAATGTGCATAATAGCAGCTTTAACCTGATATTTCGGTCTGGACATCGGGTCGTTTGTACATGGAATCGGAACGACCTGTTCGCCTTTTACATATTTGGCTGCGTTCTGTCCGATCTGACGATAAGTTTCCAGAGTCATAAGCGGTGCCTGAGGAAACAGCTCCAGGTTGGAAAGAGGATATAAGTCTTTCTGATGGATTACGGTCGTTCCCTTGGACTGAATGCCGATGCCGATTCCGGAACCGGAATGTTTTGCTGCTTCCAGCGCCATGAAACATACATCTGATGTGTCCAGTATCTTGATGACACGGGGAATCATACCTTCCTCCTCGATTCCTGCTTTCACATTTCTGAGTACGTCGTCAAGAGGGATGCCGCAGATGGTCTTTGTGATTTCTTTCTGGAACGCAGCGCCGACACCGATAACAACTTCTTTCGGATCTGTGCCCTTTTTGGCACGGGGATAATCTGCGTAGGAGGTTTTAACTTCGTTGATGCGTTCTTTTCCGACAAAAGAAGGAACTTCAGAAACAGGTGCAGCCTGAGGCGCAGGTGAAGCGGAGGAGTTCCCTGTCTGAGTCATCTGACTTAATACGGCATTTGTGATTTGTTTAATTAATTCTTCATTAATCTGCATAGTCCTCCTCCTTTCTTAAATATCATTAGGATTGATGATGTGCGGGATTTTCTTAATCTCTTCCCAGCGTTCTCCGTCTACACGGTAGCCAGTTCCAGGACCCATGTAATCGTTTGGTGTATTGACTCCGGATAATACATGGAAATTTTTGTCAAGGATTGCAGCTGTCTGCATATAGTCGCCGGCAACACGCTGCTTCAGCATATTGAGAACACTTTCCGCAACATCACTGAAACCTGATTCTGCAAGTGCCTTTACAATATCAACACCTGTGATACCGCGTTTTAATACGTCTTCAGCAGCTGCAAGATCAGCGGTTACATCACGAGGAAGAGTATCCTTGCTTCCGTGAGCATAGGTAACTGCTTCAACCTGTTCATCGGAAATCGGAGACAGACCCAGATTGCGGAATACAGCCTGTACGGCACGGGCAGCTTTATTTCTTACAAAGATTACCTGTTCTTCTGTGACCGGCTTCAGACCGCCGTCTACCTGCATATCACGCTGGAGAACATTGTAATCATCGAAATCTTCCGCATCAAAGTTGGAGCCTGCAAACATATTGTCGTAGTTTGGTTCTGCCGCATAGCCGGAGAAGATGAAGTCTGTTCCAGGAAGGAACTGCAGCATCGTTCTTGCAGTACGTCTCATGTCGGAGTTAGAGAAACTCTGGTCATTGGAGGATGCACACTCCAGACCGAGAAGAGCTGCAACAAGGTTCTCGGCAATTACTTCGCGGATACCGGAAGGAACGGAACCTGTTACGCCGATACAGCTTACGGAACCATTCTGGATTCCCTGACTTCCTGCTCCCTTTGTGACAAAAAGACAGCGGCATTCAAGGTAAAGCATGGATTTCTTCTCGCTGCTTCCCATAAGTACCTCAGAACCGGAACCTGAAGTGAAACGGACCTTCAGACCGCGGGATGCATAGGCAGAGTTAAGAAATGCTTTGGAATACGGAGTATCGTCTCCGTCGATAAATACTTTTTCTGTTCCATATACAGAAAGAGTTTCTGCATAGGTGGTCAGACCGCGGATACCAAGCTCCAGTTCAGTTGCTTCCTCCGCGGAACACTGTGTCAGTACGCCTGGACGCCCTACCTGGGAGCCAATGAGGAGGGCAATGGAGCTAAGAGGTGCGTAACGCGCAACGCCCATGGTGGTTTCCTCCTCTGCGAAACCGCGAAGAGCGCCTTCAGCAGCATCGGCGGCAATCTGAACCGGATCGTCTTTCAGGTTTGTGATGTGAGCCTGATTGCCGGGAGTCTTTCTTGCGCGGATTTTCTGCATACCCATCATAAGTTCTACAACGTTGAGATGGTTCATGACTTCAGCCATCTTTGCAGGGGTGATACCGGAGATTAATTCCAGAATTTCTTTTCTGGAAACATGAATATCTACGATCATCCTTGCGATATCGAGAGAAGATACTGCCATGGAGGCTTCTGTTTTTTCGATATTTATTGCATAATCGGCAATAAACTGATCGATGAAGTCAAAGTCTTCACGACGTTTGCCATCAAGTTCGGTGATCTTACCGTTTTCAACTCTGACAGATGGTTTGGGGTCGTAGGGACTGCTCATGGCAACAAATCCCATTTCCGGCCATTCGTTGATGTAGCCGTCCAGATTTACAGGACGTGCATCAAGTGCTTCGATTCGTTTTGAACGTTTCATAATGTGTCTCCTTACAAAAAATCAGTGGATAATACCACATGTTTATTTTGCATCCGTTCCTATGCCGTTTAAGGAGCATAACGGAACATTGTTACTTTAGAGTATACTACAATTACAACAAAATAGCAACAAAACAATACAGAAAGTAATCAGAAAACCACAAAAAAATATTCGAATTCCCTCATAGAACCGCATGGTTTTGAGGGAATCGGGCAAAAATACAGATATACTTATTGTGAAATAAATATCATTAAAAATATAGACAAAATCAGGCAGGAAAGCGTAAGCTTTTCTGCCTGATTTTGTCATATGTGGGGAATTTTGGATGAGGAAAAATGCCGGAAACATAAAAATCCTGTTACTGTTGAAACAACCAGCTCGGTCATAGGATATGCACACCATATGCCTGTCATTTCCCAGAGAGAAGAGAGAAGGAATGCCATTGGTATAAGGACAAAAAAGCTTCTCAGGAAGGAAATAATCTGTGCCGGAACAGGTTTGTTTATGGAAATAAAATATGTAGACAGAACAATGTTCAGTCCGATAAACGGGCAGGCGGTAAAATACAGCCGAAGCCCCCTGATTGCGTAATCCCTCAGCACCGGGTCGTTCTCACTGTTAAACACAGAGACAAAAAGCGGCGCATTAAAGAAAATCACAGAATAGATCAGTGCAGATAAAAGGAATGCGGTAATCAGAGAGTATTTTAAAAGAGTATGTACATTTTCCATATTCTGCAATCCGAAATTACGGCTGATAAGAGGCTGCATTCCCTGAGACAGACCTGTATAAAGGGCAATGACAACAAGTGAAATAACCGTGATCACGCCAAAGGCTGCCACACCGGTATTTCCGGTCAGTCTTAAAATGATAAAATTAAAAAGAAACATTACCACCCCGGATGCTGCCTCGGTTAAGAATGGAGGAATTCCATTTGTGATGATATTTCGGAAGCAGTCTCTGTCTGTACAGAAGGCAGACGGAGAAGATTTTTCGAAATGGAAACCATTTCTTTTCTTTACAAAATAAGATGACAAGACCAGCATACTGATCACAGGTGACAGACCTGTTGCAAATGCGGCTCCAAATATTCCCATTTTAAGCGGAAAAATAAAAATGTAGTCGAGAATGATGTTCGACACACTTCCGATCATCATTGCAGCCATGGAGAGTGAAGGTTGGCCATCATTTCGCACAAAGCACTGCAGAAGATGATTAAGCAGGAATGCAGGCGAAAACAGCATCAGAACTTTCAGGTAAATATTTGTAATGGCAAAAACCTCATCGTCAGCACCCAGAAGTCTTACAAGGGTATCGGAGAAAAAAGTCCGGAAAAAAAGAAGACTACAGCAAAAGCGATGGCAAGAAAAACGGCATTGGTGAAAACACGATTTGCAGCAAGGTGTTCGTTCTGACTTTTCAGTATGGAGTATCGGGTTCCGCCGCCGATGCCGATCATAAGACCGATACCGCTGATCAGGCAGAAAACAGGAAAAGCAAGGTTCAGCGCAGTTAAACCGTTTGTTCCTGTTTTAACAGACACAAAAAAGGTATCTGCCAGAGTGTAGCAGGAGTAGGCAATCTGTCCGAGGATGTTAAAAGCTACATACCTGCAAAAATTTTTGAAAATTTCACGATTCATAGAAACCTCCTGTTATTATTTTGAATAAAACAAAAAATCCCGGATACAAATAGCCTTTGTATCCGGGAGCGTCTCAAACCGCAGATACAGAATAACATAACAGGACAGAGAATGCAACTGCAGAGATGAAAAATCTAATTGTTATATTAACGGGGGAGTTATATAATAATGTGTGGTATTATGATTTTGAACATTATCGCTGCGTTTGTAAACATATATATGTATTATGCTGTTTTCAGCACCGTTCACGTGAAGAGGGGAGAAGTTTTTTATGGACAGGCAAAAAGGAGAAAGAACACACACATATATTGCTATTGATCTGAAATCTTTCTACGCATCTGTGGAATGTGTGGAGAGAAAACTGGATCCTCTGACAACTAATCTGGTGGTGGCGGATGCCAGCCGTACGGAAAAGACAATCTGCCTTGCGGTTTCTCCGTCTTTGAAGGCATACGGAATTCCCGGAAGGGCAAGACTTTTTGAGGTGGAGCAGAAGATGAAAGAGGTGAATGCCAGACGAAAAATGGCTGCTCCTGACAGGAAATTTACAGGAAACTCTGTTCTGGCAAAGGAGCTAGAGGTTTCTCCGCAGCTTGCGGCAGGATATCTTGCCGCGCCTCCGAGGATGGCACTCTATATGGAATACAGCTCCAGAATTTATGATATCTATCTGAAATATGTGGCTCCGGAGGATATGCATGTATATTCCATTGACGAGGTATTTATGGATGTCACACATTATCTGAGAACCTACAGGATGACGGCAGAAGAGCTTGCCAGAAAGATAGTGCAGGATGTTTTGAAAACAACAGGAATCACGTCAACCGCCGGAATCGGGACAAATCTGTATCTTTGTAAAATTGCTTTGGATATAGAGGCGAAGCATATTCCGCCGGATGAAAACGGTGTGAGGATTGCCTGTCTGGATGAAATGAGTTACAGGCGACTTCTGTGGGATCACAGACCTCTTACGGATTTCTGGAGAGTAGGTCCGGGATATGCAAGAAAACTGCAGGAAAACGGAATGTATACTATGGGAGATGTGGCAAGGTGTTCCGTTGGAAAAGAGGGAAGTTTTCACAATGAGGAGCTTTTATACAGGCTTTTCGGAATTAATGCAGAGCTCCTTATCGACCATGCCTGGGGATATGAGCCATGTACCATTGCAGATGTAAAAGCTTACCGACCGGAGAATAACAGTATCTGTTCCGGACAGGTTCTACAGTGCCCATACAGTGCGGAGAAAGCCAGACTGGTCACAAGGGAAATGACAGATCTTCTGGCTCTTGACCTTGTGGATAAAAAATTGGTAACAGATCAGATTGTACTGACAGTGGGGTATGATATTGAAAATCTGACCGACCCTGAAAGAAGAAGGGCATACAGAGGAGAGGTCACGACAGATCGCTATGGCCGGAAAATTCCAAAACATGCTCATGGAACTATAAATCTTGGAAGAGCAAGTTCTTCCGGAACGCTTATTATCAAATATGCAACAGAGCTTTTTGACAGAATTGTGGACAGGAGTCTTCTTGTACGGAGAATCACCGTGACAGCTAATCATGTAGTGCCGGAGTCTTTGGCAGTGAAGAAACAGACCTATGAGCAGCTTGAACTTTTCACCGATTACGGGGAGAGGGAGGAACAGGAGAAAAAAGAGGAAGAAGTTCTGAAAAAGGAACGCAGGCTTCAGGAAGCAATGCTGGATATCAAAAAGAAATATGGAAAAAATGCTATTCTTAAGGGAATGAATCTTGAGGAAGGGGCAACGGCAATGGACAGAAACAGCAGAATTGGAGGTCATAAAGCATGAGCAATGCACAGAATCGCTGGCAGGAAACACATAAATACGATGATATCATGAATCTTCCTCGCCACATTTCAAAAAAGCATCGACAGATGTCTATCCATGACAGAGCTGCTCAGTTTGCACCGTTTTCAGCTCTTACAGGGCTGGATGAAGCACTCAGGGAGACGAAAGAAGAGCATATGGAAAGAGAAGATAAAAGATAAAAATATTTTGAAAAAAATATATTTTTATATACTTTTTTGTCGAAATGTGTTATATTTATTTTTTGATAAAAGTTAGTTGAAGCTAATGTCAGAGGAGGAAAAATAGAAAATGAAATTAAGTGAACTTGCCATTGGAAAGACGGCAACGATAAAAGCAGTTGGCGGCTCCGGGGCTTTGCGTCAGCATTTTCTGGACATGGGCCTCATACAGGGAACAGAAGTTACAGTAGTGAAATATGCGCCTATGGGTGATCCTATTGAGCTGAGAATCCATGGGTATGAATTGACAATCCGGTTGGAAGATGCAGATAACATTGAAATCGGAGAGGTACATAAACCAAAAAAAGAAAAAAAACAGGAAAAGAAACAGGAGAAACATCATCCCGGGTACGGTGAAGGTGGTAAGTTTCATGACAGTAAAATAGAAAATCCGCTTCCGGACAATGAACTCCTTACTTTTGCTCTGGTGGGAAATCAAAATTGCGGTAAGACAACTTTATTCAATCAGTTGACCGGCTCCAAACAGCATGTTGGAAATTTCCCGGGGGTTACTGTGGACCGCAAAGACGGAGTAATTCGGGGGTATGACAATACCCTGATTACGGATTTGCCCGGTATTTATTCCATGTCTCCATACAGCAGTGAGGAGATTGTTACAAGAGAGTTTGTTATACGGGAAAAACCAAAAGGAATTATTAATATTGTAGATGCTACCAATATTGAGCGAAATCTTTATCTTACCATGCAACTTCTGGAGCTTGGTTTGCCTATGGTCGTGGCACTTAATATGATGGATGAACTTCGTGAGAACGAAGGTTCCGTACTTGTAAATGAGATGGAAGAAGCTTTGGGAGTTCCGGTTGTACCGATTTCTGCAGTAAAGGGAGAAGGGCTCGAGGAGCTTATCCGTCATGCAATTCATGTGGCAAAATATCAGGAATGTCCTCTGGATACGGATTTCTGTAAAAAAGAAGAGGGAATTCACAGAGGAATTCATGCGGTGATGCATCTCATTGAGGATCATGCGCAGAAAGCAGAAATTCCAGTTCGATTCGCAGCAAGTAAGGTGATGGAGGGCGATGAGAAGATTCTCGAACAGCTAAAGATGACAGAGCATGAGAAGCATATTTTGGAAGAAATCGCCGGACAGACAGAAGAGGAAACAGGAATGGATCGTGCGGCAGCAGTGGCACAGATGCGTTTTGATTATATTGAGGAAATCTGCAGAGAGGCTGTTATTAAGCCAAAAGAAAGCAAGGAACGTGTCAGAAGCCGTAAGATTGACCATTTTCTTACAGGAAAGTATACCGGAATTCCGGCGTTTATCGGTATCATGGGTCTTGTGTTCTGGCTGACTTTCAATGTTATCGGAGCATTTCTTCAGGGAATTCTGGAATCCGGAATCACAGCTTTGACAGATATGACAGCAAGAGCAATGGAGGCGGCAAATGTCAATGAAGTGGTACAGTCTCTTGTGATTGACGGTATCTTTAATGGAGTCGGCGGAGTTCTGAGCTTCCTTCCGATCATTGTGACGCTGTTCTTTTTCCTCTCTCTTCTTGAAGACAGCGGATATATGGCGAGAGTTGCTTTTATCATGGATAAGCTGCTTCGTAAGCTGGGACTTTCTGGAAGAAGTATTGTTCCGATGCTGATCGGATTCGGATGTACAGTACCCGGGGTTATGGCAAGTCGTACCCTTCCTTCTGCTCGTGACAGAAAGATGACGATTCTTTTGACTCCGTTTATGAGCTGTACTGCCAAGCTTCCGATTTATGCATTTTTTACGGCAGCTTTTTTCAAAGAGCACAGGGCGCTTGTGATGATTGGACTTTATGTACTTGGAATTGTAGTCGGGATTATCATGGCAATCCTTATGAAAGCAACTGCTTTTAAAGGAGAAGCAGTTCCCTTTGTTATGGAGCTTCCGAATTATCGTATGCCGGGGGCAAAAAATGTGCTGCACCTTCTGTGGGACAAGGCAAAGGACTTCCTTCAGAGAGCTTTTACCGTTATCTTTGTGGCAACAATCCTGATTTGGTTCCTTCAGAATTTTGATATGGGACTCAATATGGTTTCTGATTCTCAGGATAGCATTCTTGCAATGGCGGCAGGTGTGCTTGCTCCTGTATTTGCTCCGGTAGGATTTGGAGACTGGAGAATTGTAACTTCCTTAATCTCCGGATTTATGGCAAAGGAGAGTGTAGTTTCTTCTCTGACTGTATTATTCGGAAGCACTGCAGCGCTTCAGGGCGCGCTTAGCAATGTAGGAGCAGCGGCTCTGCTGGTATTCTGCCTCCTCTATACGCCATGTGTGGCAGCGATTGCCTCTGTAAAGCGTGAACTCGGAGGAAAATGGGCGGTGGCAATGGTTGTCGGCCAGTGTGTCATTGCCTGGATTGCAGCTTTTGCAGTGTATCAAATCGGGCTTTTGGTATTTTAGGTAAATTATTAAAAAATTTAATAAAATTTGCGATAAAAAACACTTCCTGTGCATTGTACTTATAGAAAGGTACAAAAAGAGGAGGTGTTTTTTGTGTTTAAAAATAAAAACAGGATATATGCAATCCTTCTGGCAGTGACTTTATCGGGAAGTATGATTTCAGGCGGATGCAGTATTGCACGGGCAAATCCGCAAAATGAGGTGCTTAAGATTACGCTTCTAAAGGTGGGAAAGGCGGATGCCATTGCACTTTTGACAAAGGGAAAAGCAATGGTCATTGACGCAGGTGAGGAAGAGGATGGAGAAGAACTGGTAACCTTTCTTTCACAGCAGGGGATTACAAGGGTGGATACGCTTATCATCACCCACTACGATCAGGATCATGTAGGCGGTGCAGATACTCTGATTGAGGAAATGGAAGTGGGACAGGTTGTTCTTCCGGCATATGAGGGAATACACAGCGAATACGCTGACTTTATGAGGGCATTGGAGGAGAAAAAAATTACGCCTGTAAAGCTTAATGAAAAGGTGGAATTTGAATTCGGAGACGCAGAGATTCTTGTTGAACCGCCATTATCTTATGATGCCGGAAATGCAGAGGAAATAGACAACAATTTTTCTTTGATAACAACTGTGACTTACGGAGACAACAAATTGATTTTTACAGGAGATGCAGAGAAACAGAGAATCAGAGAATGGCTGGAAAATACAAAAACAGATTCCTGCGATTTTCTGAAAATGCCCCATCATGGCGTATATAACAAGGCGCTGGGAGAACTTCTCGATGCAGTAGAACCTGAATATGCCGCAATTTGTTCTTCTCATAAAAATCCGGCGGAAGTAAAAACACTGGAACTTTTGAAGCAGAAGAATGTTTCTGTAATGGAGACAAAGGATGGGGATGTCACTGTGATCAGCGACGGAAAAAAACTGGAAATTCATCAGGAAAGAGAAAAATAAGGGGGAATACTCATGGCACAAACAGTATTTAACCGCTATGAAAAGAAATATCTGATGCCTGAAATAGTATATCAGGAATTGAGACAACGCTTAGAGTCGCGGATGAATGGAGATGAGTACGGGCTTCATACAATCTGCAATATTTACTATGACACACATGAATCGGATTTAATCCGGCGTTCTATTGAGAAACCGGTATATAAGGAGAAGCTGAGGCTTCGAAGTTATGGTATTCCGGAAATGGATTCAACAGTTTTTCTGGAGATAAAAAAGAAATACAAGAAGGTGGTAAATAAACGCAGAATTCCGCTGACTTTACAGGAAGCTTACGATTATGTGGAAAAGGGTATCCGTCCGCAAAAGGACAGCCAGATTCTTAGAGAAATAGATTTCTTTTTGCAGAGATATTCTCTTGAAAGAGGGATTTATCTGGCTTATGACAGAATCGCATTATATGGAAAAGAAAATCCGGATTTCCGCGTGACCTTTGACAGAAAAATCAGAAGCCGCCACCGGGATATGGGACTGGAGAAGGGAGATTATGGAGAACTGCTGCTTCCGGAAGGATATTATTTGATGGAGAGCAAAATCATGGGAGCAGCGCCTTTGTGGTTTACGGAAATTCTGTCCGAACTGGCAATTTATCCGGTATCTTTTTCAAAATACGGGAATATCTACCGCAAAGAACATGATACTTTTCATCTCGATGAGATGATGGTTCACAGAACAGAAAACTGGAATAAACTTGGGAGGAAACTGGTATGTTGAAGAGCATTTTTCATGCAGGGACATTTTATATAGAAGCGGTTGTACTGGCTATGATCACAGCCCTTGTTTTGGGGATTATAATCGCGTTATTGTATAAAAAATCAGGTACCTGTATCAGCAGCTTTGCTGTAATTCTGGCTGTATTGCCACTTCTGGTCATGTCTGTTATTATGATTGTAAACGGAAATCTGGGAACTTCGGTAGCTGTGCTGGGAGCTTTCGGTCTTGTACGTTTCCGCAGTGCGCCGGGAAGTGCGAGAGAAATAGGATTTATCTTTTTTGCAATGACCGCTGGTCTTGCTGTAGGAATGGGATTTCTGACGCTGGCAGTTATCATGACAGGTCTGATTGGCGGAGTGATTTTTTTGCTTGAGATAATTCAATTCGGGAAAGAGGTTTCCAAAGAAAGAGAGCTGCGGATAACGATTCCGGAGAATTTAAATTATACGGGGATTTTCGATGATTTATTTATGGCATATACGAAATATGCACGGCTTGAACGTGTAAAGACTACGAATATGGGAACGATGTTTGAGCTTTCTTACAGGATAGAGCTTCGAAATATGGAAAAAGAAAAAGAGTTTATTGATGAATTGCGATGCAGAAACGGAAATCTTTCGATCATATTGGGGCTTGTACAGAGAGATAAAAATGAGCTGTAGAAGCAGTATATCTGCCGAGACAGAAAGGAAATGAGGGGAATGTGCCATGCTGGTATTTGCTGCGGTGATTGGTGAGGTGCCACAGGAAAAAGAAACGAATTTAATAGATGAAACTGTCTTTTATAAAATTGCGGCAGGGGAAAAATATGCATTTTGCGAACTGTATGAAAAAACCGGAAATATGATTTTTTCATATGCGCTTTCTTTGCTGAGAAACAGAGAAGATGCAGAGGATGCCATGCAGGAAACTTATTTAAAAATCCGTTCTGCAGCACATTTGTATCATCCAATGGGAAAGCCTATGGCGTGGATTTTTACCATAGCGAGAAATGTCTGTCTTATGAAGCTCCGGCAGCAGAAGCATTATTTAGGTGTTTCCATTGAGGAGATAAAAGAAGACTGTGGCTGCAGCCAGATCAAAGACAGAGAGGACAGAATTGTATTGGAGACAGCATTTCAGATTTTATCTAAAGAAGAGTGTCAGGTAATCGTACTGTATGCAGTATCCGGTATGAAGCATAGGGAAATCAGTGAAATATTAAATCTTCCCATATCGACGGTTCTGTCCAGATATAACCGCGGAATAAAAAAACTGCGAAAAGAGCTGGAGGGGAGATTATGAGAAAAATAACAGATTTCGAAATAAAAAAACATATAAAAAACGGAATACATGAAATATGTCCGGATAAAGAGGAAGAAATCTGGAGTCAGCCCGTAACCAGGGCGTCAGGAGATGAATGGTTTCTGGATGGGGTGGAAAAGCCGGGACGCCGTCCGGGGAAAGCCCTGTGGATGCTTCCATCTTTTGCTGCCTGTGCTATGGTATGCTTTTTGTTCCTTCATATATGGAATTTCAGGACGGATGCTACGATTTATCTGGATGTAAATCCGAGTATTGAACTTGAAATCAACAGGAAAGAAAAGGTTCTGAGCGCACAGGCAAATAATGAGGACGGAGAAATTGTTCTGGAGAATATGAACCTTAAAAATACAGAACTGGATGTTGCAGTTAATGCGATTCTGGGTTCTATGGTTAAAAATGGCTACCTCAATGAGGCAAAGAGCATGATTCTTCTTTCTGTGGATGGGGCGAATCAGGAAAAAACAGACAGAATCCGCGAAAAGCTTTCGAAAGATATGAACAGTTGTCTGACCTCTCTTCTGGGGGCAGGAGCAGTCTTCCATCAGGACATTAAAGCTGATAAAGAAATGCAACTTCTGGCTGAGGAATATGAAATTTCCCCGGGAAAAGCGGCTCTCCTGCAGAAGATTACAATGGATTATCCGAAGCTTTCGTACGATTCTCTTGCCAGAATAACGATGAATCAGCTACCTCTGTATCTGGAAAAACAGGGCGTGGATATCAGGGATTATACTTACTACACAGGAACGGAATTTCCGGAAAAAGAGGAAGACGGAGATAAGGACGACCTTCTGGACGATAATGACAGAAAAGAAAAAGAAGATCCAGATGAGGACAGAGATGATGAGGAGGAAGAACAGGCAAACACGGAGAAAGAAACAGTTTCTTCAGGAAGTATAAACAAACCGGGAAACGGAGGCTCTTCCGGGGGGAATGTCAAACCTGAGACAGGAGAAACTGTGGGCGGCCAGGATAAACAGGAACAGGATGAAACGTCTGAAAATATAGAAGATACGTCAGAACAGCAGGAAGATGCAGGAGAAGAGGAGTTTGATGACGATGCAGAGGCTGATGATTCTGACGATGAGTCTTATGACGGGGAAGATGCAGGCGACGATGAGGCTGATGATTAACAGACAGAAACGATTTTACTCCATCTCAGCAGTGAGACTTCACAGAATCCACGATTCATTCTGTCTGAATCCTTATATTCATTGACACGATAATAATTGTTAAACGAAACCGGAGATTCATAAGGAGCGAGTGCGAAAGGCACAAGCTCCTTATTTTCTTTTGGGATGACTACTTTTGCTATGGTATATTCGGTCATTTCAGAGATATTTGAAAAAACTTCGGGAATTGAAACCTGTGGTTTTTCGACGGCTGGACTTATAGGGCGTTTTAGTGTACAATAAAACAGAATATGTCTAAAAAAGAAGAAGAGGGGGGATAGAGAGTTATGTATTTGTTATATTTTATTCTGTGGGTGATTTTTAATGGCAGAATAACTCTGGAAATCTGCCTGTTTGGCGTTGTGATTGCAGGCGCTGTTTTTGCCTTTACCTGTAAATTTATGGACTACAGCATAGAAAAAGAAAAGCATATTCTGAAAAAAACGATGCAGATGCTTCACTATATCTGTGTTCTTGTGATTGAGATTGTAAAGGCAAACTTTGCAGTAATTCACTTGATTCTTTCAGAAAAGGAAGAGATTGAACCTGCGCTGGTAAGCTTTGACGCAAAGATGAAGACAATTACCGGAAAAGCATTTCTTGCCAATGCAATTACGCTGACACCCGGAACAATCACAGTATCTCTGGAAGATTCCAGATATCTGGTGCACTGTCTGGATGAAAGTATGGCAGAGGGAATGGATGATTCTGTATTTGTAGATTTACTGGAAAAAATGGAAAGAGAAGAGAAATAAAACAGGAGGGAAATGAAATGGGAAAAGGAATCCCTGGATTGGAGCAGGCATACCACATACTGTTTCTGGCTGCACTTATTTTTCTTGCAGTGATGGTTGTGCTCTGTCTGATTCGCGCCATAATCGGACCGAAAATTGCGGATCGTATTGTGGCGATCAATATGATGGGAACCATGGTTATGGTTATTCTTGGTATTCTTGCGCTGATGCTTGAAGAGGGGTACCTGGTAGATATCTGTATCATTTATGCAATGATCAGTTTTCTTGCGGTTATCGTTCTGACAAAGGTATATATGGGCGTTTACCAGCAGAAAAAAAGGGAGGAGGAGAAAGAGGATGGCAGTGTTTGAATGGGTGCGTTTCCTTGCAGGGGCAGTGTTTCTGCTTCTGGGGCTGGGAATTTTTCTGATTGAGATTATCGGTGTGTTCCGTTTTCGGTACGTACTGAACCGTATGCATGCAGCAGCCATGGGAGATACGCTGGGAATAGGTTTTTCTCTTGTGGGGCTGATTCTCATGAGCGGATGGAATTTCACTTCACTCAAATTGTTGCTTGTGATTGTGTTTTTATGGTTTTCTTCTCCGACCTCTTCACATTTGATTGCAAGACTGGAGGTCACAACAAATGAGGATAAGGAAATGAGATACAGGGAGATTTCTCTTCATAATCTGGAGGAGGAACTTCGGGAAAAGAAAACAAAGGAAATGAAAGAAAAAGAACAAAGGGAGGAAGCTTAAGTTATGGAGATATTCAGAATTATCCTGTTGGGCTTTTTGCTTGTCTGTGCAATTTCAGTAAGCCTTTCCAAAAAACTTTTAAATTCCATTTTGATTTATATGTCCTACAGCCTTGTTGTTTCTATTATCTGGGTTCTGTTGGAATCACCGGATCTTGCGATCACAGAGGCGGCAGTAGGAGCAGGTATAACCAGTGTACTGTTTTTTGTAACACTGAAGAAAATTCATGCAATTGTAGGAACAGAAAAAAAAGAGGAGGGGGATAAAAAAGATGAGCAGAAAGATTCCTGAAAAAGAATATGAAAAGACCCATTCCTTTAAGTTCAAACAATGGCTGGATGGAACGAAGGATCCTTATCTTGATGAAGTAGAAATGAAACCGCAGAAAGAATTCTGTGAAAATAAAGAGGTTTTAAAGAAGAGGGAGGAAGAAGATAAAGAAATTTTTCAGCGTGTTTACGATGTGGAACACAATGCAAAAATACGGTTTTTTAACAGGGCTTATACAGTATTCAGCGTGCTGTTCTGTATTAGTCTTGTCTTTTTGCTTCTGACAGCAGTGTCACATCTCCCGAAGTTTGGACAGGGAAATAATCCTGTCAATAATGAGGTTTCTCAGAGATATATCGAGAAAGGATTACAGGAGACCGGTGCAGTAAATATTGTGACGGGAATGATTCTTGATTATCGTGCTTTTGATACGCTGGGAGAATCCCATGTACTTTTTATTGCTACCTGTACGGTTCTGATTCTTCTCAGAAGTGACAGGAAGAAGGGGAAAAACAGTATAGAAGATATGGAAAATAATGACCGTATCTATGAGCCGAAAAATGATATTATTCTTCAGACGGTTGCAAGGATTCTTGTACCTCCGATTATAATTTTTGGTATCTATGTAATCCTTGGAGGACATCTGGGACCGGGAGGCGGATTTTCAGGCGGCGCTGTTATAGGAGCGGGACTGATTCTTTATCTCAATGCGTTCGGATTTGCAAAAACAGAGCGTTTCTTTACTGCCAAAACTTATAAATGGATGAGCTTTGGCGCGCTTGCGTGTTATGCTCTGGCGAAAAGCTACTCTTTTTACACCGGAGCAAACCACATTCACAGCATCATTCCGATGGGAACGCCGGGAGCTATTTTGAGCAGCGGTCTGATTCTGGTTTTGAATATTTGTGTAGGAATTGTAGTGGCAGGAACAATGTATACATTTTATGCCATGTTTCGGAAAGGAGGGTACTGATATGGATTTTTCCAATCTTATAACGAATTACGAAGAAGCCGTGGCAGTGATACTTTTTGGAATTGGATTTTCCAATCTTCTGCTGCAGAAGAATCTGATAAAAAAGATTATCGGATTTAATATTATGGATACAGCCATGTATATGTTTCTGGCATTTAAAGGATATATTTCCGGTCGAAAAGCTCCAATTGTAGTGGATGGAATTCAGAGTATGGAGGCGTACATAAATCCGATTCCAAGCGGACTTGTCCTTACTGGGATTGTGGTATCTGTCTCTGTCACAGCTCTGATGCTTTCCCTTACTATTCGTCTGTACAGACGGTATCATACTTTAGATTTGGATGAGATTTCTACCCGTCTTGAGAAGGAGGGCCTGTGATGCAGTTTGTTCAGAATTTTCCGTTTATGAGTATTATCCTGACCCTGTTTTCCGGTCCGCTTTCATCTATTCTGAGCGGGAAAAAAGCGAAGTATCTTAATCTTGCAGTGATTTCAATTGTAGGTGTAATGTCTGCAGCAGTGCTTGCTTTTACGGTTAGTACAGGAGAGCCGTATGTATATATGATGGGGCATTTTCCGGCGCCGTGGGGAAATGAAATCCGCGTAGGCGTGCTGGAAGGGCTGATGGCTGTTTTCTTCTGTATTATCATGCTTTTGTCCATGCTGGGTGGAATCAAGGAAAGAGAAAGGGAGATTGAGGAATCCAAGCAGAATCTTTATTATATTATGGTAAATCTTTTGCTGTCTTCTCTTTTGGCGCTGATTTATACAAATGACCTTTTCACTGCTTATGTGTTTGTGGAAATCAATACAATCTCTGCCTGCGGACTGATTATGATCCGTCAGAACGGACGTACTTTTGTTGCAGCGACCAGATATATGATTATGAGTCTTCTGGGCTCAGGTATGCTTCTTATGGGAATTTGTTTCCTGTATGGACTTACAGGACACCTTCTCATGAGCAATATTCAGGAAGCAGTAGCAGCGTTGAATCAGACAGGGGCATATCATTTGCCGCTGGTAATTTCGCTGGGTATGATTTCTGTTGGACTTGCCGTGAAAAGCGCGCTGTTTCCGTTTCATGGATGGCTCCCGGATGCATATGGATACTCTACTGTTTCTTCTGCATCCATTTTATCTTCCCTTGTATCAAAAGGCTATATTTTTCTTTTGATAAAAGTAATGTTCCGCGTGTTTGGATTTGCAGTTGTATGGGACAGTAAAGTTATCAACGTGCTTTTTGTATTTGGTATTTCGGGAATGATTATTGGTTCGATTGATGCGATTCGCTCCAGAAATATCAGGAGAATGATTGCATATTCATCGGTAGCGCAGATTGGCTATATTTACATGGGATTCGGACTGGGCAGTATGGAAGGATTTATTGCCAGTATTTTTCATGTTCTGTCCCATGCGGCAACGAAATCTCTGCTCTTTGTATCTGCGTCCGGTTTAACGGAAGCCTCCGGAAACAGCGCTGTTTTTGGTGAACTTACAGGTGCAGGATTCAGAAATAAGGTGGCGGGAGTTGCGTTTACGGTAGGTTCTCTGTCCATGGTAGGTCTTCCTGCATTTTCAGGATTTATTTCCAAGCTTCTTTTTGCACAGGCGGCTGCGGGGCACCATGACTGGAAGGTACTTCCGACACTCATTGCTCTTGCTATCAGTACTGTGTTAAATACAGTTTATTTCCTGAAAACAGTGATTCGAATTTATACGCCTGTACCGAAAGTGGAATGTAAAAAGAAGGACTATGTGACGATTACCATGAGACAACAGCCTGTAAAATTTGCAGCTCTTGTCTGCTTTATCATTATAAACCTGATACTTGGTCTGTTCTCACAGCCAATTGTCACACTGATTTCAGACGGTCTGAAAATGTTTGCATAGGAGGAATAGAGATGAGTTTGATATTATTGTCGGTATTTCTCCCGACTGTATCGGGAATACTGCTAGTGGTGTCCTCTTTTTGGGAACATTTAAAGGCGGGGACTGCTACAGAAAAAAGAAAAAAGGGAATCCTTAAAAGGCTTCATTTATATGTTGGGATTATTCTGATTTTTACCGCACTTCTGGCTCTTGCTGCAGCATGGACGGGAGAGAGGGAGATTACACTTTTTTATCTTATGAAGGATATTCCAATATACTTCAAGGTGGATAATCTGGGAAGATTCTTCGTTACTTTTGTAAGTATTGTATGGGTGCTGGCTGGTATTTATTCGTTTACCTATATGAAGCATGAGAGAGAGGAGAAGAGATTCTTCGGCTGCTATCTGCTGGTTTACGGGATTTTGATTGCACTGGATTTCTCAGGAAATCTGGTGACATTTTATCTGTTTTATGAGCTTATGACATTGGCATCTGTACCCCTTGTTATGCACAGTGGTATGCGCGAATCTATCATGGCAGGGCTGAAATATCTGTTTTATTCCATGTGCGGAGCCTATATGGGACTCTTCGGAATCTTCTTTTTATATCGGTATTGTGATACGCTTTCCTTTGTGGAAGGAGGCTCGTTAAATGCGGCGCTTGTATCCGGAAATGAGAAGCTTCTTATGATTGCAGTATTTAGTATGCTGATCGGATTTGGAGCAAAAGCAGGCATGTTTCCTCTTCATGCGTGGCTTCCTACAGCGCATCCGGTTGCGCCATCCCCTGCTTCCGCAGTGTTGTCAGGGGTGATTGTAAAGTCGGGTGTGCTTGCGATGATTCGTGTGGTTTTCTACGTTGCAGGGGCAGAGTTTGTCAGGGGAACCTGGATACAGACAGCCTGGATGATTCTGTCATTGATTACTGTTTTTATGGGTTCCATGCTTGCATATAGGGAGAAGGTATTTAAGAAACGTCTTGCCTATTCTACAGTAAGTCAGGTTTCCTATATTCTGTTTGGGCTTTCTCTGCTGCAGCCGCAGGCTATGACAGGAGCCCTTTTGCATACAGTATTTCATGCATTTATTAAGTGCGGTCTTTTCCTGACAGCGGGAATTTTTATCTTCTGCTGTGGGAAAAACAGGGTAGAAGAGTTAAAGGGAATCGGCAGAAAAATGCCGAAAACATTGTGGTGTTTTACTTTCGCATCACTGGCGCTGATCGGAATTCCTCCTGCCAGCGGTTTTGTCAGCAAGTGGCATCTGGCGCAGGGAGCGCTTGGCGCACCGGTGGGAATCCTGCGCTATATCGGTCCTGCTGTATTGCTTGTGAGCGCGCTTCTCACGGCAGGATATCTGCTTCCGATTGTGATGAACGGATTTTTTCCGGGGACAGATTTTGATGAGAAAAAAGCGGGAAATGCAGAGCTTAAAGAAGCTCCTGCAGGAATGCTGATTCCGCTTATGATACTGGCAGGGTTAAGTCTTCTGCTTGGAATTTTCCCCAGTCCGTTGACAGAGTTTGTCAGCAGGATTGCGGAAACCTTGATGTAGAAAGGGGGAGAAAAAATTGAATTCAGTGATTATGCCGATCGTGATTTTGCTCCCGATTTTCTGCGGAGCGCTTGTGCCGGTTCTTCCTTTTAAGAGCCGCAGACAGATGGAATTTTATATTGAAACTGCAGTGATTCTCAATTCGGTTCTTGTTGTTTGCATGCTGTTTCATCGCCCGGATGAGGTGTTTACAATGTTCCGCCTTACCGGAAATTTAAGTATCAGTTTTCGTCTGGATGACCTTGGAACAGTGTTTGCTGCTATTGTTTCACTGCTCTGGCCGCTGGCATCTCTGTATGCCTTTGAATATATGCAGCACGAAGGACATGAAAAGGTTTTCTTTATGTTTTATACCATGACATATGGAATTACTCTTGGAATTGCACTTTCCGACGATATTTTGACCATGTATTGTTTTTATGAGATGCTGACTCTGATTACACTGCCTTTGATTATGCATACTCTTTCGAGAAATGCGATACTGGCAAGCCGTACCTATCTTTATTATTCTCTGGGCGGCGCAGCCTTTGCTTTTATCGGGATGATTTTTATTCTGATTTACGGAGACAATTCTCAGTTTATTCCGGGAGGAGTGCTTAACCTTGTCAAAATCGGAAACAAAGGAAATACCCTTCTTCTGGTTTACGTGCTTTGTTTTATGGGATTCAGTGTGAAGACTGCTATGTGGCCGTTCGGGGCATGGCTTCCCAAGGCAGGCGTTGCACCTACTCCGGTAACAGCTCTGCTTCATGCGGTTGCAGTTGTTAAAGCAGGCGCTTTTGCGGTAATCCGTGTTACATACTATAGTTTTGGAACAGAGTTTCTCAAAGGAACCTGGGCGCAGAATGTATTGATGGTATTTGTGATTTTTACTATTGTATATGGGTGCAGCCGTGCCTTGAAGGAAACTCATTTCAAACGAAGGCTTGCATATTCTACCATGAGTAACCTGTCTTATATTTTGTTCGGCGTAGTTTTGATGTCGCCGGCAGGTCTTGTGGGAGCGCTGAGTCATATGATTTTTCATGCGGTAATGAAAATCAGTTCTTTCTTCTGTGCAGGTGCGGTAATCTGTAAAACAGAAAAGAATTATATACATGAGCTGGATGGACTTGGAAGAAAAATGCCAGTTGTATTCACTGTGTTTACCATTTCCGGATTGGCGTTAATGGGAGTGCCGGGACTGCCCGGATTTATCAGCAAATGGAATCTTGCAAAAGCAGCAGTTCTGGATGGAGGAACTCTGGCGGTAATCGGAATGGGAGCTCTTCTTGTATCGGCTCTTTTGACTGCGATTTATATGATGACGATTTCTGTGCGCGCCTTTTTCCCCGGCAAAAATTTTAATTATCAGAAGCTGGAGGGAGTGAAGGAACCGGGGATTCAAATGCTTTTTCCGCTGCTTGTTTTCGTGGCGGCAATGTTTGTGTTTGGGCTTCATTCCCAGCCGGTGATTTCAGCACTCACGGATTTGGCAGCTTTTGTGAAGTAGAAGGGAGGAGAGAAAATGGAATTTTTAATAGGTATGCTTGTATTTTTTCCCTTCCTAGGCGGTCTTGTCTGCAGTGTGACGGGGAAAAGAAACGAAAAAGTCAGGGACTGTCTGGCTGCGGCCGTGACAGTTCTGGAACTTGCTCTGATTCTGGCGGCTTTTGTCTGCAACAGAGAGGCAATCTGGCAGCAAAGTGATATCTGGAACAGTGCGGTGGCTTCGCTTTGTCTGAAAGATATCTGTGGCATGGGGCTGAATTTTCAGCTTGACGGCTTCCGCCTGATATACGGAATAGTAGCTGCTTTTATGTGGACTATGGCATGTCTGATGGCAAAGGAATATCTGAAACATCACGAGAACAGAAACCGTTTTTATCTGTTTCTTTTACTGACTCTCGGGGCGACAATGGGAGTTTTCCTGTCCGCAGATTTGTTTACAACATTTATTTTCTTTGAAATTATGTCCTTTACTTCTTATGTGTGGGTGGTACAGGAAGAAAATCAGCCGTCCATACGAGCTGCAGGAACATATCTTGCAGTGGCAGTGATTGGTGGCCTTGTAATGCTCATGGGTATTTTTATGCTGTACCATGAGCTTGGGACGGTGGTTATCGACCAACTCCATGAAGCTGTACAGCACTGTGAAAATAAAGCTGTGATTTATGCATCCGGTGCCTGTATGCTGGTGGGATTCGGTGCAAAAGCAGGTGCCTTTCCTCTTCATATCTGGCTTCCGAAGGCGCATCCTGTTGCGCCGGCTCCGGCGTCTGCTTTGCTGTCCGGTATCCTGACAAAGACAGGAATATATGGAATGCTTCTTCTTTCGGCAAACCTCTTTTTCCACGATGTAGTATGGGGGGCGCTCATTTTAGCTCTTGGAGTGGCAACTATGCTGGGCGGCGCGCTGCTGGCAGTCTTTTCCATTGATTTAAAGAGAACGCTTGCCTGTTCCTCTATGTCCCAGATTGGATTTATTATGGTTGGTATCGGCATGCAGGGGCTTCTTGGAGAGGAGAATGCTCTGGCTGTTCACGGAACTTTGCTTCATATGATGAACCATTCTATGATTAAGCTTGTTTTATTCCTTGCGGCAGGCGTGGTGTTCATGAATACCCATGCCCTTGATTTGAATGAAATCCGTGGATTTGGAAGAAAGAAACCATTTTTGAAAGGGGTTTTTCTTATTGGTGCGCTGGCAATCGGCGGAATTCCTTTCTTCGGAGGTTATGTGAGTAAAACCTTGCTTCACGAGAGCATTGTGGAGTTTGGCGGAGGATGGATCATGAAGGCAGTGGAATACAGTTTTCTGTTTTCCGGAGGTTTGACCGTCGCATACATGACGAAGCTTTTTATTGCTGTATTTATAGAATCCAATACATCTGCAAAAGTGCAGAAAAAATATGACAGTCAGAAAAAATACATCAATTCTCAGTCTGCCTTTGTTCTTGCGGTCAGTGCAGGAGTGCTCCTTATCTGGGGACTTTTCCCGGAAAATCTGATGGATAAGGCTGCGCAATTTGGCCAGGGAATTATGCGTCTTGGACACTTTGGGGAAAGAGTAGCGTATTTTGAACTTAAGAATCTTTCCGGAGCCGCAATTTCTATAGGAATCGGAGCGGTTGTTTATCTGTTCTTTATCAGGAAAGTTCTTATGGAAAAAACTGCCGGAGGAGACAGATATGTGAATCGCTGGTTCTCATGGTTGGATGTGGAAAATCTTATCTACAGACCGTTGTTATTGAAACTTCTTCCTCTTTTGGGCGGTCTGGTATGCAGAGTGCTCGACAGCTTTCTGGACGGGGTCATTGTATTCCTCAGGAAGAGTATTTACCGTGACAGCCCTCTTCCCCATGAGCTTACAGAGGGGACTTTATTTACACTGAGTGTTGGCGTTGTTCTTAATCGTTTCCGGGATGTAGCAAACAGTACCTGGAGACGCAAAAGACCGATTGAGAGAGATTACGTTCATTATCTTGCTGTCCGTCATGCGGAGAGCAGGCAGAACAGTGTGGTTATTCGAAGGAGTATGTCTTTTGCGTTGCTTCTTACCTGCATCGGACTGATGCTGACGCTGTTCTATCTGATTATATTGTGGTAAATGTACATTGCCGTATCTTTTAATGGTACGGCAGTACATAAAAGCGTAACGCTTTAAATTACGAAAATAATGATTGACAAGGGCAAGAAAAAGGGTTAATATGTAAAATGTATTAAGGTATATTTTACATATGCATGAAATACAAAAGACTGGTAAAGAAGGAGGATACAACCGTGGCAGGGAAAATGCAGAATTTTGATGCAGCAGAATTTATGTATTTTGGTTACTTGGGCTATTATTTCGGCACAGGTTTTTTTTGCTGCGGAGAATATCACGAATAGTATCTTTACAGGAAGAATGAGGTAAAGACAGCTGATATTTGCATGCGGCAGATATCAGCTTTTTTTTCGCTTTTGATGAGAGGATAGATTATAAACAGGAGGAATCAAATTATGATTATCGTATTAAAAAAGAATGCAGACCCGAAAAAAGTGGAATTGTTGAAAGAATCTCTGACAGAGAAAGGTTTGAAGCTCCATCTGTCTGATGGTGTGGAGTCTTCTCTGATTGGTTTGATCGGTGATACAACTCATATTCACGAAGACCAGCTTCGTGCCCTTGAGGTTGTAGATGATGTAAAAAGAATCCGTGAGCCGTACAAAAAAGCAAACCGCAGTATGCATCCTGAGGATACGGTAATCGATGTCTGCGGACAGAAGATTGGAGGAGGTCATTTTCAGGTGATTGCAGGTCCTTGTTCCATTGAAACAAAGGAACAGATTACGGAAGTTGCGTTTGATGTGAAAAAGTCCGGGGCAAATCTTTTAAGAGGCGGTGCGTTTAAACCAAGAACTTCACCTTACGCCTTCCAGGGGCTTGGCCGCGATGGTCTTGACCTTCTTCTGGAGGCGAAAAAAGCAACAGGTCTTCCCGTGGTTACAGAGATTATGAGCGCAAATCATCTTGAAATGTTTGAGGATGTGGATGTAATCCAGGTGGGAACAAGAAATATGCAGAACTTTGAGCTTTTGAAGGAACTGGGCAAGCTTGACAAGCCCATTCTTCTGAAAAGAGGAATGGCAAATACTCTTGACGAGCTTCTTATGAGTGCAGAGTACATTATGGCTGGAGGAAATGAAAGAGTGATTCTCTGTGAGAGGGGAATCCGTACTTTTGAAACCTCTATGAGAAATACCCTTGATATATCTGCAATTCCCATGCTGAAAAAGAAAAGTCATCTTCCGGTCATTATTGATCCAAGCCATGCCTCCGGTCACCGTTTTATGGTGGAGCCGCTTACTATGGCAGCGATTGCAGCAGGCGCAGACGGTGTGATGATCGAGGTGCACAATGATCCGGAACATGCATTATGTGACGGTATGCAGTCGTTGACTCCTCAGATGTTTGATGATGTTATGGGAAAGGTTCGTACGATAATGCAAGTTTTTGGAAAAACATTTTAATGAATACAAAAACCTCAGGCATAAAAATGTCTGAGGTTTTTATTTTCAGGAAAACAGAGAACCAATCCATGACAGAACGCCTGCGGACTGCAGGAAAAGAATTGTCATCATAACAGGTACCACATAACGAATCATAAAAATATAAAGTTTCTTTCTGCTGAATTTGTCGCCGCTTGCCTCCATTTCTTCGCAAATCCATTTCGGTTTTATGATCCAGCCTACAAAGATGCAGGTCAGAAGAGAAATGAACGGCATTAAAAAGCTGTTGCTGATGTAATCCATCAGATCAAGAAGCTGGGCTGTGGTTCCGTTAGGAAGGTGCAGTTCAAAGTAAAAAATATTATAACCCATACAGATGACTGCAGAGGCTGCTGCAAAGACAATGCCTACAACGAGACTTGTCTTTTTTCTGGTGCTGTGGAATATATCCATAAAATTTGCAACCAGGGTTTCCATAATGGAAACGGATGAAGTAAAGGCTGCAAACAGCACCATAAGAAAGAAAACGCAGCCAATGATATTTCCGGCAGGTCCCATTGCTTCAAAGACTTTAGGAAGGGAAATAAACATCAGACTCGGACCGGATGCCATGCCCTCTGTTCCAAAGAATACATAAACGGCTGGAATGATCATCAAACCTGCAAGAAATGCTACAAAAGTGTCAAAAAATTCAATTTGTGTAAGAGATTTGCTTAAATTGACATCTTTTTTAACATAAGAGCCATAGGTAATCATAATTCCCATAGAGACGCTTAAGGAGAAGAAGAGCTGGCTCATGGCATCTAAAAGAATTTCCAGAAAGCGTTTCACAGTAATTCCCTCGAAGTTGGGAAGGAGGTAGACGGATAAGCCCTGAAGCCCTGTTCGGATAGTACCGTTCCCGTCTTTATGGTGCAGAGTGAGGGAGAAAAATGCAATACCTACAATCATCAGGAGAAGTCCGGGCATTACAAAGCGGGCAAATCGTTCGATTCCTTTTTCTACGCCGCTGTATACGATAAAAGCAGTGATGGAAAGGAATAACAGCATAAATACAACAGGGGATATTTTTGAAGTAATGAAATCTGTGAAATATCCGTCCTGTGCTGCCTGTTTTCCTGCTCCTGTGAAAAAGGTTACCATATATTTGGTGATCCATCCTCCGATGACAGAATAGTAAGTCATAATCAGTACAGGAACAAGAAAGGTGAGATAACCCAGGAATTTCCATTTAGGGTTCATTTTTCCGAAGGCTTTCAGTGCGTGGGTCTTGGTCCTTCTGCCAATGGCAACGTCTGTGACCAGAAGAGTGAAGCCGAAGGTCAGTACCAGTATCAGGTAAATAATAAGAAATAATCCGCCTCCGTCTTTTGCCGCCAGATAAGGGAATCTCCAGATGTTTCCTACGCCTACGGCGCTTCCGGCGGCAGCCAGAACAAATCCGAGAGAGCCGGTAAAACCGCTTTTTCTTTTTGCTTCCATTAATATACATCCTCGTTTCATGTCATTTTTATTCCGTATTATACAGAAAACAAAAGAAAAATCAAATTTATAAAAGTTTCATTATATGAAATTTTTTGAATAAAAAGTTTCTTAATAATAGAAAAATGAAAGAAGATATGATATAATCTCGCGATGGAACAGGATTTTTTCGCCAAAAGTGTATTTATATGAAACTTGATCTGGGAAAACGTGTTCTGTAATCTCTGAATGAAAAAGGAAAAAGGAAGAGTTTTATGATAAAAGATATGAACCATCATGTAGGAAGCAGAATCAGAATGTATCGGAAATCAAGGGGAATGACGTTGCAGCAGCTTGCGGACAAAATCCATAAAAGCCGTTCCAGCACCAGTAAGTATGAAAATGGGGAAATATCCCTGGATATTGAGACACTGGCAGAAATTGCAGAGGTGCTGGAGGTAGGAATCAACCAGCTTACAGATTTTTATACAGAGGAAAAAGAACCGGAGGAGAATCCGGCTGTTTACAGTGGAATGAGTCCGTTTTTTCGAGCAAAAAGGCTGTATTTCTATTTTTATGACGGGAGATACCAGAGGCTGAAAGACGGAATTATAGATATTCGCAAATCAAAGACAAAAGAAGGTACATATGAAGCGGCTCTTTCTATTCGTTCTGCTACGGCTAACGGGAGAAGCAGTGAGATTTACTATACAGGAAAAGTAATATACAGTGATATGCTGATACGGTTTTCTTTTGTAAATCAGTGTAATGCCCTGGAAGAAGACCTTCTTTATATTTTTAATCCGCTTGATATCCGTGATTCAACAGACGGACTTTTATGTGGAATCTCCAGTGCAGATCTTATGCCCTGTGCATTTAAGTGTCTTGTGACACTTCATCCGAGAGAACATACGGAAGAATTAAAAAAACATCTTCTTTTCAGCAAAAAAGAAATGCAGAGGTGGCAGAAACTGAATATGCTGATCGTGGATAATCATTAGAAAAAATAAAATGTTGATTTAAAAAGTACAAAATAGCAATTACCAGTTTTTTTACCTTGAAAAATTTAAGGGGCTGTGTTATTCTGTTTCGGTGCGTTAAAAGATTAACGACTAATGATAAAATAAAGGAGAACGGACATGCGATTAAAAAAGAAGAATGTCTTCCCTGGAGGAGTCCATCCCACTGACGGGCAGGATAAGGCTCTGACCATGAACAAGCCCGTTCGTGTCTATTTGCCGGATCAGGGAAAGATTTCCGATGAGCCGGCGTTTGGAAGCGCTGTTTATGAAAAGCAACTGGTGTCTGTGGATGAATTTTCCAGAGAAGACATCATCCGCGGAATGGAAGAAGGCGGTCTTGTGGGAATGGGCGGAGCAGGATTCCCCACTCACATTAAATACAAGACAGATTTGCCTATCGAAGCAGTCCTGGTCAACGGCGCAGAATGTGAACCTTTCCTGACCTGTGACTACAGGTTAATGCTGGAGTGTCCGGCAGGAATCCTCAATGGCGTACGTTTGATGAAAAAAGCGGCAAGGGCAGAGAAAGCCTATATTTGCATTGAGGATAACAAGCCGGAAGCAGTGAAATCTTTAAATGCAGTTTTGGAAAGCTGCAGGGAAGAGGGAATTGAAGTAAAAGTTCTTCCCACAAAATACCCACAGGGCGGTGAGCGCCAGCTTATCCAGGCAGTACTTGGAAGAGAAGTTCCGGCAGGAAGTTTTCCTGCTGCAGTAGGAGCAATGGTTTCCAATATAGGAACTGCTAAAGCAACTGCAGATATGGTTCTGGGCAAAAAGCCTCTTAACAGTCGTGTAGTAACGGTAACCGGCTGTGTAAAGGAACCGGGAAATTTCCTGGTACCTGTGGGAACTACTGCAAAAGAGCTTATTGAACTCTGTGGGGGAGTTACAGAGAAACATCACAGAATTATCGGCGGCGGTCCTATGACCGGTCCGTGTATTACTTACGACTGGGATGGTCGGGAAGAGCTGTTTTGTATTGGAAAGAATACCTCAGGAATCCTTGTGCTTCCTGATTATCAGACAGAAGAAAGCCCATGTATGCGATGCGGCGGCTGTGAGCAGGTATGTCCTGCAGGACTGATTCCTTACCAGATTGATTTCGCATATCAGGAAGAGGATTTTGATTTATGTGAGAGCCTGCATGCAAGCGAATGTATTGCCTGCGGCTGCTGTTCTTATACCTGCCCTGCAAAGAGGGAGCTGAGTCTCCGTACCAGACTGGCGCGTGACACAGTAAAGCAGAGAATGAGAGAAAGGGCGGAAAAGAAAGCATGAGTGAGAGAAGAATTATAAACGGACCTCATCTTCGGACAGAGAGAACTACCAGATGGGTGATGCTGCAGGTGACGATTTCCCTGATTCCTGCACTTCTGGGTGCGATTTATTTTTTTGGAATCCGTGCGTTTTACGTGACAGGGTTTTCTGTGGCAGTCTGTGTACTTACAGAATATCTCTGGCAGAAGCTCACAAAAAAACAGGTTACAGCAGGAGATTTCAGTGCAGTGGTAACAGGAATCCTTCTGGCATTTAATATGCCTGTGACAGCTCCTCTGTGGGTTGTATCGGCAGCAGGAGTATTCAGTATTCTTTTTGTGAAGCAGATGTTTGGCGGAATAGGAAGTAATTTTGTCAATCCCGCGCTGATGGGAAGACTTCTGGTGATGGTTGCATGGCCGGGAGCCGTGATGCAGTATGTAGCTCCGAGAACGTTGGCAGCAGATGCTGTCTCATCAGCAACAGTACTTGGAACAGTGAAAAACGGAGGAGAAGCAGCCTACGATTATCTGCAGATGTTTATCGGTGAAATGCCGGGAGCTCTGGGAGAGACAAGTACTCTTCTTCTCTTAGTCGGATTTGCCTATATGTGTTATATGGGAGTTGTCAACTGGGAAGCATCTGTTACCTATATTGTGACAGTTCTTGCCCTTACCTTTGTATTTGGACCGGAAGGCCTTTTTACGGGAGATATTCTTGTGAATCTTTTTGGCGGCGGTCTTGTTCTGGGCGGATGCTATATGCTTACAGACTATGTGTTTGTTTCCCGAAAGGGTAAGCTTCTCTACGCAGTGACAGCCGGAATCATTACAGCGGCGATTCGTATTTACAGCAATTATCCGGAAGGAATCTGTTTCGGTATCCTGACGGCAAACTGCATGGCAGGATTAGTATCCATGCTTTATAAAAAACATGTATATGGAATGAAAAAACAGGCATAAATTTGGAGGCATTTAACTATGAAAAATAAAAATGTAAGAGGTATCCTTGCGCTTGCAGTTGTGACTGCATTATCTTTTGGAGTAATCTACGGTTCACATACATTTTCTGAAAAATTTGCGGCAGAAAATACTCAGACAGCACAGGAAGGCCAGTCAGAGGTTCTGGAGGAACTGGATACGGAAGGGTTCGACGGAATCGAAAAAGCAGTGAAAACATCAGACGGCTATCTTGTAACTGTCCGCACAAAAGGCTATGGCGGAGATATTGTAATGGATGTGGCTTTTGATGCAGAAGGCAAAACTGTGACAAAAGTAACAGTAAAGGAGCAGACTGAGACAGAAGGTGTCGGATCCAAAATCACAGAGACGGAGTTTTTAAGCCAGTTTGAAGGAGTAGAGGCACCGGTTTACCTTCCGGGAATGAACGTTCCGATGACACTGGAAGAAACTGGAGAGGAAACTCCGGCAGCTGATCAGGAGGAAGACCTTCTCAAAGATGCGGTCCTTGCAGACGGAGATTATATTGCAAAGGGCCAGCCGGATGATAACGGTCTTACAGATCAGGTAACCATGACAGTGAAGGATGGAAAAATCACTGCTGTTAACTGGGATTCAGTAGGAGAGGACGGAACAAAGAAAAGCGTAATGTCTGAAAACGGAGAATACGTTATGACAGAGGACGGTCCGACCTGGAAGGAGCAGGCAGAGGCTCTTGCCCAGACACTTGTGGAAAATCAGACGCTGGATGTATTTACTATGGATGAGCAGGGAAAAACTGACGCGGTATCCGGAGTCAGCATTTCCATTGGAGGCTTCGTAGATCTTGCAAAACAGTGTATGTATGAAGCGGCAGGAATTGTGACAGAGAAATCTCTGACTCTTGCAGACGGAGATTATATTGCAAAGGGCCAGCCGGACGATAACGGTCTTACAGAGCAGGTGACCATGACAGTGAAAGACGGAAAAATCACTGCTGTTAACTGGGATGCGATAGGAGAGGATGGAACAAAGAAAAGTGTAATGTCTGAAAACGGAGAGTACGTTATGACAGAGGACGGTCCGACCTGGAAGGAGCAGGCAGAGGCTCTTGCCCAGACACTTGTGGAAAATCAGACATTGGATGTATTTACTATGGATGAGCAGGGAAAAACCGATGCGGTATCCGGAGTCAGCATCTCCATTGGCGGTTTTGTAAGCCTTGCACAGGATTGCCTTAATCAGGCAGCAGGAGTCGAAACACCGGAAGAGACACCGGCAGAGACAGAAGCACCTGAAGACGGTACGGTTGTTGACGGTGTATCCGGAGCAACAATTTCTTCTACTGCAGCTGTAAATGCAGTTAATATGGCATTTGATTTCTTAAATGCAGCGAAATAAGGAAAACGGAGGAAAAGATATGAAGTTAAGATACCCGGCAGAAGCCTTCGCACTGGGCGTCGTGCTGTTTTCCTCTGGAATGAAGGAAGCCTTTGCAGCAGGAATCCTCACCATTTTTGCAGTTGTATTTGCGGAATTTCTAAGGAATCTTCTCACGGATCTTGTACCGGACTGGAGTGTGAAGCTCAGCGTTTATTTAGGAACGGGGGCTGTCTGTGCCAGTGCATTTCTGGCAGGTCTGACAGTTCTTGGCATGGAGGTGGAGCTTCCTCTCTGGATGATGGTCTTCCTTCTGGGGCTTCTTGCAGCGAGACATGTGCTTACCGAAGAGATTGATGCAGAATACGGAGATCTTTTCTGGGAATGCGCCATTGGATGGGGATTCTGGATTCTTCTTGCAATTGCAAGGGAATTCTTTGCCACAGGAGAGATTTTCGGAAATATGCTTATTGAGCCGGTGTTCCATTCCAATGCTTTCCTGGAGCCTTACTTTGGATTTATAACTGCGGGACTTGTTCTTGCATTTACGAATGGTGTACTGAAAAAGCGCTGCGGTAATGTGCAAAGCCTGTTCCTGGTGATTCCACTGGCGTTGTTCATGCGTCCTTTTGAGATGGAAGCCTTCGGAGAAGTGGGAGGATTTATCTGGACAGCTATTGTACCGGTGATTTTATTTATCTCAGTGAAAAGAATCCTGCGTTTTTCCAGAACAGGAATGGCATATCGCGGGCTTCCCACAGAGATGCTTTCCATGGGATTCATCTATATGATTCTAAGTATTTACTAAAAACAGAGAAACGAAACAGACAGCCTTCGGGAGAAATTCCGGGGGCTGTTTTTTTAGTATAAAAAGCCTGTCCATCACCGTCGGACAAATGCCCGTTCTTGCAAATAATGGTCTGAAAAAAGAACAAGATTTTCCTGAAAATGAGGGAATTGTGCGTCAGTTCTATTGACGGAATCTTTCCGGATACTTTATAATATAAAGGTATGACTGATTACAAATTTACTGCACAGAAAATACAATATACATAACAGAAAGAGAGGGTACTTATGGAAAACAAAAATATGATGTGGGCGCTTGTGAAGGAGCGTCCGGAAAAGGGACTCTGGCTGAAACAGGTGGAGATTCCTAAGGTGGGGAAAAACGAAGTTAAAATCAAAATTTTAAAAACTTCAATCTGCGGAACAGACGTGCATATTTACAACTGGAATCAGTGGGCACAGGACACGATTCCGGTGGGACTTACTGCAGGTCATGAGTATGTGGGAGAAATTGTGGAAATCGGCGAGAATGTAGAAGGCTTTGAGATTGGAGAGAAAGTTTCCGGAGAAGGACACATTGTCTGCGGCAAGTGTAGAAACTGTCTGGCAGGTCTGCCGCATCTTTGCAGAAATACTCAGGGAGTAGGTGTAAACAGAAACGGCGCTTTTGCTCAGTATCTTGTAATTCCGGCTTCTAATGTATGGAAATGTTCTCCTCTTATTAAAGAAGAACTTTATTCCTGCTTTGATCCCCTTGGAAATGCAGTACACACAGCTCTGGCTTTCAATATGATCGGCGAGGACGTTCTGATTACAGGTGCAGGCCCTATCGGTATCATGGCTGCAGCTATCAGCAAACACGTAGGCGCAAGATATGTAGTAATCACAGACGTAAACGAATACAGACTGGAACTTGCGAAAAAAATGGGAGCAACACGTACTGTCAATATCGCGAAAGAAAACCTTCAGGATGTGATGCATGAGCTTGGAATGAAGGAAGGCTTTGACGTAGGTCTTGAAATGTCCGGAAACGAAGCCGGATTTAACGATATGGTCAATAACATGAAGAACGGCGGAAAAATCGCACTTCTCGGCTTACAGAGGTCAGATGCAAAGATTGACTGGAGCAAGGTAATCTTTAACGGACTGACCATCAAAGGAATCTACGGAAGAGAAATGTGGGAAACATGGTATAAGATGGATACAATGCTTCAGAGCGGTCTGAACATCGACGACATCATTACACATCGTTTCGATATCCGTGATTATGAAAAAGGCTTCGCTGCAATGAACAGCGGAAATTCAGGAAAGGTTGTTCTTGACTGGACCTCTCTTCAGGAAGAGAACAAATAAGCAGGAGGGTTAATTTCATGAGAAGAGAAGAGGCATTAAATTTCTATAAAACAGAAGTGGACAATATTAAAGAAGCAGGGCTTTTTAAAGGGGAAAGCCCAATTGCGTCTCCGCAGGGAGCAAGAGTAAAGCTCACAGACGGAAGAGAAGTTCTTAATATGTGTGCAAATAACTATCTGGGTCTTGCAAATAATCAGAGAGTTATCGATGCAGCTGTTAATTCCTATAAAGACAGAGGTTACGGACTTTCTTCCGTTCGTTTCATCTGCGGTACTCTGGATACGCATAAAGAACTGGAGGAAACAATCAGCCGCTTCCTCGGAACAGAAGATACTATTCTGTATTCTTCCTGTTTTGACGCAAACGGAGGTCTGTTTGAGACAATCCTCGGACCGGAAGATGCGGTAATCAGTGACGAACTGAACCATGCAAGTATCATTGACGGTGTTCGTCTTTGCAAAGCAAAACGTTTCCGTTACAAAAATAACGATATGGAAGATCTTCGTGCGCAGCTTGTGGCAGCTGACGAGGCAGGCGCAAGAATCAAGCTCATTGCTACAGACGGCGTATTCTCCATGGACGGTATCATTGCCAATTTAAAGGGAATCTGCGATCTGGCAGATGAATTTCAGGCCCTTGTTATGGTGGATGACAGCCATTCAGCAGGTTTTGTGGGCAAAACAGGACGCGGTACTGCAGAGCACTGCGGCGTACAGGGTCGTGTAGACATTATCACAGGAACTCTCGGAAAGGCTCTGGGAGGAGCTTCCGGCGGCTATACAAGCGGAAGAAAGGAAATTATTGATTTACTTCGTCAGAGAAGCAGACCGTACCTTTTCTCAAATACGCTGGCTCCGGCTATCGTAAAATCCAGTATCGAGGTCTTTAAGATGCTGGAAGAGGATACCTCTTTAAGAGATCATCTGGAAGAAATCACAGCTTATTACCGCGCGCAGCTTACAGAGGCAGGTTTCGATATCATCGAAAGCACACATCCGATTGTTCCGGTTATGCTTTACGATGAGAGAACTGCAGGAGAGATGGCTGCTAGAATGATGGCAAAAGGCGTTTATGTAGTTGCTTTCTCCTATCCGGTAGTTCCGAAGGGAAAAGCAAGAATCAGAACACAGGTAAGCGCAGCTCACACAAAAGAAGACATTGATTATATTGTGAAATGTTTCAAAGAGGTGCGTGACGAAATGAACGCAGAGAAATAAAAACTAAAAAATGTTCCCAATGAAAAACCAGCCTTCAGGATTCCCGGAGGCTGGTTTCTTTCTGGAAATTATCGCTGTAATGAAGTTTATCGTCAGAGGTAATGAAGACCGCATGTACGTCGGGAAGACTGTTGATGAGCTCCATTCCTTTCTCAAGCCCCAGAGCAAAGCAGGAGGTGCTTAAGCCGTCTCCGTCTGTGGAGCTGTCACAGATGATGGTGACAGAAATCAGGGAATTGTCGTAGGGGTATCCGGTTTTGGGGTTCAGGATATGGTGGTAAAGCTGCCCGTCTTTTTCAAAAAAACGCTCGTAGATTCCTGAGGAAACAACAGACTGATTTGTGATATCTACAGTTGCAATGGTTTCGCTCCGGTCTGCGAAAGGCTTCTGGATACCGATTTTAAAAGGCGTTTTATCCGGCTTGTTTCCGATACAGAGCACATTTCCCCCCAGATTGATAATCGCACTTTTTACACCTTTGGAAAGAAGAAATTCCTTGATTTTATCTGCGATATACCCTTTGGCAATGGCTCCCAGATCAAGTCCCATTCCATCTTTTCGGAAGGAAAGGGAAGTGCCGTCAAGAATTACATCCTCATAGTTTACAAGGGGCAGCTTTGCTTTTAAGTCCTCGTCAGAGGGGATTCGTTTTTCTTCGGAAGTGAAATCCCACAGAGAGGAAACAGGCGCAATGGCGATATCAAATGCACCGTTGGAAAGCTGTCCGTATGCGAGTCCTTTTGCAGTTAACTCTGCAAGCTCAGGAGAAATCTGAAATTCATTACCATCTTTTGGGAGAGCACCGTGATTCAGTTTATAAAGCTCGCTGGAGTGGTCGGTACGGCTGAAAATGGCCTCATACTTGTCGCAGAGAGCCATAGCATCCTGAAGAAGCGTTTCATCCTGTGAATCGTAAATCGTGATATTGACGACGGTATTAAGCTTGAAAGATGAGGCGGAAATAGGTTCCTGCGAAGGCGCTGCTTTCTGGTAAAAGAAGGCGAAGCCTGCAAATACAAGAAGGAGAATACCGCCCACAATGACGTTTCTTGTTTTATTGTTCATGTAATCTGCTCCTGTAAAGTTTACAATATTGACACAAGCATTTTAATGGAAGAAAAAAGGGATGTCAAGTCTCCCTTGTAAGAGATTCTGAGGTTTGATAAAATAAAAAAGCGAAAGAATAGAAGAGGTGACTTGTATGAAATTGATACATATATCAGATTTACATATAGGAAAAAGGGTCCATGAATTTTCCATGATTGAGGATCAGAGATATATTTTGAACCAGATTGGAGACATCATTGAGAACGTAAAGGCAGACGGGGTTCTGATCGCAGGGGACGTTTACGATAAAAGCGTACCTTCTGCGGAAGCGGTACAGGTATTCGACAGCTTTCTCACCCGCCTTTCCGGAGAGGGAATTCCGGTCTATGTAATCAGCGGCAATCACGATTCTGCAGAGCGCCTTTCTTTTGGGGCAGAGCTTTTGAAAGAAAGCGGAATTTATATATCCAGAGTTTACGACGGAGAGATACGAACAATCGAAACAGAGGACGAATACGGACCTTTGTATATCCATCTTCTGCCTTTCCTGAAGCCGTCTGTGGTGCGTCACGCGCTGGAGAGAGAAGACATGGCGACCTGTCAGGAGGCAGTGGAAGCAGCTCTTGAAAAACTTAAAGCGGATCCAGAAAAACGTAATGTTCTGGTTGCTCATCAATTTGTTCTGGGAGCCGGAAGATGCGATTCTGAGGAGGTATCTGTGGGAGGTCTGGACCAGATTGACGGACGTGTTTTCGACGGGTTTGATTACGTTGCGCTGGGACATATCCACAGTCCGCAGCATGTGGGAAGGGAGACGATTCGGTATTGCGGAACCCCTCTGAAATACTCTTTTTCGGAGGCAGGACACAAAAAATCCGTAACTGTAGCAGAGTTTAAAGAAAAGGGAAATGTTGAAATTAAAACGATTCCTCTGACACCACGACTGGATTTGCGGAAAATAAAAGGAACGTATCTGGAAGTTACGGACAGGAAGGCTTATACGGAAGAAAACCGTTATGATTACATGCAGATTACCCTTACAGACGAGGAGGATATACCAAATGCAATGGCGCGTCTGCGAACGATTTATCCGAATCTTATGAGCCTTGCCTACGATAATACAAGAACAAGAGAAAACAGAGAGATTCAGGGACTTCAGGAACAGAGCCGAAAAACGGAGCTGGAATTATTTGGTGAATTTTTTGAAAAACTGAACAATGAACCCATGAAAGAAGAGCAGGAAGAATATATGAAAAACCTGATTCGAAAGCTGAAGGAGGGAGACGAATGAAACCGTTAAAGCTGACTTTATCTGCGTTTGGCCCCTATGCGGGAGTGACGGAAATAGATTTTACCAAGCTTGGAGAAACAGGGCTTTTCCTGGTGACCGGAGATACGGGAGCCGGAAAGACGACAATCTTTGACGGTATTACTTTTGCCCTCTACGGAGAGACAAGCGGAGGAATCCGTGAGAGCAGTATGTTAAGGAGTAAATATGCGAAACCGGAGACACAAACCTTTGCAGAGCTGACTTTTTTATATAAAAACCGGGAATATACGGTAAGGAGAAGTCCGGATTATGAACGTCCCAAAGCCAGAGGTACAGGAACCACCATGCAGAAAGGCGACGCAGTTCTGACCCTGCCGGACGGAAGGAATCCGATCACAAAGGTGCGGGAGGTAACGGTTGCAGTGACAGAATTAATCGGGCTTGATATGAAACAGTTCAGCCAGATTGCCATGATCGCCCAGGGGGATTTCCGCAAGCTCCTTCTTGCGGAGACAGATGAGAGAAGTGTGATTTTTCGTAAGCTTTTCCATACGGATATTTACCATACCATTCAGGAAAAGCTCAGATTTGAAGCAAACTCTCTGGATAAAGAATACAAGGAACTTCTCAGAAGCATACTTCAGTATATCGACCAGGTGAGATATCCCCAAAACAGCGCCGGAGAGCGGTGGGAAAAGCTTTTGACGGAAGGATTTGAAGGGCATCTGGAAGAGGGAATGGAACTTCTGGATATTTTTATTGAGGCAGACAGAGAATGTCTTGATGGTGTACAGAAAGAAATTGAAGCAGTGGAGGAGAAGCTTCAAAATCTTGTTCAGACTCTGGGAAAGGCTTATAAGGAGAGAGAAGCAAGAGAAAAGCTGGCTGTAAAAAGAGCCCGCTATGAAGAGATAAAACCACTGTCTATGGAAAGTAAGGCCGCGTATGAAAAGGCAGAAGAAAACTATAAAAATACAGAAAAGCTCGCACTTCTTATCGAAAGCGAGAAGGAAAGCCTGAAAAAATATAATCGTTCAGAGGAACTGGAAAAGGAGTTTGAACAGACAAAGCAGATTCTTGGAACACTGGAAAAAAAGAAAAAAGAAACAGAAAACGTAAAAGAACAGTTAAAAATTTTTCTGGAAGAAGGAGGAGTAGAGCTTACAGACCTTGCCTTTGCAGGAGAAGAAAAGAAAGAATGTGTATATGAGATTGAAAAACTGAACAGGGTCAGAGAAAATCTGGACACTTACCGCAGATTGCGGAAAAGTTTGGAACTGAGACAGAAACATTATAAGGAAGAGGCACAGCGATATCAGGAACAAAAGGAGATTTCAGACAGACTTCAGCGAGCTTTTTTTGACGAGCAGGCAGGAATTCTTGCACTGGGACTAGAGGAAGGAATGGAGTGTCCGGTATGCGGCGCAACGCACCATTTGAAACTTGCGAAATGTACAGCTTTTGCGCCATCCAGAGAAGAGGTGGAGAAGCAGCAGGAAAAAACTTTGAAACAGGAAAAAAAGGTTTCAGAAGCCAGTGCTGAGGCAAGGTCGGCAAGGGAGCTTGCAGTGACGGCTCATGATACCTTTGTCACAGGATTTCACGGACTGTTCGGAGAAGCTGCAGAGACAGAACAGGCAGTAAAGCTTATGGAAGTAAGACAAAATACCCTTGAAGAGTCCTTGAAAAAAGCAGAAGAAAAACAGAAACGAAAAGCTTTTCTGGAAAATAGAATTGCGGAGAGCCAGAGAGAACTGGAAAGAACAGGAAGACTGGAATCGGAGATTTCCCAGCAAATAGCTGCTGGGAAGGCAAAGGTGGAGCACATAAAAGAACAGGCAGATAATCTGAAAGAAGAACTGGGAGAAAAAACGGCAGCCCGGGTTCGGGAACAGATTCAGGCTTTGACACAGCAAAAAGAAAGCATTGAGAAGGGTTATGAAAATGCAAGAAATGTTTTTGAGCAGATGCAGAAAGAAATGACAGAGTTAACGTCGGCAATGGAAATTTTAAGCGAACAGCTAAAGACAGCAGAACCGGTGGAAACGGAAGAAATGGAAGTGCGTAAAAATACACTCCTGTCAGAAAAAAATAAAAAGAATCAAATAAGAGACAATCTGGCATTGAGGGTGCAGACAAACAGAGACATCAAAGAAAAGCTGGAAGTTCAGAAAAAAAATTACGAAAAAACAGAAAAGCGCTGGGGATGGCTGAAGGTTCTTTCTGATACTGCCAACGGAAACCTGAAAGGCAAGGCCAGAATGATGCTGGAGACCTATGTCCAGACATGGTATTTTGACTGTATCATTGCAAGAGCCAATGTTCGATTCCTGACCATGAGCAGCGGTCAGTACGAGTTGGTCAGGCGGAAAGAAGCGGCAAGTAAGGTAGGGAAAAGCGGTCTGGAACTGGATGTGATTGACCACTATAACGGAACGGTAAGAAGTGTAAAAACACTTTCCGGAGGAGAAACTTTCCAGGCGTCGTTGGCTCTTGCCCTGGGGCTTTCCGATGAGATTCAGGCTTCCAACGGAGGGGTGGAGCTGGAAACCATGTTTGTGGATGAGGGCTTTGGTTCCCTGGATGAGGAGGCGCTTGAGCAGGCGATGAAAGCGCTTCAGGGACTGAGCGAAGGGCAGCGTCTTGTGGGAATTATATCTCATGTGGCAGAATTAAAAGAACGTATAGACAGAAAAATTACAGTGAAAAAATGCAGAGATGCGCAGGGAGTGGGTAGTTTTATAGAAATCGGATAAGAATTATTATTGTCCGGAAAGAAAAATAAAAATTGCTTTTCACAGATGAAAAGAGTATAATTCAAGAAAATATACGAAAAAAACACGGGAGTTTTTACGAAATGACAGATAGTTATGGAAGAAATATTGATTACATCAGAATTTCCATTACAGACAGATGTAATCTGAGATGCGTCTACTGTATGCCGGAAGAAGGGGTAGAGCCGGTATCACATGATGAAATTTTAAGTTTTGACGAAATTATCCGCCTGACGGAAATTTTTGCATCTGTTGGTATCAAAAAAGTGAAGCTTACCGGAGGAGAACCTCTTGTCCGCAAAGGAGCAGTGGAACTTATAAAGAAGCTGAAAGAGATTCAGGGGATTGAACAGGTGACCATAACGACAAACGGGATTTGTCTCACAGAGACAATGAAAGGGCTGGCTGAGGCTGGAATTGACGGTATTAATCTAAGCCTTGACACCCTGAATCCGGAGGCGTTTGAAAAGATTTCCAGACGGACATGCTTTGATAAGGTGATGGAGGGATTTGAAGAAGCTCTGAAATATCCGGAAATTCCGCTGAAAATCAACTGTGTCCCCATGGGAATAGAAGGACAGAACGTGCTGGAGCTGGCGGAGCTTGCCCGGAAATATCCGGTACATGTGCGCTATATCGAAATGATGCCTATTGGTCTTGGAAGACAGTTTATCTGCAAAACAGAAGATGAAATTCTAAGTGAACTGGAAGAGCATTACGGTAAATATGAAGTATACAGTCAGAAGCTTGGAAACGGGCCGGGACATTATTATCAGTTTGAAGGTTTTAAAGGGAAAATCGGTTTTATCAGTGCAATGAGCCATAAATTCTGCGATTCCTGTAATCGTGTGCGGATTACAGCGCAGGGATATTTAAAGACCTGCCTGCAGTATGACGTAGGCAGTGACCTTCGCAGGCTTATGCGCGGCGCAGCTTCTGATGAAGAAATACGGGAAGCGATATGTGACGCCATATCGAGAAAGCCACTGAGCCATCAGTTTACGGAAGCGTTTACTGAGCACAGGGAAGAACATATGATGTCTCAAATCGGCGGCTGAGTATAGGGAACAGGCATACAATAGAAAGGAGAACTTCTATGGGATTAATAAAAGCAGGGCTTGGAGCAGCAGGAGGAACTCTGGCAGACCAGTGGAAGGAGTTTTTTTACTGTGACGCTATGGATAAGGATGTCCTTGTGGTAAAAGGGCGTAAACAGGTGAACCGGCGCTTTTCCGGAAACAGGGGAAACGACAATATTATTACAGACGGTTCCAAAATTGCAGTGGCAGACGGTCAGTGTATGATGATTGTGGAGCAGGGCAAAGTCGTGGAAGTTTGTGCAGAACCGGGAGAGTTTATCTACGATGCCTCTTCTGAGCCGACGATTTTCAGGGGAAGTCTGGGAGAAGGAGTTCTCCGTACTTTTGAAACTGCAAAAAAACGCTTTTTTCAGGGCGGCGATACGGGAAAAGACCAGAGAGTCTATTATTTTAATACAAAGGAGCTGGTAGACAATAAGTTTGGAACAGCAAATCCCGTTCCTTTCCGCGTAGTTGACAGAAACATTGGACTTGACCTCGACGTATCTGTACGCTGCAACGGAGTGTATTCCTATAAGATAGAAGACCCCCTTCTTTTTTATATGAATGTGTGCGGAAATGTGGAGCAGGAATATACAGGGGAAGAGATTGAAAGTCAGTTAAAGGCTGAATTTATCAGCGCTCTGCAGCCTGCTCTGGGCAGTCTTTCCCAGTTGGAAATCCGTCCAAGCGCCATACCTGCGCATGTAGGGGAGCTTGCAGATGCTATGAACCGAACTCTTAGCAGGAAATGGAGAGAGCTTCGCGGACTTTCCGTTGTTTCCATTGCCTTAAATTCTGTGACTCTGCCGGAAGAGGATGCCCAGATGATTAAATTTGCCCAGAAAAACGCCATGTTCCGCGACCCTGCAATGGCAGCGGCGAATCTGGCAGGAGTGCAGGCAGACGCTATGAAAGCGGCAGCCTCCAATGCGGCGGGCGCAATGACCGGCTTTATGGGAATGGGCATGGCGAATCAGGCGGGAGGAATGAATCTACAGGAACTTTATCAGATGGGAGCGCAGCAGACACAGCAGTCCGGCGTATGGCAGTGCTCCTGCGGAACAAAAAATACAGGAAAATTTTGTTCAGAATGCGGACAGATGAATCCTTTGCTCAACCAGCCGTGGAGATGTAGCTGCGGAGCGGTAAACAAGGGGAAATTCTGTTCCGAGTGCGGAAGTCCCAGACCTTCGGTTTAATGCAGGAGGAGCGTGAATGGCTGAATTAAAAGAATTTAAATGCCCTGCCTGCGGCGGCGCTCTGGAATTCGACAGTAAGGTACAGAAGATGAAATGTCCGTACTGCGATACAGAATTTGAGGTAGAGTCTGTCAGAGCTTACGAGGAAGAAATAAGTAGTGAGAAAGGTGACGATATAAACTGGGACACTTCCGGCGGTATGCAGTGGCAGGAGGGCGAAACAGAGGGAATGAAGGTCTATACATGCGAATCCTGCGGCGGTGAGATTGTGGGAGATGCAAACACCGGAGTTACAAGCTGTCCTTACTGCGGAAATCCCGTGCTTGTGACAAAGAACTTTTCGGGAGACCTTCGGCCTGATTATGTGATTCCATTTAAACTTGGGAAAAAAGCGGCGAAAAATGCCTATCTGAAACATATTCAGAAGAAACCTCTTCTGCCTAAAGTGTTTAAAGACGAAAACCACATTGAGGAGATAAAAGGGATTTATGTACCGTTCTGGCTGTTTGATGCAGATGCACAGGCGAATGTGAGATATCGCGCAACCAGAACAAGAATGTGGTCGGATTCGAACTATAATTATACGAAAACCAGAGTTTATTCTGTGAGAAGAGAAGGAGAAATCGGGTTCGAAAATGTACCGGCAGACGGTTCCTCCAAAATGCCAGATGACCTTATGGAATCTATAGAACCTTTTTACTTTAAAGATGCCAAAGACTTCAATACAGCATATCTTGCCGGATATTTTGCAGACAAATACGATGTGGACGCTTCCTCGTGCGAGGAGCGGGCAAATGAGAGGATTCGTGAAAGCACAGAAGATGCCTTTCGCGACACGGTTAAAGGCTACAGCAGCGTCACACCGGAGCATACCGGAATTTCGCTTTCTCATGGTAAACTGAAATATGCCCTGTATCCTGTGTGGATTTTAAACACAGTCTGGAAGGGGGAGAAATATACCTTTGCCATGAACGGACAGACAGGAAAGCTTACAGGGGATTTACCTGTAGACAGAAAGGCGTTCTGGAAATGGTTTACAGGGATTGCAGTGGCTGCCGGAGCTGTCATCTACTCAATTGCCGCCGCAGTGAATGCTTTTGGAGCAGGAATTCCGGCAGAAAGGCAGCTTCCCAGACTTGTAGATGAGGCGGAACTTCTCACAGAGGAAGAAAGCTGGTCTTTGGAAGAAAGACTGGATGAACTAAGCGAGAAGTATCAGTGCGATATAGCGATTGTCACCACAGAAGATACAGAGGGAAAAAGCGCTGCTGCCTATGCCGATGATTTTTATGATTACAATGGATATGGAATGGGAGAGGGAGATGATGGAATCCTTCTTCTTGTGGATATGGGCGACAGAGAATGGGCAATGTCTACATACGGATTTGGAATCACGGCGTTTACAGACAGGGGGCAGAAATATCTTTCCGATAAATTTCTTCCTTATCTGACAGACGGAGATTACATGGAAGCTTTTACTGTTTATGCAGACCTCTGCGGGGATTTCCTGAAGCAGGCAAAAAACGGGGAACCTTTTGGAGAGGGGAATCTTCCCAGAGAACCCCTGTCTGTCTGGTGGATTTTCGGTTCTCTGACAGGAGGAGCTCTGGTGGCGTTTATTATTACCGGATTTATGGAGATTCAGATGAAAAGCGCCCGGAAACAGAAGAATGCAGGCGCTTATATAAAAAAAGGAAGTCTTAAACTTACAGGGAGCAGCGATATATATCTGTACAGCCATGTAACCAGAACGCCAAAACCCAAAGATAACGATTCTTCGGGAGGCGGAAGTTCTGTACATACCAGTTCCTCAGGGCGCAGTCACGGCGGTTCCAGCGGTTCTTTTTAAAATAATTAAAAAGGCAGTCGTTAATATCTCAGGTTTATGAGAAAAACGACTGTCTTTTTTGATTATAGGTCAGAAAAGTTCCGGCCAGAATTTGCGGATTACATATTCCACACCGTCCTCATCGTTAGACAGGGTAATGAAATCTGCCACATCCTTAACTGCCTGCTGGGCATTTGCCATGGCAACTCCCATTCCGGCATACTGAATCATAGTAAGGTCGTTAAAGCCATCGCCGCAGCAGACCATCTCTTCACGTTTTATTCCGAGTATTTTCAGAAGTTTGGAAAGACAGTATGCCTTATCTACGTTCTGAGGCATGATTTCCAGAAAATAAGGTTCAGAACGGAAAACATTGGCTTCAAAACGGTATTTGTCTGCAATTACAGGTTCGATACATTCAAGAATATCAGGATCTCCTGTGATGAGACACTTGGTTACCGGATGAGTAATATGCCGTACAAAACGGTCTTTACAGTCTATGATTGGAATACTGCAGATTTGCGCTTCTTTTTCTGTGTATTGGTCAGGCCTTCGTCCGGCAAGAATCGCAGAATCACCTTCTGCGTAAGTAAGGATGCCGACATCATATTTACAGGCATCTTCAAAAACCCTTCTGGGAATAGAAGCGGGAAGTGTTTTGCTGTATACAAGCTCTTTTGTTTTCCAGTTGATGATTTTTGCCCCGTTGAAGCAAAGCGCGTAGCTTCCGTAAGCGCCAAAATCAAATTCTTCTGCAATGGGTGCAACTCCGGGAGTCGGGCGTCCGGAGGCGATTGCGACAGGTACGCCTGCCTTGAGAAGGCGGATAACAGCGTCCCTGGTTTTGGGAGTGACCTGTTTCTGAGAATTGGTAGCAGTTCCGTCAATATCCAAGACTAATAATTTATAGTTCATGTTTCTTTAATCCTTTTCGTAAAAAATTCTTTATAGTTTTATTTTGCCATAGGAATCAGGAGGTGTCAATGGAATTTTGGCTCGTTGCTGTGAGTGAGGAGGCAATAAGATTTATGTAAAAAAATAGGGAAATTCTATTGACTATTTCACAGATTGGTTATAAAATTGCTTTAATTCACTAAAAAGATGCAACTTAAAAGCGAAGACACAGTGAAATTGAAAAGCGGCATCGAAAGTGATAGTTTAACTAAGGGGGAGGAGAACATGTCAATCTACAAAAAAATCATGAATGCACTTGCATCTGTGGAAAAAGCTGTGCTTGCAGTGTCCACACTTCTGATTCTTGTGCTCACAGTGGGAAACGTATTTTCCCGAAAAGTCATCCATCGTTCCTGGTCCTTTACAGAGGAACTGGTAGTGGCGGTGTTTGTACTCATTACGCTTCTGGCTGCAGCTCTTGCATGCCGTGAGGGAGAGCTGGTAAGTCTGACACTTATTACAGACCGTCTTCCGAAGAAACTTAAAAAGCCTTCCGTGATTCTCATTACGGTGCTCAGTCTGATTTTTACAGCCATTCTTTTATACTACGGAATGGACAAGGTAATGACTCAGCTTGCAAACGGAAAGAGAACCTTCGTGCTGAACTGGCCGGAGTGGATTTTCTGGTCCTTTATACCGATAGGGGCAGGCTGTATGATTCTTCATATTATAGAATTCTGTCTTGATTTCTGCAAAAACGAAAAGGAGGGAAAATAAATGATCAGTGCAATTTTATTTATATCCTTCTTTATCTTTTTGATTCTGGGGGTACCCATTGGAGTCTGTCTTGGATTGTCCTCTATTTGTGCAATCCTGTATTCCGGTACGTCACTGACAATTGTTGCGACAAATATGTATTCCGGAATCAGTAAATTCCTGCTTCTGGCAATTCCTTTTTTTGTTCTTTCCGGAAACATTATGGCAAGAGCCGGAATTTCCAAAAGACTGATTAAATTTGTAGATACCTGTGTGGGACACAGAAGAGGCGGTATTGCCATTGTATGTGTAATCGTTGCCTGCTTCTTTGGCGCGATTTCCGGTTCCGGTCCTGCAACAGTTGCAGCTCTCGGCGCGGTGCTGATTCCGGCTATGGTGGAAGAAGGTGGTTTCAGCGCGGCATTTTCCACGGCATTGATGGCAACTGCAAGCTCGGTGGCGATTGTCATACCGCCAAGTATTGCGTTCGTAGTATATGCCTCCATTACTGGCGTATCTATTTCCGATATGTTCCTGGCAGGTATTGTTCCCGGTATACTGATGGGGGTTGCCCTTGTAATCGTAGTAATGATAGAGGCGAGAAGGAAAAATATCCGTCCGGTACGGAAAAAAGCCAGTGCAAAAGAGCGCTGGATGGCATTTAAAGATGCATTCTGGGGATTCCTGATGCCGGTTATCATCCTTGGCGGTATTTACGGAGGAATCTTTACACCTACAGAAGCGGCGGCAGTTTCTGTTGTTTACGGTCTTTTGGTAGGTATGGTAATTTACCGTGAAGTAAAGATTCGGGATCTTTTTGATATCCTGATAGATTCTGCAAAGACGACAGGCGGAATCATGTTGATTGTTGCAAGTGCATCTCTGTTTTCCTTTGTCTGTACGAAATTCGGAATTGCACAGGCTGCCTCCGGACTTCTGGGCGCAATTGCAAATAATCAGTTTGTCTTCCTTTTGATTGTAAACGTGATTTTCCTCATTGCAGGCTGCTTTATTGATGCAAACTCTGCAATGTACATTTTTATTCCGATTATGCTTCCCGTATGCAAAGCCCTTGGCTACGATGTAGTTGCATTCGGTGTTATGGCAACGGTAAACCTTGCGATTGGACAGGTAACACCTCCGGTTGGCGTAAATCTCTTTGTTGCAATCGGTATAAAGATTAAAAAAGGTATGGAAGTTACCCTGCAGCAGATTTCCAAAGCGGTTGTGCCTATGATTGCTGCAAGTGTGGCAGTTCTTCTTATTGTTTCCTATGTGCCTGCCGTTTCTACAGGACTTCCTAAAGCACTCGCAAAAAATGGGGCGTACACAGGAAATCAGGCATCCGGTGAAGTAAGGGAAACCAAGGATGGAGGAAATCATTCCTTTAATGAGATTGGAGACTATACAGACCTTGACTGGCCGGAAATGACATGGAATTTCGCCTGCTCTACAACTGAGACAAGCACCTGGGCTGACGGAGGTCGTAAATTTGGCGAGCTGATGGAAAAGGCTACCGGAGGCAAGGTAAAAGTAAATATTTATGCAGCAGACCAGCTTACAAACGGAAATCAGTCAGAGGGAATTCAGGCTTTGATGAACGGCGACCCTGTACAGATTTCCATGCATTCAAATCTGATTTATTCGGCATTCGATCCTAGATTTAACGTGGTATCTCTTCCGTTTGCATACAGTTCTTATGAGGATGCAGATGCGAAATTTGACGGAGAAGCAGGAGAGAAGCTGAAAGGAATTCTGGACGAGTACGGTCTGCACTGTATGGGAATCGCGGAGAACGGTTTCCGTCAGCTTACCAACAGTGTCCGTGAGATAAAATCTGTGGATGATATGAAAAACCTGAAAATCCGTGTAGCAGGTTCCAATCTTCTTATGGAATGTTACAAGAGATGGGGAGCAGACGCCACAAATATGAACTGGTCTGAAACTTATACTGCATTACAGCAGAATACAGTAGAAGGTCAGGAGAATCCGCTTCCGGCTATCGATGCAGCCAGCGTACAGGAGGTACAGCCATACTGTTCCATGTGGGATGCAATCTATGACTGTCTGTTCTTCTGTATTAATCAGGATATTTATGATGCTCTGACACCGGAGCAGCAGGCAGTGGTGGATGAAGCCGGACAAAAGGCGGTGGAGTATGAGAGATATATCAACCGTTCTGACGATGAAGAAATCAAATCACGCTGGGCTGATAAAAACGGCGTGACAATTACAGAAAAAGAAGAGATAGATATTGATTCCTTCAGGGAGGCGGTAGAAGGAATTGATGAATGGTTTGTTGAAGAACTGGAGAAACAGGGCTATAAAGACGGAAAAGAGCTGGTAGATTCTTTTCGCTGATTCGATAGTGTTTTCTTAAAAATGAGGGTTGAGGGGATTATAAAATCCCTTCAACCCTCATTGCGCACAATAAAAGAAGCGCCGCCATTATAAGATTCATGGCTTTGTACTGTTTCTCGTAAAAGCGTTTCAGGATGTTTCCCGCAAATACCCAGATGAGATTTCCAAGCGCGCCGAGAATCATCAGATAAACGGCGAACAGGAAAAGAACAGGCACACGCTGCTCATAGGGCAGGATGAACGAAGAAAACATGGTCAGTCCGTAAATGATGATTTTTACGTTTATGAGCTGAAGAAAGATTCCCATAAAGTAGGAAGGCTCTTTTTCGGCCTCAGCCTCTGCCGGCGGCTTTCGTCTGACAGTCTGCCATGCCAGATAGAGCAGGTAGGCAGCGCCTACATGTTTCATCATATTCTGGATTCCTGGGACAATGTTTCCAAGGGTGCTGCAAAACAGTCCGCTTAAACACATAAGAGTAAGAGAACCTGTCCAGATACCCAGAAGAAGCTTCAGATTCTTTCTGGCGCCGTATTTACTGGCTGTGGACAGAAGCAGGATGTTGTTTGGACCCGGAGACCAGACAGTGACGCAGGCAGTGACTGTCATGTCAAGAAATAATGAGAAGGGCATGATATAAATTCCTGTCGTAACTGTGAATGTTGTGAACAGTTACTTCCTTTCGCAGTTTCCTCCGAAGAGGATTTCATATGAAAATTATATCATACTTCTTTCGGCAAAATCCAGAGTCTGTTTGAAAATCCGTTTCTATGGTCTGAGGTAATTCCGCATGGATTTCAGGGCATTTTTTTCCAGACGGCTGACCTGAGCCTGAGAGATGCCGATTTCCTCCGCAACCTCCATCTGTGTGCGTCCTTCATAAAAGCGCAGTTCAATGATATGTTTTTCACGCTCCGGAAGCCTATGCATGGCTTCTCTCAGGGAAAGATTTTCAATCCAGCGGTCTTCTTTGTTTTTTTTGTCGCTGATTTGATCCATGACATAGAGTGTGTCTCCGCCCTCCGTATAGACGGGTTCGAAGAGACTTACGGGACTCTGTATAGCGTCGATGGCATAGACGATCATCTCTTTTTCAATGCCGATTTCTTCGGCTATTTCATTGATTGTAGGTTCTTTTAAATTTTGTTTGATGTAGTTCTCTTTTGCGTAGATTGCTTTGTATGCAATATCTCTCAGAGAACGGCTGACACGTATGGAATTGTTATCTCTGAGAAAACGCCGGATTTCTCCGATGATCATGGGGACTGCGTAGGTGGAAAACTTTACGTTTAAAGAAGTATCAAAATTATCAATGGCCTTGATAAGACCGATACAGCCTATCTGGAACAAATCGTCCGGATTTTCATTGCTGCTTCCGAAACGCTTAATCACACTTAAAACAAGACGCAGGTTTCCCTTGATGTAAAGCTCCCTTGCTTCCAGGTCTCCGTCATTGATCCTTCGGAAAAGTTCTTCTTTTTCCACGGAAGTAAGAACCGGAAGCTTCGATGTATTGACTCCGCAAATTTCTACTTTGTTAAGCGCCATCTTTAGAATCCTCCTTGTTTTTGAGTTACTGTTTTTTATTTGCAGTAACATCTTCGGCTACTAAAGATGATGTGCCGCACTATGGATAAATATACTTTTTCTGTAAAAATATAAAAAATATAAGCCCTTGACAAATGGGAGGAGCTGCGAAGTCGTTTACTCTTTATGCAGGAATTTTTCCTCCTGAATTTCCACAAGAATGATGTCATCTCCAATTTGGCGGATACATTTCCACGGGATTACAAATTCGCTTTCTTTTCCGAAGAATCCGAAAAAGCGGCAGGGACCGGGAACGACCAGAGCAGTAATGCAGCCGGATTTGCAGTCAAATTCAAGATCAATGGGACAGCCAAGACTCCGACAGGTACAGATATTGATAATTTCTTTTTGCTTTAGGTCACAAATACGCATAAAAAACTCTTTTTTACAAAATTTATGTGCAAATTAGATAAAATATGCAAGTCCTTTTATTGACACAGGGAAGGAAAATAAAGTATAATTGTTACATATAAATTTAAGCCGGTGCAGCGATAGGGTGTGGCGGCAAGTTTTGGTGAAGGGAGGACTCCTTTGTGAAATGTCCGTTTTGTAATCAGGATAATACGAGAGTGGTAGATTCAAGACCTGTGGAAGATACGAATTCAATCCGCCGTCGCCGTCTGTGCGATAACTGCGGAAGGAGATTTACAACTTACGAGAAGGTGGAGACCATACCTCTCACAGTCATTAAGAAAGACCAGAACAGAGAACAGTATAATCGTTCCAAGATTCAGACAGGTATTTTGCGCGCCTGTTATAAACGTCCTGTTTCTGTTGAGAAGATTGAGGAGGCACTGGATGCCATTGAAGGTGAAATCTTTAATACGGAGGAGAAAGAAATTTCCAGTACAAAGATTGGTGAAATTGTTATGAATCACCTAAAGGATCTGGATGCTGTGGCTTATGTGCGTTTCGCATCTGTGTACAGAGAATTCAAGGATGTGAGTACCTTTATGGACGAACTCAAAAAATTTATGAATTAATGAATTAAAAAACTGCCCGAAGGATTTTATTTTTATCAATCCTTCGGGCAGTTTTGGGGTCTGGGGAAAGCCGGGATTAAACGATACCCTGAGCTTTCATTGCATCTACAACTTTCTCAAAGCCTGCAATATTAGCGCCTACAACATAGTTGTCTTCCATATCGTAGCGTTTGGAAGCGTCGTCAACCTTCTTGAAGATGTCTCTCATGATTGTGTGAAGTTTTTCGTCAACTTCCTCTGCACTCCAGGAAAGTCTCATGGAGTTCTGTGTCATCTCAAGAGCAGAAGTAGCTACGCCGCCTGCATTGGCTGCTTTGCCAGGCATGAAAAGTACGCCGTTTTCCTGAACATAGTTGGTTGCCTCAAGGGAAGTAGGCATATTTGCGCCCTCTGCAATATATTTGCAGCCGTTTGCAACCAGTGCCTTGGCACCGTCCAGGTCAAGCTCGTTCTGTGTTGCGCAAGGAAGATACACATCACATTTGATGTTCCAGATACCTGTGCCTTCTGTATAAGTTGCGCCTTCTACGCGGTCTGCATATTCTTTGATACGTCCGCGTTTTACTTCTTTAATATCTTTTACGATATCCAGTTTGATGCCTTCCGGGTCATGGATGTAGCCGTTGGAGTCACACATTGCTACAACCTTGCCGCCGAGCTGTGTAACTTTTTCTGCTGCATAGATGGCTACGTTTCCGGAACCTGTAACGATGACTGTTTTGCCCTCGATGGAATCGTTATGTGCTTTGGCCATTTCGTCAAGCATGTAAACAACACCGTATCCGGTAGCTTCTTTACGGATAAGAGAGCCGCCGTAAGTTAAGCCTTTGCCGGTAAGAACTCCTTCGTAAAGACCTGTAAGTCGTTTGTACTGGCCGTAGAGATAGCCGACTTCGCGTGCGCCTACACCGATATCACCGGCAGGAACATCCTGGTCAGCGCCGATATATTTGAATAATTCAGTCATAAAGCTCTGGCAGAATGCCATAACTTCTCTGTCAGATTTGCCTTTCGGGTCAAAGTTGGAACCGCCCTTGCCGCCGCCGATCGGGAGACCTGTCAGTGAGTTTTTGAATGTCTGCTCAAAGCCAAGGAATTTCAGAATGCCCTGGTTTACAGATGGATGGAAGCGTAAGCCTCCTTTGTAAGGTCCGATCGCGCTGTTGAACTGAACACGGTAGCCTTTATTGATCTGTACGGCGCCGTTGTCGTCCACCCACGGAACACGGAAGGAGATGATTCTTTCCGGTTCAACCATGCGCTCCAGAATAGAAAGTCTGCGGTATTCTTCTTCGTTTCGGTCAATTACAACTTTCAGGGAATCCAGAACTTCTTTAACAGCCTGATGGAATTCCGGCTCATTTGGATTCTGTGCAACTACTCTTTCGTATACCTCTTCAGTATAAGACATAATATTTCCTCCTCGTCCATCATTTTTTGTTTTAGACGACGTTATTATACACTAAAGTGTTAAAAAAGAAAAGAGTGAGATGAAAATTTTTTAAAAAAATAGTCGCATGAAAAAATACAAAGGAACTACTTGCGAAATTTTGCCAAATGTGAGATTATAATGAGAATTAATAAAACTGTTTATAGATTGGATTTATGGATGATGTATAAACAGTTGCTTGATAAGGGCTGAAAAGGAGAAAATTATGAGAAAATTTGAGAAATCTTCAAAACTTGATAATGTATTATATGATGTTCGAGGCCCGGTTGTAGATGAAGCGCAACGTATGGAAGAGGATGGGATGGAGATCCTTAAACTGAATATCGGCAATCCCTATCCGTTTGGATTTTCCGCACCGCAGGAGGTAATCCTTGATATGCTCAGCAATGTGCGTACTTCTCAGGGATATTCTGACTCCAAAGGTATTTTTTCTGCAAGGAAAGCGATCATGCAGTATTCGCAGCTCCGCAATATTCCTAATGTGACCATGAACGACATTTATACGGGAAATGGCGTCAGTGAGCTTATCAATCTCTGTATGCAGGCGCTTTTGAACAACGGAGATGAAATTCTGATTCCATCGCCGGATTATCCGCTCTGGACGGCGACGGCGACGCTGGCAGGCGGAAAGGTGGTTCATTACATCTGCGATGAGCAGTCGGAATGGTATCCGGATATGGATGATATCCGCAGCAAGATTACGGACAGGACCAAGGCGATTGTTATCATCAATCCAAACAATCCTACAGGAGCAGTATACCCGAAGGAAATTCTGGAGCAGATCGTACAGATTGCAAGAGAGCATGAGCTTATTATTTTTTCTGATGAGATTTATGACAGACTTGTCATGGACGGATATGAGCATACTTCGATTGCATCTCTGGCGCCGGATGTGTTCTGCGTGACATTTTCAGGATTGTCCAAATCACATATGATCGCCGGTTTCCGTATTGGCTGGATGATTTTAAGCGGAGCAAAAAATATGGCGAAGGGCTACATTGAGGGAATCAACATGCTGTCTTCCATGCGTCTCTGTTCCAATGTGCCGGCACAGTCAATTGTCCAGACTGCTCTTGGCGGATACCAGAGTGTCAATGAATACATTGTTCCGGGTGGAAGAATCTATGAGCAGAGAGATTATGTATACAAGGCGCTCACGGACATCCCGGGAATTACAGCGGTGAAGCCAAAGGCTGCATTTTACATCTTTCCTAAGATTGACGTGGCGAAGTTCAATATTTCGGACGATGAGCAGTTTGCACTCGATTTTCTTCATGAGAAGCAGGTGCTTCTTGTGCCTGGCAAGGGCTTTAACTGGGGACAGCCGGATCACTTCCGCGTGGTTTATCTCCCAAATGTGCGCCAGCTTGAAAAAGCCATCGGCAAGCTTGGGGACTTTTTAAGTACATACAGACAGAAATGATGAGATAGTATATTTCGTAAAAAATTTTCTGTTCTGGACAAAAAAAGCCAGATAATGCTATAATAGCTATAATGTGGTAAAAAATATGATCAAATATAACTGAAAATCAAAAAACAGTCAGGATCAGAGAATGAAGGAGGAAACATTACTGGTAAAACTGAGGGGAACTAAAAATTGAAAGGGGAAACATGAATATGGCAGGATTTAAGACAAAAGTAACGCCGCAGGTAGAGCAGCTCACAGAAATTTGCAAGGAGCACAGCAGCCTTGACCTCTCCCTGTATGCAAAGTATGATGTAAAAAGAGGACTTCGTGACGTTAACGGCAAGGGTGTGCTCGCCGGTTTGACACAGATATCCAACGTACAGGCAACGAAGGTTGTAGACGGGAAGGAAGTTCCCTGTGCAGGAAGTCTTTTTTACAGAGGATACAACATTAAGGATCTGACAAAGGGCTTTCTTACAGATGGCAGATTCGGATTCGAAGAGGTAGCATATCTTCTTTTGTTCGGTGTGCTTCCAAATGAGGAACAGCTGAAAGAATTCAGCAAGATACTCTGTGATCAGAGATCCCTGCCTACAAATTTTGTACGAGACGTTGTAATGAAAGCGCCAAGCAAGGATATTATGAATGCGCTGGCAAGGAGTGTACTTACTCTTTATTCTTATGACGACAATCCGGATGATATCTCTCTTCCGAATGTTATGAGACAGTGTTTGAACCTGATCAGCGTATTCCCCCTTCTGTCTGTATATGGCTATCAGGCGTATAATCATTATGTGAAGGGAAAGAGTCTCTATATCCATCTTCCGCAGAAGGGACTTTCCACTGCTGAGAATATTTTAAGGATTTTAAGACCGGACAAGAAATATACGGAACTTGAGGCAAAGATTCTCGATATTGCTCTGATTTTACACATGGAGCATGGCGGTGGTAACAACTCCACCTTTACGACTCACGTAGTATCTTCCTCAGGAACCGATACTTATTCTGCGATTGCAGCAGCTCTGGGTTCCCTGAAAGGACCGAAACACGGCGGTGCCAACATTAAGGTTGTCAGCATGTTCAAGGATATGAAGAAACATATCAAAGACTGGACAGATGAGGATGAGGTAAGAGATTACTTAAAGAAACTTCTGCACAAAGAAGCTTTCGACAGAAGAGGGCTTATCTATGGTATGGGACATGCGATTTATTCGGTATCAGACCCTCGTGCGGAAGTACTGAAAGGTTTCGTTGAGAAGCTGGCTAAAGAAAAGGGAAGAATGAAGGATTATAATCTTTATGCAATGGTAGAGCGTCTGGCTCCGGAAGTAATTGCGGAGGAGCGCAAAATGTATAAAGGCGTCAGCGCGAACGTAGACTTCTACAGCGGTTTCGTATACAGTATGTTAGACCTTCCTCTGGAGCTTTACACGCCGATGTTCGCGGTTGCCCGTATCGTAGGATGGAGTGCACACCGTATGGAAGAGCTGATCAATACAGACAAAATTATACGTCCTGCATATAAGACTGTGCTTCCGGAAGTATCCTATGTGCCGCTTCACGATCGTAAATAAAAGACAGCAAATAAGAAGGGAATGGTGGAGATGACAGTTAAGAGTGGAACCGCTCTGATTCTGGAAGGCGGAGGAAACCGCGGAGTGTTTACTTCAGGCGTCCTTGACTGCCTGATGGAACACCAGATAAAATTTCCTTATGTTGTAGGCGTTTCAGCGGGCGCCTGCAACGCTGTGGATTATGTGTCCTGGCAGCCGGGAAGAACAAAAAACTGTATGATTCTGGAAGATAAGGAGAACCGTTATATCAGTCTTGGGCAGACAATCCGAAATAAAAGTCTGTTTGACATGGATATGATTTTTGACCGTTTTCCGAAAGAAATTTTCCCGTTTGATTTTGATACTTTTTTTCAGTCTGACATTCGCTGTCAGATGGTTGTGACAGATTGTATTACCGGAAAAGCCAGATATATGGAAGAAAAAAAAGACAGTGACCGGCTTATGAATATCTGCCGCGCGTCCTCCAGTATCCCGGCAGCATGCCCGATGGTTATGCTGGACGGACGCCCGTATCTTGATGGAGGGGTGTCGGATTCCATTCCCCTTTTTCATGCAATGAAGCTGGGGTATCAGAAGGATGTGGTCGTACTTACCAGAAACTTGGGATATCGTAAGACTAAGCCCGGCAAGAGCGCCGCGTTTTACAGTGCGGCATTTAAGAAGTATCCGAATCTTGTCAGGAGTCTTCTGAACCGGTATAAGGTTTATAATCGTACGCTGGACCTGGTGGAAAAGTGGGAGAGAGAAGGACATATTTTTGTCATAAGGCCGGTATCGAAGCCGATATCCAGAACAGAACAGGATAAAGAGGCTCTGACTGCTTTTTATCAGGAGGGATATGATCTGATGGAGAAAAGATTAGAAGAGTTACAGGCATATCTTTTATCCTGACAAAGAAGAATAAAAGAAACAAAGGAAACAGCAGGGATGTTTAAATGTTTTTTTCCGGATGAATATCTGGATTCAACGTATGAAATTGATTTTGACAAACTGTATGCGCAGGGCTACAGGGGACTGCTTTTTGATATAGACAATACCCTTGTGCCCCATGGAGCGCCGGCAGATGAGCGCGCCTGCGCTCTGTTTGCCCATCTGAGAGAACTGGGCTTTAAAAGCTGCTTTTTATCAAATAATCAGATTGAGAGAGTTTCTTCTTTTAACAATGCGATTGGAGAGCAGTTTATTGAAAACGCACATAAGCCTTCTGTGAAAAATTACAAAAAGGCTATGGAAATGCTGGGTACGGATACCAGCAATACAATTTTTATTGGTGATCAGCTTTTTACCGACATTTATGGAGCGAAGCGGGCAGGAATCAGAAATATTCTGGTGAAGCCGATTCATCCGAAAGAAGAAATCCAGATTGTGCTGAAACGGTATCTGGAGAAGATTGTATTATATTTTTACCGTAAAGATAAAGAGGAGGGGAATTTATGAGCCATATTGTTATTATAGGGTTTATGGGTTCTGGTAAGACACGTGTGGGCAAAAGGTTGTCCAAGGACTTGAATATTCCGTTTATTGATGTGGACAGGGTGATTGTAAAGAAGATGAACCTGTCTGTGAAAGAGATTTTTGACAGATTCGGGGAGCCGTTTTACCGCGCTCTCGAAACAACAGTTATAAAGGCTCTGATTGACGATCCGGAGCAGAAAATTATTTCTCTCGGGGCAGGGGTTCCGATGCAGGAACAGAATGATAAATATATCAAGAAGCTTGGCACGATTGTTTATCTGAAAGGTTCTTTGGCTACTTTGAAGAAGCGTCTGGAAAATTCGGGCGGAGATCCTCTGATCGATGGGGATGACAGAGACGAAAAAATCAAGAAGCTTCTGAAACAGAGAGATCCGGTTTATACGAAGTATGCGGATATTGAAATTATCACAGGTGACAAGACATTTGAGGCCCTGATTGAAGAATTGGAAGAAAAATTAAGCCCTATTGTAAAAAAATAGTTGAAAAAAAGTTTCAGTTATTATAAAATGGTTCGTAGTGAAGTGTACAATTAAGGAGGAAATATAATTATGATTTCAGCAGGTGATTTCAAAAACGGTATCACACTTGAAATTGACGGCAACGTATGTCAGATTGTTGAATTCCAGCATGTTAAACCTGGTAAAGGCGCTGCCTTCGTAAGAACAAAATACAAAAACATCATTACAGGATCAGTGTTAGAGAAATCTTTCCGTCCTACTGAGAAATTCCCGGCAGCTCGTATTGAGCGCGTTGATATGCAGTATCTGTATAACGATGGTGATTTATACTACTTCATGAATGTAGAGACATATGACCAGGTTGGTCTTACTGCAGATCAGGTTGGCGATTCTCTGAAATTTGTTAAAGAGAATGAAATGGTTAAAATCTGTTCTCACAATGGCAACGTTTTCGCAATCGAGCCACCTCTGTTCGTAGAGCTTGAGGTTATTGAGACAGAACCGGGCTTTGCAGGAAATACTGCTCAGGGTGCTACTAAACCGGCAACTGTTGAGACCGGTGCTCAGGTACAGGTTCCGCTGTTCGTAAACCAGGGAGATAAACTTAAAATTGATACAAGAACAGGAGAATATCTCTCTAGAGTATAATGCTTTTGTAAGCAGGGGCCCGCAGACGTTAGTTTGCGGGCTTTTATGAAAGATAATTCTTTCAGGAGGAAGAAATGGATTACGTAACATTGGGAAAAACCGGTCTGAAAATTTCGCGTATGGGTTTTGGCGGAATTCCTATTCAGAGAATTGATGCGCAGGGTACGAAGGAACTGATTCATAAAATGACAGATGCCGGTGTGAATTATATTGACACAGCCAGAGGTTATACAGTCAGCGAGGAATATCTGGGGTATGCGCTGGAAGGCGTTCGTGATAAATTCGTTCTTGCGACTAAGAGTATGGCAAGGACGAAGGAAGCCATGACTGCTGATATTGAAAAGAGTCTTGGAAACCTTCGTACAGAGTATATTGACCTTTATCAGATTCACAATCCAAGCATGGAACAGCTTGAACAGGTAATGAACGAAGGAGGAGCTCTGGAAGCGCTTAAGGAAGCACAGGCTGCCGGGAAAATCAGACACATTGGTCTGACTGCGCATTCTGTGGCTGTGTTTGAGAGAGCACTGGAGCTTGACTGGGTAGAGACAATTATGTTCCCGTACAATATTGTTGAAAGTCAGGGAGAAGAACTGATTGCCCGCTGTAAAGAAAAAAACATCGGCTTTATTGCCATGAAACCTCTTGCAGGCGGTGCGATTGAGAATGCGTCTCTGGCAATCCGCTATATCTGTGCAAACGATAATGTGACAGTTGTGATTCCGGGAATGGCAGAGGAGAAGGAACTCGAGCAGAATCTCAGGGCGTGTCTTGATGAGTCTCCGTTATCAGAAGAGGAGCAAAAAGAAATTGCCGGAATTCGTGAACAGCTTGGCTCTAATTTCTGTCGTCGCTGTAACTACTGTGCGCCATGTACAGCTGGTATTAATATTCCAAGTGTATTTCTTTTTGCAGGCTATCTGGAACGATATGACCTGGGAGATTGGGCGCGTGACCGCTACGATTCTCTGGCAGTAAAAGCATCAGCCTGTGTGGGATGCGGGGAGTGCGAAACACGCTGTCCGTATCAGCTGCCAATTCGTGAAATGCTCAAAAAATGTGCACAGGAATTTGGAAAATAAAAAAACACTTGATATTTTCTCTAAAATGGATTAAAATGGTATGGAATTGATTTGGAGAATGCATGTGTGAAAAATATTATATAAAGAGAGGGCAAATGCAATGAAAATTACAAACGACATTCTTTACGTAGGTGTGAATGATCATGATGTTGATCTTTTTGAAGGTCAGTATGTAGTGCCGAGCGGCATGGCTTACAACTCTTATGTGATTATGGATGAAAAAATCGCAGTTATGGATACTGTTGATGCCAGATTTACCCATGAGTGGCTGGATAATTTAGAGAAAGCTTTAAACGGCGCGAAACCGGATTATCTCGTTGTACAGCACATGGAACCTGACCATGCTGCAAACATCTATAATTTTTCCAAAGTTTATCCGGATACAAAGATTGTAGCAAATGCGAAAACTTTCGTTATGATGCAGAATTTCTTCCGTGATCTTGATCTGGAAGGAAAGAAAGTGGAAGTTGAGAATGGTGGAAGCCTGTCTCTTGGTAAACATGTTCTGAATTTTGTTTTTGCCCCGATGGTGCACTGGCCAGAGGTTATGGTTACTTATGACAGTACAGATAAAGTTCTGTTCTCTGCGGATGGTTTCGGCAAATTCGGAGCTCTTGATGTGAAAGAGGATTGGGAAGATGAGTCCCGTCGTTACTTCATCGGTATCGTAGGTAAATATGGTGCACAGGTACAGAGACTTCTGAAAGCAGCTGCAACACTGGATATTCAGATTATCTGTCCTCTTCACGGACCGGTTCTTACAGAGAATCTTGGTTATTATCTTGACAAATACAACACATGGTCTTCTTATGCAGTAGAAAAAGAAGGCGTAGTGATTGCTTATACTTCTGTATACGGACATACTAAGAAAGCAGTAGATGTTCTTGCAAACAAACTGAAAGAAAAAGGATGCCCGAAGGTTATTGTACACGATCTTGCTCGTTGTGACATGTCTCAGGCGGTTGCAGATGCATTCTGCTATGGCAAGCTGGTTCTTGCAACAACAACTTATAATGCAGATATCTATCCATTCATGAAGACATTTATTGAGCATCTTACAGAGCGTAATTTCCAGAACCGCACCATCGGTCTTATCGAGAACGGTTCCTGGGCACCTCTTGCAGGCAAGATTATGCGTGAAATGTTTGAAAAGTCCAAAAAAATCAGCTGGCTGAACAACAATATTAAGATTATGTCTTCCTTAAGCGGCGAGAATATGGAACAGCTGGAAGCTATGGCTGATGAACTTTGCAAAGAGTACGTTGCACAGTCTCCGGAAAAAGCAAATAAAAATGATATGACTGCGCTCTTTAAAATCGGATATGGTTTATATGTAGTAACATCTAACGATGGAACAAAGGATAACGGTCTTATTGTAAACACAGTAACTCAGCTTACTGATAATCCGAACCGTATCGCTGTTAATATTAATAAAGCAAACTACTCTCACCATGTAATCAAAAATACCGGTGTTATGAACGTAAACTGTCTCTCTGTAGACGCACCGTTTGAAATCTTCCAGAGATTTGGTTTCCAGAGCGGACGTACAGCAGATAAATTTGCAGGAATGGAAACACTTCGTTCCGATAATGGACTTGTATTCCTTCCGAAATATATCAATGCATTTATGTCCCTGAAAGTAGAGCAGTATGTAGATCTTGATACTCACGGTATGTTTATCTGTACCGTTACAGAAGCTCGTGTTATGAATGACAGAGAAACTATGACATACAACTATTACCACAGCAACGTAAAACCGAAACCTCAGACAGAAGGCAAAAAAGGTTTTGTATGTAAAGTCTGTGGATGGGTTTATGAAGGAGATACTCTTCCGGATGATATCGTATGCCCGCTCTGTAAGCATGGCGCTGCTGACTTTGAGCCGATTGAATAAGTATTGTAAAGAATAGGAAGAATGAAATGGCGCCGGGAATGCTCCGGCGCTGTTTTAGTGAAAATTTTGTTTTGAAATGGTGAGTTACAAAAAATCCTTGACAGACAGCGTGGATGTGCCTATAATAATAGAACAGTAAACGAAACGTCTGCCAGCCAGTTTCGGTCAGGACACCGAAGAATGAAGTCATTAGGGCTTGTACTGGTTTCGACGGGGGTTTTGAAGTTGGGGAAGCCATCCGCAGACTCCTGGACTGCGTACCAACCGGGAACTAAATATAAACGCAGACGAAAAGTTAGCGTTAGCAGCCTAATTGCTGCTCGTCAGCCCTAGTGCACTCACACATTAGGAATCTGGCGTCGACTATGTGAGAAACCTTGCCGGATAAGCTTTGCTCCGGTAGATGTATTCATGAAGCTACTGAAGTGACAAGCCTGTCGGTGGGCGTGTTGCAGAGGGAATGTTAAAACAGCGACTGTGATGGGAGATGCCTCAAGGGATAGGCTTTCGGACGCGGGTTCAATTCCCGCCAGGTCCACTTAAAAAGTGTCGTATTTACGGCACTTTTTTTATTGCCTGTAATTGACTTTGTCAAAACAGAGTGATAAAATATAAAAGTAATCATTCCATACCAAAAAGGAGGCAGAGATGAAACGCAAACTATTTACTGCTGTGATGATTATTTTTACAATTCTGTTAGCTATTATCCTGTTTGTATCCCTGATCTGCGGGGCGCCGGTGGGCAGGAGTGAATTGGGCATGTATGTAGTTGGCGCTTTGGGCATATCCATTTTGCTTCCGGCTGGATTTACTTTTTTCTTCCTTGTCACGCTCCGACTGAGTGAGAGAACGGAGGAAGCAGAGTTGGAGGAGCTGGAGGATACGGAAACAGAAAACAGGATACCGGCACTGGTTTGTGCAATTGCAAAAGAGCGGAATTTATCGTCTGAGGAAAAAGAGCGTATTATATCTTTTATAGAGGATTTATAACGATGCTTTGTGTTTGTATGTCAATTGCAGGTTCAGTGCCTGTTATTGTATGTCTTGTTTTGTGGTTGATACAAAAGGAGAATTACCATTTTTTTCTGGGAAGAATACTCTTACTGACGAGTATGTTCTTTTATCTTGTTCCGTTTCAATTGATCAAATATGTATTGCCTGAGTGGACAGTGCCTTTGCTTAAACTTCCGATGGAAATTCATATCCGGCAGGATTTTTATAAGCTCGTAGAACTGCAAAGTTTTATTTCTCAGGATGATTCGCTGTGGATTCCCAAATGGGTATCTGTGATTATACATATCTGGCTATGCTGCATCGGCACATTTGCTGTTTATCAGATTCTTAAATATAGAATAGATATCAGAAGAATGCTGTCACAGTCTGTAAAGAAATCAGTAGATATCAACGGAAGAAAAACGGAAATTCTGGTCAATAAGAATATTCATACACCGTATACAGTTGGCTTTATAAAACAGACAATTATTTTGCCGGAGATGAGTCTGAACCATCCGTGTTTTGAGATGTGTTACAGACACGAGGACCAGCACAGAAGAAATCACGACAGTTTCATGAAGTTAATCGGTGTAGTGATTATCTGCATACACTGGTTTAATCCCATTGCGATATTATTGCTGTGGTTATACAGTGTGACGGCAGAGTATATCTGTGATGCAAAGGCAACAGAGGGATGTTCAAAGGAAGAGAAAAAGCAATATGCGAGACTTTTGGCAGAGTTGGCAACAGAAGAGGAAGAGCTGTCTGTGGTATGGAAAAATAGTTTATCAGGTTCGGAAAGGCTTATGAGAAGGAGGATTTGTTATCTTATGAAAAGAAAAAGTTTGATGAAGAAGGGGATTGCGATTATTACTGCCGCGATTACAGTGTTTGCAAGTGCAAGTACGATATTAGCGTATGAGCCGTTTATGTCTGCAGATGATAAAACAATGGAAGTGTCAACTTTTAGTGATTTTGGGGAAGTATTGGAAGAAAATAGTTATGATATTTATGATTTTAGTGTTTCTGATACAGTTGTTGTATATGAAGATGGAACACGTTTTCCAATTATAATGGAGAAAGAGTTAGAATATGCTTTATGTAATCATGTGATGAAAAATTGTTACTATCAGGTTCACAGATCAAATAGTACAGGTGGTTGTACTGTGCATGTCTATAATGCCCAGAGATGTACAAAGTGCGGCTACATAAAAACCGGCAGCCTACATAATGTTATCACTTACATGGTCTGCCCACACAAATAATACCCCATCAACAAAGGAGTCAGTTTTCACTGACTCTTTTGTTTTCGGCAGCTAACGGAAAAACAACGCGGGTCTAAATTGAAATATACGCCTATCAGCAGTCAGCGCAGTATTTTTCATACTGAATTTCACAAATCTAACATATTTTTCTGCTATATTGACAATAAGAAGTAAGTTTACGGAGGATACCAATCATGGATTCATTAAAAATATTAGTAGTAGATGACGAAAGCCGTATGAGGAAACTGGTGAAAGATTTCCTTTCCAAAAAGAACTTTCAGGTTCTGGAAGCCGGAGACGGTGAAGAGGCAATGGATGTTTTTTATAAAGAGAAAGATATTGCGCTTATTATTCTTGATGTAATGATGCCGAAGATGGATGGCTGGGAAGTGTGCCGTGAGGTGCGGAAGAACTCGAAGGTACCGATCATAATGCTGACTGCAAGAGGAGATGAGCGGGATGAGCTTCTGGGCTTTGAGCTTGGCGTAGACGAATATATTTCCAAGCCGTTCAGCCCGAAGATTCTGGTTGCCCGTGTGGAAGCTATTCTCCGCCGTTCCGGACAGAGCAGCCAGGAAGATGTGATTTCTGCAGGGGGAATTACCATTGACAAGGCAGCACATCAGGCGTCGGTGGACGGAAAAGTCATGGAATTGAGTTATAAAGAATTTGAACTCCTCACTTACTTTCTGGAAAATGAGGGAATTGCCCTTTCCAGAGAAAAGATTCTCAATTCCGTATGGAATTATGACTATTTCGGAGACGCCCGTACCATTGATACCCATGTGAAGAAATTGAGAAGTAAAATGGGTGAAAAAGGCGATTATATAAAAACAGTATGGGGTATGGGCTACAAGTTTGAGGCGACAGAATGAAAAAGAAGAAGAAATTTCATGCACTGAAACATCAGATAGCGTTTTTGTTTATCGGTCTTTTTCTCCTGTCTATGTTTGCAATGGTTGCCGTTAACGGACTTTTCCTTGCAAAATATTACCTTACCAAAAAGGTAGAGGTACTGATGGAGGCAAAGAAATCCATCGAAGCCCTTGATATGGATGCCCTCATTGAATACGATGACGATACACAGGAAAAAAGCGAGACAAAGGATATACCGGATGAGCTGGAGCGCAGCAGTTCCAGAAATAACCTTTCCTGGGTAGTGGTAAATCAGGAAAACAGCGGACTGTTTTATGTTGGAGCAAATGACAGAATGCTTCGGAGCAAACTGTTTGGCTATATCAGTGAACTCGATCAGGATGTGTCCGGAAGCAGGATTTTGAAGACAACAGAAGACAGTATTATCTGGCAGATTCATGACAGTTTTGCAGGAATGGACTACGTGGAGTGTTGGGGGCAATACGAGAACGGATACTTTTTCCTGATACGTTCTCCATTGGAGAGCATTCGGGAAAACGCGGCAATTTCCAATAGTTTTTACTTTTTTGTAGGAGTTGTAACCCTGATTATCGGTGGTTTCGTCATATTCTATGTTACAGGAAGAATCACGAAACCTATCTGTGAACTGACGAAGCTTTCCGAAAAAATGAGCAATCTGGATTTTGATGCCCGATACGAAAGCAGCGTCGGAAATGAGATAGATATGTTGGGGGACAATTTCAATAAGATGTCCAAGAGACTGGAACACACGATTTCTGAACTGAAATCTGCAAACAATGAGTTGCAGAAAGATATTGAAAACAAGATAAAAATTGATGAAATGCGTAAGGAGTTTCTGGATAATGTATCCCACGAGCTGAAAACGCCGATTGCATTGATTCAGGGATATGCGGAAGGATTAAGTGAAAACATATCCGACGATCCTGAGAGCAGGGCATTTTATTGCGAAGTCATTATGGATGAAGCAGCGAAGATGAATAAGCTGGTCAAAAACCTTCTTACCTTAAACAAACTGGAATCCGGCAAGGATGCCGTTATGATGGAGCGCTTTGACCTTGTTTCTCTGATAGAAGGTGTGCTTCAGTCCATGAATATTCTGATTACCCAGAAAGAGGCAGATGTACATTTTGAGGCAAACAAACCTGTTTATGTCTGGGCAGACGAATTTAAGGTAGAAGAAGTTGTGACAAATTATGTCAGCAATGCGCTGAATCATCTGGATGGGGAAAAACAGATTGAAATTAAGCTTTCTATAGAAGAAAACCGTGTGAAAACGTCGGTGTTTAATACAGGAAAACCTATTCCGGAGGAGGATCTTCCTAATTTATGGAACAAGTTTTTCAAGGTAGATAAGGCGAGGACGAGAGAGTACGGAGGAAGCGGTATCGGACTTTCCATTGTAAAAGCGATTATGGAAGGAATGAACCAGAGTTATGGGGTAAAGAACTATGATAATGGTGTGAAATTCTGGTTTACGCTGGAACTGGATGACATGAGAAAAGAAGGCGAAAAAACAACGTATTAACCTTGCAGACAGAAACTGACAGAAAAAACAGACGGAAGCAAAGAAATCTCTTTGCAACTGTCTGTTTTTGCGTTATACTGTAACAATGAATAAGTACAGCGTTTTCCATGACGGAGGTAAGAACGATTTCGTCTGTATAAAATGCAGAAACAAAAGAAAAATAAGAGGTGAAGAACAATTATGGCTCCAATAGCAGGAGATTGGCTGGAAGCACTCAAAGGAGAGTTTCATCAGCCATATTATGCGCAATTATATAAAACAGTAATGGAAGAATACAGAACAAAGAAGATTTTTCCTCCGGCGGATGAAATGTTTAACGCATTTCATTTTACGCCGTTAAAGGATGTGAAAGTGGTAATCCTTGGGCAGGATCCGTATCATAACGACGGACAGGCTCATGGACTTTGTTTCTCTGTGAAAAAAGGAGTGGATACCCCACCGTCTCTGGTGAATATTTATCAGGAACTCCGCGATGACTGCGGATGCTATGTGCCCAATAACGGATATCTGGAGAAATGGGCGAAGCAGGGTGTGCTGCTTTTAAACACAGTTCTTACAGTGCGTGCTCATCAGGCGAATTCCCACAGAGGGATAGGATGGGAGCAGTTCACGGATGCGGCGATTCGTGTACTCAATGAACAGGACAGGCCGATTGTGTTTCTGCTCTGGGGACGCCCGGCACAGATGAAGCATTCCATGCTGAATAATCCAAGACATTTGATTCTGGAAGCACCGCATCCAAGTCCTCTTTCTGCATACAGAGGATTTTTCGGCTGCCGTCATTTCAGCAAAACAAATGAATTTTTAAAAGAAAACGGTCTGGAGCCAATTGACTGGCAGATCGAAAATATTTAAGGAAGAATGAAATGAGTAAAAATAATAACAATACACTTGTAAAAAATGCGTCATTCCTCATGGTTGCAGCTCTTATCTCAAAAATTATTGGAATGCTTTATAAAAGTCCGCTTTCCAATACCCTTGGCAATGAGAGTTACGGTCTGTTTCAGTATGCCCAGAATGCATATTTCATTCTCCTGATGATTGCGTCGTTTAGTATTCCGCAGGCTGTTTCTAAAATCATGGCGGAAAAGATTGCGTTTAAGCGTTACCGTGATGCCCAGAAGGTATTTCACGGCGCCCTTCTCTATGCGGTGATCGCAGGGGGAATTGTAGCGTTGATTTGTGTGTTCGGAGCTCCAATTCTGGTACCTGATTCCATGAAGGGAGCAAGACTTGCGCTTCAAATGCTTGCGCCTACGATTTTTCTTTCCGGAATTCTGGGAGTATTCAGAGGGTATTTTCAGGCATATCGAAACATGATGCCGACTTCCCTGTCACAGATTATAGAGCAGATTTTTGTGGCGGTTTTTGCCCTTGTAATGTCAAATGTGATGATGAATCACTTTGCAGATGCAGGAGCGGATGAGCTTAATAGGTGGGGAGCAGCCGGAGCTACTATGGGAACGGGAGCAGGTGTTCTTTCTGCCCTGATTTTCATGCTTATTGTTTATGGAATCAACCGCAAAATTATCCGCAAAAAAGTTGTTCGTGACCGTTACTCCCGCGATGACAGCATGGCAGAGGTCATGAAACTGATCATTCTCATTGTCATGCCGATTATTTTCAGCGCATTTATTTATAACGTAAACGGATATATAAACAGTTTCATGTACAGCAGCGCAATGGGAGCGCAGGGGATGGAAGAGAAGGCGATTTCTGCTCTGTATGCAGAATATGGTTATTTTGCCACTTTGATCAACATTCCTCTGACCCTGGCCAGCACAGCGCCGACATCTATGATTCCTGAGGTTTCGGCTCATTATGCAAGAGGGGATATAAAGGCTGCAAACTCAAAAATTGACCGTGCGACCTGGCTCAGTATGTTAATTTCAATACCTGCGGCAGTTGGTCTTGCAGTGCTGTCCGGACCGATCACAGAGATTCTTTTCCCAAGGACAGACGGTGTAGGCGGGAAACTGCTGATTCTTGGAGCAATTACCATTGTTCTGAACGGAAATTCAAATATTTCCAACGGTGTTCTTCAGGGAATCGGCAAAGCGAATATTCCGGTTGTCAATGCGGCGATAGCCCTTGGAGCAGACGTGGTTGCAATGCTTCTGATGCTGTTTTTCACAGATCTTGGCATTTATGCGATTGTAATAGCCATGACTGTGTATGCGATTGTCATGTGCGTTCTCAATGAGAGAAAGATGAAGCAGTATATGAAGTATAAAAATAAATGGAGAAGTGCTTATATCTATCCATTCCTGGCATCCGTTCCTATGGGAATCGTTGCAGGCGGTGTATATTATGGACTGACCTATGTGCTTCCGGAGAGTACGCTGGTGAAGCTTGCTGTTCTGGGTGTGGCTGTAATTTTGGCAGCTGTTGTTTATTTTGCAGTGTATCTTACACTCAGTAAACCGTCTGCAGAGGAATTATCTATGATTCCCGGCGGGAGGATTCTGGCGCGTTTTGTCAGGAGATAAACGATAAAAAAGACTCTGACATGCCTGATGTTATTTCAGACATGCCAGAGTTTTTTGTTTTGTAGACAATATTTATTCTTCCAGGTTTTTCTGGGCAGTGGAAAGCATCAGTTTGATTCGATTAAGCTGATTTACCTCGCTTGCTCCTGGGTCATAGTCGATGGCGACGATATTGGCCTGATGATAGGTGCGTCGAATCTGTTTGATTACGCCTTTTCCTACGATATGGTTCGGCAGGCAGCCGAACGGCTGGATGCAGACAATATTCGGAACATCCGCATGAATGAGTTCCAGCATTTCTCCGGTCAGGAACCAGCCCTCACCGGTCTGGTTTCCGGGAGATACGATAGGGGATGCCATGCTGGCAAGCTTGTAAATATCTGCGGACGGTGTGAAGTGGCGGCTCTGCCGGAATGCCTCATCTGCGGCGCTTCTCACCCAGTCGATGCCCTTGACTCCCCAGTTTCCCATCTTGGCTTTTTTCTTCTGGAATCCGAGGTTTTCGACCTTGAAGTTCTGATTGTAGAAGCAATAGCTGATGAAATCAATAAGATCCGGAACAACAGCTTCAGCGCCTTCCGCCTCCAGAAGCTCTGCCAGATGATTGTTGGCAGCAGGAAGGAATTTAACAAGAATTTCACCTACAATACCAACTCTCGGCTTGCGCTCATCACTGACAGGAATGGTATCAAATTCGTGGATCATTTCCCTGCACATATGTTTGAAGCGGCTGTGACTCATACCGTCTCCGCTTAAAAAGGAGATGACACGCTGTTCCCAGATTTTGTGCTTACGATTTACAATACCCTTTTCCAGCTCATAAGGGCGCATGCGGTAGACACACTTCATAAGAATATCACCGAAAACAGCGCCGTATACGATTCGCTTTACAAGAGGAAGTGTAAGTTTAAAGCCGGGATTGCTCTCCAGTCCGCTTAAATTGATGGAGATGACAGGAACCTGTTCCATTCCCGCTTTTTTGAGTGCACGACGAATAAAGGCAATATAGTTGGAAGCACGGCAGCCGCCTCCTGTCTGGCTCATGATTACTGCAGTTTTGTTCAGGTCATATTTGCCGGAGAGAAGAGCGTCCATAATCTGACCGACCACGATCAGAGAAGGGTAGCACGCGTCATTGTTTACATACTTCAGTCCAATGTCAACGGAGCTTCTGTTATCTGTGGGAAGAACCTCCAAATTATAACCGGAAGCGTTAAATGCGGCCTGAAACAGACTGAAATGGAACGGTGACATCTGCGGGCAGAGGATGGTATAATTTTTCCTCATTTCCTTTGTGAATACGACCTTTTCGATGGAAGACGGAGCAATGGTACGTTTTTCATTCTGTCTGTCCTTGGCACGGAGCGCTGCAAGAAGAGAGCGTACACGGATTTTGGCTGCACCCAGATTGTTTACTTCGTCAATTTTCAGGCAGGTATAAATTTTGCCGCTTCGTTCCAGAATTTCATAAACTTCGTCTGTGGTGACAGCGTCAAGACCGCAGCCGAAGGAGTTGAGCTGAATCAGGTCAAGGTCGTTTCTTGTTTTGACGAAGTTCGCTGCTGCATAAAGGCGGGAGTGGTACATCCACTGGTCGTTTACGCGGATAGGACGCTCTATCTGACCGAGGTGGGAGATGGAGTCCTCCGTGAACACGGCGATTCCGTAGCTGGTGATAAGATCCGGAATGCCATGGTGGATTTCCGGGTCAATATGGTAAGGACGACCTGCAAGGACGATTCCTCTGCGGCCTGTTTCTTCCAGATATTTCAAAGTTTCCTCCCCTTTTGCCTGAATATCGCGGTGGGCACAGGCAAGCTCCTCCCATGCTTTATGAGCTGCCTGACGGACTTCTTCAGAAGGGAGTTCTTTGAATACATCGACAAGTCTGTTCGTCAGGATCTCTTCGGAAGTAAACGCCATAAACGGATTGCGGAAATCAATGGAAGGGTCATTGAGCTCATCCACGTTGTTTTTAATGTTTTCGGCATAGGAAGTAACGATAGGGCAATTGTAATGGTTGACTGCGTCCGGAAATTCGTTTCTCTCATAAGGAATGCAGGGGTAAAAAATAAATTTAACCCCGTTTTTGAGAAGCCAGCTTATATGACCGTGTGTCAGCTTCGCCGGATAGCACTCGGATTCACTTGGAATGGACTCAATGCCAAGCTCGTAAATCTTTCTGGTGGAGGTAGGAGAAAGTACAACCTCGTATTTCAGTTCTGTAAAGAAGGTAAACCAGAAAGGATAGTTTTCGAACATATTCAGCACACGGGGGATACCGACCCTGCCTCTTTCTGCTTTATCTGCAGAGAGCGGTTTATAGGAAAAAATTCGTTTGTACTTGTATTCGTAAAGATTTGGAATATGATCTTTGTTTTTTTCTTTTCCAATGCCGCGCTCACAGCGATTTCCGCTGATATACTGGCGTCCTCCCGAGAATTTATTGATTGTGAGGCGGCAGTTGTTGGTACAGCCGCGGCAGTTCGCCATAGAGGTGGTGTACTGCAGTTCGTTGATTTTTTTGATAGAGAGCATGGATGTTTCCTTGCCTTCCTCATGACGTTCTCTTGCGATAAGGGCAGCGCCGAAAGCTCCCATGATTCCTGCGATATCCGGGCGGATTGCTTCACAGTCTGCGATTTTTTCGAAGCTTCGAAGGACAGCGTCGTTGTAGAAGGTTCCTCCCTGGACTACGATGTGTCGTCCCAATTCAGAAGCGTCAGAAACCTTGATAACCTTATAGAGGGCATTTTTGATGACAGAGTAGGCAAGTCCGGCAGAAATATCGGAAACCTCTGCGCCTTCTTTCTGCGCCTGCTTTACCTTGGAATTCATAAATACAGTGCAGCGTGTGCCAAGGTCAATGGGGTGCTGTGCAAACAGAGCGGCTTTGGCAAAATCCTGAACAGAGTAATTCAGGGATTTCGCAAATGTTTCGATGAAAGAACCGCAGCCTGAGGAGCAGGCTTCGTTTAACTGTACACTGTCAACAGTATTGTTCTTTATCTTGATACACTTCATATCCTGACCGCCGATATCAAGGATACAGTCTACCTTTGGATCGAAGAAAGCAGCTGCATAATAGTGAGAAACAGTTTCGACCTCGCCCTCGTCGAGAAGAAGAGCTGCCTTGATAAGAGCCTCCCCGTAGCCGGTGGAACAGGAGTAGGCAATGTGTGCGTCTTCTGGAAGAAGACTGTAAATCTCCTGAATGGAACGGATAGCGGTCTTTAAAGGATTTCCGTTGTTGCTGCTGTAAAAAGAGTACAGAAGAGCACCGTCTTCGCCTACAAGAGCGGTTTTGGTAGTGGTGGAGCCTGCGTCAATACCCAGATAACAGTTTCCTTTATAGGAGGATAAATCTCCGGTTGCGACTTTATATGTACTCTGGCGTTTGTGGAAGCGCTCATAATCCTCTTCAGAGGAAAAAAGAGGCTCCATACGTGCAACCTCGAAATCAAGCTTGATGGAATTGCGAAGTCTGTCCTTCATATCGGTAAGAGAAATGCTTACATCTTCCTTTGCGTTCAGCGCAGACCCAATGGCTGCGAAAAGATGGGAGTTATCCGGCACAATGGTATGCTCTTCGTCAAGCTTCAGAGTGCGGATAAATGCTTTTTTAAGTTCAGACAGAAAGTGGAGAGGTCCTCCAAGGAATGCCACATGACCGCGAATCGGCTTGCCGCAGGCGAGACCGGAAATGGTCTGGTTTACCACCGCCTGAAAGATAGATGCGGACAGGTCCTCCTTTGTTGCACCGTCGTTAATGAGGGGCTGGATATCTGTTTTGGCAAATACACCGCAGCGGGCAGCAATCGGGTAAAGAGCTTTATAATTTTTGGCATATTCATTAAGACCTGTGGCATCGCTCTGTAAAAGAGAGGCCATCTGGTCAATGAAAGAACCGGTACCGCCTGCGCAGATACCGTTCATACGCTGTTCGATATTTCCGTTTTCAAAATAAATAATTTTAGCATCTTCACCGCCGAGCTCAATGGCGACGTCTGTCTGCGGAGCCAGTTTCTGCAGGGAAGAAGAAACTGCAATGACCTCCTGTACAAACGGAACACCCAGATGATCAGCCAGAGTCAGACCGCCGGAGCCTGTGATTACAGGATGGAGGGTCATCTCTCCGTACTGCTCCCAGGCTTCCTGGAGAAGGTCTGCCAGAGTTTCCTGAATGTTGGCGAAATGACGTTTATAATCTGCAAAAAGCAGATTGTCAGCTTTATCAAGTATTGCGATTTTTACAGTGGTGGAACCAATATCTATTCCGAGTGTATAACTATTCATAAAAGTAATTTATGCCTCCTCTTTTGGGTCAAACACGCTCTGTTACTGCCCGGATAATTTGAATATAAAGGACAGTATCGACTGATTCTTTCTTATTAATATGCAGAACGGTTTTTATCTGTACCATTATACTCTAATGCAAAAAAAATGACAATGAGAAAGATTACCAATGATTGCCGCGTTTTCTGTTGAAATTTTGTTGTTTTCAAGCTATAATAAGCAGGTTAAAAGAGAATGGAAACAAGTGACTGTCCACAAAATTCAAGGATCGGACAGTTGCTGCATTATTACGATGAAAAGAGGATAATCAATGGCAGAGTATAAACTTCTGAAGACGGAAGGACGTGCCAAACGTGCAGAATTCCATACTGTACACGGAACGATCCAGACGCCTGTTTTTATGAATGTAGGAACGATCGCAGCGATCAAGGGTGCGGTATCTACTCAGGATTTACAGGAAATCGGCACACAGGTGGAGTTGTCCAATACCTATCACCTTCATGTGCGTCCGGGAGATAAGATTGTGAAACAGCTTGGCGGTCTTCACAAATTTATGGTCTGGGACAAACCGATCCTTACAGATTCCGGCGGATTTCAGGTGTTTTCCCTTTCCGGTCTTCGCAAAATAAAAGAAGAAGGCGTTTATTTCCGTTCCCATATTGACGGTCATAAGATTTTTATGGGACCGGAGGAAAGTATGCAGATTCAGTCCAATCTGGCATCCACTATTGCAATGGCATTTGATGAGTGTCCAAGCAGCGTGGCGGACAGGGATTATGTGCAGAAATCCGTTGACCGTACTACCCGCTGGCTGAAACGATGCAAAGCGGAAATGGCACGTCTGAACAGTCTTCCGGACACTATCAATAAAGAACAGCTTTTGTTCGGAATTAATCAGGGCGCCATTTATTCCGATATCCGTATCAATCACGCGAAAGAGATTGCGGCGCTTGATCTGGACGGATATGCCATCGGCGGTCTTGCTGTCGGTGAGACTCATGAGGAAATGTATCATATCCTTGATGAGGTTGTGCCGTATCTTCCGCAGAATAAACCGACTTACCTTATGGGTGTAGGAACGCCTGCAAACATTCTGGAGGGCGTTGAGCGCGGCGTCGATTTCTTTGACTGTGTATATCCGAGCAGGAACGGACGCCATGGTCATGTATATACCAACCGTGGAAAGATGAACCTTTTCAATGCAAAATATGAGTTGGATACCCGTCCGATTGAGGAGGGATGTCAGTGTCCGGCATGCCGTCATTACAGCAGAGCTTATATCAGACATCTTCTGAAAGCGAAAGAAATGCTGGGTATGCGTCTCTGCGTACTTCACAATCTCTATTTCTACAATCACATGATGGAAGAAATCAGAGATGCTCTTGATGCCGGAAACTTTGCAGAGTATAAAAAAATGCGTCTGGAAGGCTTCGAGGAGGGCAAAATCAACTCCAACCGATAGAATTTGTGCATATAGAATATAAAAAAAGTGAAAACTACTTGAAGTTATGACATTTTTTGTGTATGATATGCTGTAGTGCCCGGAAACGGGGCATGACTTTCCGGAAACATGAACAAGAGACTCCGGACAGTTTCGAAAGTAAGATATAGGAGGAATTGTGAAATGGACGCACAGGGCGGAATGAGCTTGGGATTTACCATTGTCTGGATGGTAGTTCTGTTTGGAATTATGTATTTTTTAATGATTCGTCCACAGAAGAAAGAGCAGAAAAGACTGCAGGCCATGTTAAATGACATGGAGGTTGGCGACAGCGTAGTTACCACAGGCGGATTCTACGGCGTAGTCATCGACATGACAGAAGAAGACGTGATCGTAGAGTTCGGAAACAACAAGAATTGCCGTATTCCTATGAGAAAACAGGCAATCGCTGAAGTAGAAAAAGCAGAGCAGGCTTCTGCCTGACCGGAAAAGAAAGCAGGTATCGTCGAAAAAAGATGATGCTTGCTTTTTTTGTCCCTGTTTATTTTTTTACGTTAATACATTAAAATTTTTCACGTTAAAAGGTTGAAATATGAGGAGAAGTGTATTATTATATTAGCAATACCCATCTGATTGGAGGATAATAATTATGGAACATAAGATTGCATTGATCCGAGGAGACGGAATCGGACCGGAAATTGTGACAGAAGCGAAGAAAGTACTTGATAAGGTCTGTGAGAAATACAACCACAGTTTTACATACTCGGAGGTGCTGTTGGGAGGTGCATCCATAGATGTACACGGCGTACCTCTTACGGAAGAAGCCATTGCACAGGCGAAAGCCTCTGATGCAGTTCTAATGGGTTCCATCGGAGGAGATGCAAAGACTTCCCCCTGGTACAGGCTGGAGCCTTCCAGACGTCCGGAGGCAGGGCTTCTCGCAATCAGAAAAGAGCTTAATTTATTTGCCAATTTAAGACCTGCTTATCTTTACAATGAATTAAAGGAAGCTTGCCCGTTAAGAGAGGAGATTATCGGAGATGGTTTTGATATGATAATTGTCCGTGAGCTTACAGGAGGTCTTTATTTCGGAGAAAGAAAGACGACAGAGGAAAACGGCGTAAAAAAAGCCGTCGATACTTTGACATATAATGAAAATGAGATTCGCCGGATCGCAGTCAAGGCATTTGAGATTGCAGGAAAGCGAAGAAAGAAAGTGACAAGCGTAGATAAAGCCAATGTGCTCGACTCTTCCAGACTCTGGAGGAGTGTGGTGGAAGAGGTTGCGGCAGATTATCCGGATGTGACGCTGGAGCATATGCTGGTTGACAACTGTGCCATGCAGCTTGTCCGCGACCCGAAGCAGTTTGACGTTATCCTTACGGAAAACATGTTTGGAGACATTTTATCCGATGAAGCCAGCATGGTGACAGGCTCCATTGGAATGCTTTCCTCGGCAAGCTTAAATGAGACGAAATTCGGTCTTTATGAGCCAAGTCACGGTTCAGCTCCTGATATTGCAGGGCAGAATAAAGCGAATCCGATTGCAACAATTCTTTCTGCGGCTATGATGCTTCGATTCTCTCTCGATATGGATGAGGAAGCGGATGCTGTCGAAGCAGCTGTGCAGAAAGTGCTCACAGAAGGCTACAGGACCGGAGATATTATGTCGGAAGGCTGTACCTTAGTGGGAACAAAGGAAATGGGAGATTTGATTGCAGCAGCAATCTGAAGAGAATAAAGGAGAGAAGCACTATGAGAAGTGATGCAGTAAAAAAAGGAGCACAGCAGGCTCCGCATCGTTCCCTGTTTAATGCGCTGGGAATGACAAAAGAGGAAATGGAAAGACCGCTGGTCGGTATTGTCAGTTCATACAATGAAATTGTACCGGGACATATGAACCTGGATAAAATTGTGGCAGCTGTGAAGCAGGGAGTTGCCATGGCAGGCGGTACGCCGGTTGTCTTTCCGGCGATTGCTGTCTGTGACGGTATTGCGATGGGACATCTGGGAATGAAATATTCTCTGGTAACAAGAGATCTGATTGCAGATTCTACAGAAGCTATGGCTTTGGCACATCAGTTTGACGCCCTTGTTATGGTTCCAAACTGTGATAAGAACGTGCCGGGACTTCTGATGGCGGCAGCCAGAATCAATGTACCGACGATTTTTGTAAGCGGCGGTCCGATGATGGCAGGTCATATCAACGGACATAAAACAAGTCTTTCCAGTATGTTTGAGGCAGTCGGCGCTTATGCGGCTGGCAATCTCACAGAAGAAGGGCTTACAGAATACGAAAATAAGGTGTGTCCTACCTGCGGTTCCTGTTCAGGCATGTACACAGCTAACTCCATGAACTGCCTGACGGAAGCTCTGGGAATGGGACTTCAGGGAAACGGAACAATCCCGGCTGTATATTCTGAGCGAATCCGCCTTGCGAAACATGCGGGTATGCAGGTGATGGAACTTTACAGAAGAAATATCCGTCCGAGAGACATCATGACAGAGGATGCGATTCTCAATGCTCTTACTGTGGATATGGCACTTGGCTGTTCTACGAACAGTATGCTGCATCTTCCGGCGATTGCCCATGAAATCGGCATGGATTTCGATATCAGCTTTGCAAATGAAATCAGCGAAAAGACCCCGAATCTCTGTCATCTGGCCCCGGCAGGTCCGACTTACATGGAAGATCTCAATGAGGCAGGCGGCGTATACGCGGTCATGAATGAATTAAATAAACTGGGACTTCTCCACACAGACTGTATCACAGCAACCGGAAAGACAGTGGGAGAAAACATTGAAAACTGTATCAACCTGAATCCGGAAGTAATCCGTCCGGTTGAAAATCCATACAGTAAAACAGGCGGACTTGCAGTTCTTAAAGGAAATCTTGCTCCTGACGGAGGTGTTGTAAAACGTTCTGCCGTAGTAGAGGAAATGATGGTCCATGAAGGACCGGCAAGAGTTTTTGACTGTGAAGAAGATGCTATTGCAGCTATCAAGGGCGGAAAAATTGTAGCAGGAGATGTGGTAGTCATCCGCTATGAGGGACCGAAAGGCGGTCCGGGCATGAGAGAGATGCTCAATCCGACGTCTGCGATTGCGGGAATGGGTCTTGGTTCATCGGTAGCTCTTATCACAGACGGACGCTTCAGCGGCGCATCCAGAGGAGCATCTATCGGACACGTTTCTCCGGAAGCGGCAGTGGGCGGTCCGATCGCTCTGGTAGAAGAGGGAGATATTATCAGCATTAATATTCCGGAGCTGAAGCTTGAAATCAGAGTTTCAGACGAAGAAATGCAGGCGAGAAAAGAAAAATGGCAACCTCGCCAGCCAAAAGTTACCACAGGCTATCTTGCAAGATATGCAGCTATGGTAACATCAGGAAACAGAGGAGCAATTTTAGAAGTACCAAAAGCGGAGTAAGGAGGAAAATATATGCAGCTTACAGGAGCGGAAATCATTGTTGAATGTTTAAAAGAGCAGGGTGTTGACACCGTATTTGGTTATCCGGGAGGAGCTATCCTGAATGTTTACGATGCCCTTTATAAATACAGGGATGATATTACCCATATCCTTACATCCCATGAGCAGGGTGCAGCCCATGCGGCAGACGGATATTCCAGAGCAACCGGCAAGGTGGGCGTATGTCTGGCAACAAGCGGTCCCGGAGCTACAAATCTGGTTACAGGTATTGCGACTGCCTTTATGGATTCGGTTCCGGTAGTGGCCATCACAGCCAATGTAGGAATGCCCCTTCTCGGAAAAGATTCCTTCCAGGAGGTTGATATTGCAGGTATTGTAATGCCGATTACCAAACACAGTTATATTGTAAAAGATATTACCAGGCTTGCAGACACAATCCGTAAAGCCTTCTATATTGCAAAGAGCGGCCGTCCGGGACCTGTTCTTGTGGATGTTACCAAGGATGTGACAGGAGCGCTTTATGATTATAAACCGCGTCGTCCGGCTACGGTGACAAGAGAAATCAGCGAAATGAGAGATGAGGATCTGGCAGCAGCTATTGAGCTGATCAAGAACGCAGAGCGTCCGTTTATCTTCAACGGCGGCGGAGCCGTGATTTCCGGTGCGCAGGATGAAATCACAGAGCTTGCGCACAGAATTCAGGCTCCTGTATGCGACAGCCTTATGGGTAAAGGCGCCTTTTCCGGTGAAGATCCGCTGTATACAGGCATGCTGGGCATGCATGGTACGAAGACGTCTAATCTGGGAGTTTCCCAGTGTGACCTCCTCATTGTTTTGGGAGCAAGATTCAGCGATCGTGTAACAGGAAATGCAAAGACATTTGCAAAAAATGCCAAGATTCTTCAGATTGATGTAGATGCAGCGGAAATCAATAAAAATATTATCGTAGATGTGTCTGTTGTAGGGGATGTGAAGGAAGTTCTTAGTCGCCTTCTGGAGGAAATTCCGGCTAAGGACAATCCGGAATGGACAGCAAAAATTCAGGATATGAAGGCAAAGTATCCATTACGATACGACCATACACAGCTTACAGGTCCGTACATTATTCAGAAGCTTTATGAGATGACCGGCGGAGACGCGATTATTACCACAGATGTAGGCCAGCACCAGATGTGGGCTGCACAATATTATAAATATAAAGAACCGAGAACCCTTCTTACCTCAGGCGGTCTGGGAACTATGGGATACGGCCTTGGGGCAGCCATTGGCGCAAAGATGGGAAGACCGGAAAAAACAGTTGTAAACATTGCAGGTGACGGATGCTTCCGTATGAATATGAATGAGATTGCTACGGCAGTCCGCACAGGCAAACAGGTGATTCAGATTATCCTCAATAATCATGTGCTCGGAATGGTTCGTCAGTGGCAGTCTCTGTTCTACGACCACAGATATTCTCATACAATTCTGGATGATGCAGTAGATTTTGTGAAAGTATCTGAGGCGATGGGGGCAAAAGCAATCCGCGTAACGAAAATGGAAGAAGTCGAACCTGCGTTGAAGGAAGCGCTGGAAACACAGGGCACAGTAGTTCTTGACTGTTGGATTGACCGTGATTTAAGCGTATTCCCGATGGTACCGGCGGGAGCAAACATCGACGACGTATTTGATGAGGAGGATATGAAGAAAGATGAGTAGAGTATATAATTTTTCTGCAGGACCTGCAGTTCTTCCTGAGTGTGTATTACAGGAAGTTGCAGCGGAAATGATGGATTACAATGGTACAGGAATGTCTGTGATGGAAATGAGCCACAGAAGTGCGGCTTTCCAGCAGATTATCGACGAAGCAGAACAGGATCTGCGGGATCTGATGAACATTCCGGATAATTATAAAGTGTTATTCCTTCAGGGCGGCGCTTCCCAGCAGTTTGCCATGATTCCAATGAATCTTATGAAGAACAGAGTGGCGGATTACATTGTCACAGGACAGTGGGCAAAGAAGGCATATCAGGAAGCTCAGAAATACGGAAAAGCAAACAAGATTGCATCCTCTGAGGATAAGACGTTCTCCTATATTCCGGACTGCAGCGATCTTCCGATCAGCCCTGATGCCGATTATGTTTACATTTGTGAAAACAATACCATTTACGGAACGAAGTTTAAAGAACTCCCGAATACAAAGGGGAAAGATCTGGTAGCTGACGTTTCTTCCTGTTTCCTGTCCGAACCGGTGGATGTGAGCAAATATGCGATCATCTACGGTGGTGTGCAGAAAAATATCGGACCTGCAGGTATGGTTATTGCCATTGTCCGGGAAGATCTGATCACAGAAGATGTGCTTCCGGGAACACCGACCATGCTGACTTATAAGACGCATGCAGATGCAGGTTCTCTCTACAATACTCCAAACGCCTATTGCATTTATGTGTGCGGTAAGGTGTTCAAATGGCTGAAATCAATGGGCGGCCTTGAGGAGATGAAGAAACGCAACGAAGAAAAAGCGAAAATCCTTTATGACTTCCTTGACCGGAGCCGCCTTTTCAAAGGGACTGTTGTTCCGAAAGACCGTTCTCTTATGAATGTGCCTTTTGTGACAGGAGATAAGGAAATGGATGCGAAATTCGTAAAAGAAGCGGCGCAGGCAGGACTTGTGAATCTGAAAGGCCACAGAAGTGTGGGCGGTATGCGCGCAAGTATCTACAACGCAATGCCGAAAGCTGGTGTGGAAGCTCTTGTAGCATTCATGAAAAAATTCGAGGAGGAAAATGTGTAATGTATCAGTATCACTGCCTCAACCCTATAGCAGAAAAAGGTCTGAACCTTTTTGGAGAAGAATATAGAAAAACAGAAGCTTCTGACGGAGCAGATGCAATTCTTGTCAGAAGTGCGAAGATGCACGATATGGAGATTCCGGAAAGTGTAGTTGCCGTAGCGCGTGCAGGCGCGGGAGTCAACAATATTCCGGTTAAAGAATATGCAGAGAAGGGAATCGTGGTCTTCAATACGCCGGGAGCAAATGCTAACGGCGTAAAAGAGCTGGTTCTTGCAGGTATGCTTCTTGCTTCCCGAGATATCGTCGGGGGCATTGAGTGGGTAGAAAAAGAGAAAGACCGTGAGGATATCGACAAGCTTGCAGAGAAGCAGAAGAAGCAGTTTGCAGGCTGTGAGATTATGGGGAAAAAGCTGGGTATCATCGGCCTTGGCGCTATCGGAGCCATGGTTGCCAATGCGGCGTCCGGTCTTGGCATGGATGTTTATGGATATGATCCGTATATCTCCATTGATGCAGCATGGAATCTTTCCCGTACTATCAAACACAGCAAGAGCCTGGATGAAATTTATACGCAGTGCGATTATATCACAATCCATGTTCCTCTCCTGGACAGTACAAAAGAAATGATTAATGCGGAAGCTTTTCGCAAAATGAAAGACGGAGTGGTTCTTCTGAACTTTGCCCGTGACCTGTTGGTGGATGAAAACGCATTGATTGAAGCTCTGGAAAGCGGAAAAGTAAAGAAATATGTAACAGATTTTGCAAATCATACCGTAGCAGGAAGAGAGGGAATTCTGGTAACGCCGCATCTGGGCGCATCCACTGAGGAATCGGAGGAAAACTGTGCAGTGATGGCGGTGAAAGAACTGAAAGATTTCCTGGAAAACGGAAACATCAAAAACTCTGTAAACTTCCCAAACTGTGATATGGGTACCTGTGTGGCAGTGGGGCGTATTGCCATTACGCACAGAAATATCCCGAACATGATCAGTCAGCTGACAAATGTCCTCGGTTCAGAAGGGGTAAATATCGCCGACATGACCAATAAGAGTAAAGGTGAGTATGCCTATACGCTGCTTGATCTGGAAAGTACGGCATCCAAAGAAGCGCTGGAAGCGCTGAAAGCCATTGAAGGGGTAGCGAAAGTGCGTGTAATAAAATAAAAAAGGAATCTTCATATATAAAAACTCCTGCCGGACTCGAAATTCCGGCAGGAGTTTTCTTTGCAAAAAAATTCTGTAAAAAAGAGAACAGTCAGAGTTATCTTCCGCGGGAAGCCTTGAATTCCTCTACTTCCTCACGGGTAGACATGACGCGCAGAGCTCCCTTGCGTGTAGTGATCAGGGAAGCCGCTGCATTGGCGAAGGTTAAAAGCTCGTACAGATTCTCCTCTGTCAGATTATCAAGACCGTGTTCCAGCACATAATTTAAGGAGCTTGCACAGAAAGTATCGCCTGCGCCTGTAGTCTCGATGGTGTTTTCCTGAAGGAATGGAGCAGATTCTACGCGCAGATCTTTATAGTACGCGCGGCTTCCTTCTTTGCCCATAGTGATAAGGACAAGAGGGATGTTATATTTTTCGCGGATAATGGCAGCACCTTTATCGTAATCGGTGGTTCCGAACAGGAATTCTACTTCGTTGTCGGAAATTTTCAGGATGTCACATTTGGTGAGGCCATATTCGATTTCTTTACGTGCATCGTCCAGAGACTTCCACAGAGGAGGGCGAAGGTTCGGGTCAAAGCTTACGATACATCCGGCTTCCTTTGCCACTTCGATAGCATGGCGTGTCGCCTCTCTGACACCCTCGTGAGTGGAAGAGAGAGTTCCGAAATGGAAAATGCGGGAATCGCGGATCAGGTCTTCCTGAATCTCTTCTTTTGTAAGCATCATATCAGCGCCCGGATTACGATAAAAGGAAAAATCTCTGTCTCCATCCGGATAAGTATGTACAAATGCAAGTGTAGTATGTACTTCGTCGTCCATAATCAGGTTGCGGGTATCGATTCCCACTTCCTCTACAGCGTTTTTTAACTGTTCACCGAACATATCTTTACCGACTTTTCCAATGAAGGCGGTTTTTTTACCGAGTTTTTCGAGCATGGCAAGAACGTTGCAGGGTGCTCCGCCCGGATTGGCTTCCATAATCGGATTTCCCTGTGCGCTCATTCCGTTTTCTGTAAAGTCGATCAGTAATTCCCCTAAGGCAGTTACGTCATAGGATTTATTTCCCATAGTTTCAAGTCCTCCTGATTTCGTTTTTTCAGACTCACAATAAGCCTAATTATAATTCCACTTTATCTTAGTAAAGAGTATTTGTCAAATACATTTTTTTGTATTTTTTCTATTTTTTGTGGTAATTTCTTTATTTTTAAAAATAAAAATGGTAAAATAGAAAAAAATAAGGCGATTTTGATATTATTCACAGCGCATGAGCGGTGTGGAGGATAACACTGTTCAGACAGGAGGAAAAGAGCATGGACGAGAAATTATATAATCTTATGAACTGGCCCAGGATCGAGGACGTTGTATATTGTGAGGAGAGCGCGCCGAGAGATGTAATGGGACCTTCTCTGACACAGGAGGGCGTGATCGTGCAGGGATTTTTTCCGGATGCGGAAGCAGTTTCGGTTGTAACAGGTGGAAAAACATATGTCTGCGAACTTGAGGATGAAGCAGGCTATTATGCGGTACTTTTGCCGAGACGGAAAATTCCGGAATATAAATTCAGAGTGACAAAGAACGGAGAAACAAAGGAATTCTATGATCCGTATGCATTTCCGGGGCAGATAACCGAAGATGAGGAGAAGGCTTTCTGCGCAGGTGTGTATTATGAAGCATACGAAAAAATGGGAGCTCATCCTATGGAAATCAATGGGGTGAAAGGTACTTATTTTGCAGTATGGGCGCCAAATGCGGTACGTGTCAGTGTCGTGGGCGATTTCAACAACTGGGACGGACGCACGCTGATGATGCACAGAATGCCGATGTCGGGAATCTATGAGCTCTTTGTGCCGGGTGTGGGCGCAGGCGATATTTACAAATATGAAATAAAGACAAAAGACGGGGGAATCCTCCTGAAAGCAGACCCTTATGCGGCGCAGGCGCAGCAACCTCCGTGTACGGCTTCTGTGGTGGCGGACGTGGACAGCTTCCGGTGGAATGACGAAGACTGGATGAGCAGCAGATGCAGATTTGCAGACAAAAAGCAGCCGGTTTCCATTTATGAGACAAGCCTCGGACAGTGGTCTTCTGCGGAAGAACTTGTGGATTTTCTCACAGAGACCGGGTACACCCATGTAGAATTTCTTCCTGTTATGGAATATCTGGAAGAGGAAACAAACGGATATTCAACCTCTGCTTATTTTGCGGTAACCTCCAGATTCGGCGAACCGGAGGATTTCCGTGCGCTTGTGGATACACTTCATCAGGCGGGAATCGGTGTGATTCTTGACTGGACACCTGCACAGTTTCCGAGATATGAAGGCGGACTTGAAAGATTTGACGGTACTCCTCTTTATGAGCAGCCGAATGAATCCGGTAAAGTACATCCGTTCTGGGGAACGCTTCTGTACAATTACGCAAGCCCGATGGTGAAAGATTTCCTGATTTCCAATGCCTGCTATTGGCTGGAGGTTTACCATGCGGACGGTCTGCGTATGGATGATGTAGATGCGATGCTGTATCTTGATTATGGCAGGAATCCGGGCGAGTGGATGCCGAATCTTTACGGTACAAATGAGAACCTTCATGCAGTAGAATTTCTGAAGCACTTAAACTCCATTGTGAAAAAGAGAAATCCGGGTGTAATACTGATTGCACAGGAAGATGGTCTGTGGCCGGAGCTTACAGGCTCTGTGGAGGATGACCACATTGGTTTCGATTACAAATGGAGCGGCGGTTGGACAAAAGATTTTCTGGATTATCTCGGAGAAACGCCGCAGGAGAGAAAGAACAGTCATGACAGGCTGACGCTGTCCATGCTTTATGCTTACTGCGAGCGTTTTGTACTGACTCTTGGGCGCAGAGATGTGGGAACATCTTTTGAAGAGTTTATGGACAGGATACCGGGAGATGAGGCGCAGAAATTTGCTCAGATAAGAGAGGCTTATACTTATATGATGCTTCATCCGGGATGTAAGATGATGGCTCCGGAACCGGGAATGCCGGAAGGATTAAAGGCATGTATTCACGACCTGAATGAGCTTTATAAGGCGAATCAGGCTCTTTATACAAGCGATGATAAATATGATGGCTTCGAGTGGATACAGCTTATGAAATATGAAGAAAACGTGATTTCTTTCCTGAGAAAAGACACCGAAACAGGAGAAACGCTTCTTGCAGTGTGCAATTTCTCGGATAAAGTTTATGAGGCCTATCGGTCAGGCGTTCCGTTCTATGGCAAATATAAAGAAATCTTCAACAGTGACGATAAGAAATACGGCGGTGCAGGCGTAAAGAATCCGCGAATGAAAACCTCCAGAAAAGAAGAGTGCGATGAGAGAGAAAACTCCCTCACATTCCGTCTCCCGGCATTTGGCGCAGTGATTTTCAGCTGCACACCGGCAGAGGAGAAGAAGGCGGTAAAAAAGAAAGAAAAATAAAAAATTGCTTGATTTTTTTTCAAAATAATGTATAATATCCCTTGTGTGTAACACAAGCTGAAATAGCTCAGTCGGTAGAGCACTTCACTCGTAATGAAGGGGTCGTGGGTTCAAGTCCCATTTTCAGCTTAGGTGGATATTGTGGAACCGTCATTCCTCCGGGAATGGCGGTTCTTTTGACAAGGAGATGATGAGATGGCTGATTCCCATAGCCACACACCACATGCATGCGGACACCACGCACAGATTGCAGCCATGATTGGCGCATCATTGGCACTGGCCGATGAAGAAGTGAAAGCTTCTCTGTCTGGGTCCGTATCTTTTTTTGCTGTTCCGGCGGAAGAATACATAGATGCGGACAAGCGTCCGGCTCTGCAAAAAGAAGGAATCGAATTTTCGGGTTATGGAGAAAAAATTTCCGGAGGTAAAAAAATATGAAGACATCACTGGAATTAAAAAATATAAAAAAGAGTTTTACACAGGATGAGGGAGTCTTAAAGGGCATCAGTCTGTCTATTGCAGAAGGGGAATTTATCACCTTTCTGGGAGCATCGGGCTGTGGCAAGACCACGACACTTCGAATCATTGCAGGTCTTGAAACACCGGACGAGGGAAGCGTTTTCCTGGATGGCAAAGACGTAACAAAGCTGGAGCCGAATCTGAGAGATGTAAATACGGTATTTCAGAATTATGCCCTTTTTCCTCATATGAATGTAGAAGAAAATATCGGATACGGACTGAAGCTGAAAAAAACGCCGAAAGTCGAAATCAGAAAAAAAGTAAAAGAAATGTTGGAACTGGTGCAGCTGGAAGGCTACGAAAAAAGAAAGCCATCCGAGCTTTCAGGCGGACAGAAGCAAAGAGTCGCCATTGCCAGAGCATTGATCAACAATCCGAAGGTTCTCCTTCTGGACGAGCCGCTTGGAGCTCTTGATCTTCAGCTTCGCCGAACTATGCAGTTTGAACTGAAAAATCTTCAGAAAAAACTGGGTATCACCTTCCTTTATATTACCCATGACCAGGAAGAGGCAATCAATATGTCCGACAGAATCGTGGTGATGAAGGAAGGGCGTTTCGAACAGGTGGGGACACCGGATGAGATTTATAATCATCCGAAAACAAGCTATGTGGCAACTTTTGTTGGAAATGCGAACATTCTGCACGGAAGAGTAGAGCGTATCATCGAAAACAGGGCGCTTGTAGAGCTTGCAGGAGGAAAAGCGCTTGTGGAGAGGAATGGCGCAGAGCTGAAAGAGGGAGAAAATGTAACCCTTGCCATCCGCAGTGAGAAGATTCAGCTTGATGAGGACTGCGGATGTGGTCTTGAAGCAGTTGTTACGGAAAAAACCTTTGCCGGTGGACAGCTTCGTCTTCTTCTTCGTCTGCCGGACGGGTCTGTGATTGTGGCAAGCCGTTATGGAATTGATGCTTCGGTGACGGAAGGGCAAAAAGTATGCTGGAGATTTAATGCCGAAGATGCGGTGCTGGTGGACAGAGAAGTATCCGGCACAGTGGAGGACAAGCCGTGAGCCGGGGGAAAAAGGGGCCTGTATGGATGATACTGCCCTTATATCTCTTCACCATTGTATTTGTGGCATGTCCGTTGATTTACATGGTTGCCCTGAGTTTCGCCAAGGCAGCGCCCGGCTACGGGGTGGAATGGACGTTTACTCTTGACAATTACAGAAAAATACTGGAACCGGTATATCTCAATACCTTTGTGCAGTCCATGAAGCTTGCGTTTACCAGTACGGTGCTGATCGCACTGATCGGATATCCCTTTGGGTATTTTATGGCAAAAATGCCGGATTCCAAAAAACACAGGGCGCAGATTTTCCTGAACATTCCATTCTGGGTGAATTCGCTGATTCGTTTATACGGATGGATTATCATTCTTCAGAAAAAAGGAGTGCTGAATTTTATCTTGCTGAAGCTTGGGATTATTGAGAAGCCGTTGTCACTTTTGTACAGCTATCCCGCCATTGTCATCGGTATGGTATATGTACTTCTTCCGTTTATGATTATGTCGGTCTACTCCAGCGCAGAGAAGCTGGACTGGTCGCTGGTGGAGGCGGCAAGAGATCTGGGTGCAGGAAAGATACAGGCATTTCTGACTGTGACACTGAAGCTGACATTTCCGGGGCTGCTTTCCGGAATTATCCTGACCTTTATTCCGTCTATGGGACTTTTCTTCATTGCGGATATTCTGGGAGGAAATAAAATCGTACTTGTGGGAAGTCTGATTCAGGAGCAGATGACCCGCGGAAGCAACTGGCCATTTGCGGCGGCGCTGGCAGTTGTGATGATGGTGCTGACAACGATTCTTATCATGGTATACCGGAAACTGACAAATGCAAAGGAACTGGAGGGAATCGGATGAAAAAGAATTCTAAATTTGCGGCGTTTTATATGGGAGTTATCTTTCTCCTGATGTACATTCCCATTGCTGTGGTAATTGTATTCTCTTTTAATGAGTCGAAGCTTCCTGTATCATTTACGGGATTTTCCCTGAAATGGTACCGGCAGCTTTTTGCAGACAGCGATATGCTGGAGGCTTTAAGAAACAGCCTTGTGCTGGGAGTTTTAAGCTGCGGGATAAGCGCAGTAATCGGAACCTTCGGCGCAGTGGGACTTTCCAGAATCCACTGGAAAACAAAGGGAGCCCTGGAATATATTTCCATACTTCCTTTGATGATACCGGAAATTATACTGGGTATGGTGCTTATGGCATTTTTTTACATGCTGGGACTGCCGTTCGGAATGCTGACCCTGCTTATCGGACATACGGTGTTTTGCGTGCCGTATATCCTGATGGAAGTCAAAGCGCGGCTGGTTGGAATGGACCCGTCTCTTGAAGAGGCAGCCAGAGACCTGGGAGCAGGTGCTTTCCGGGCATTTCTCGATGTGACGCTGCCTCTGATCATGCCTGCGGTGATTTCAGGCTCCCTGCTTGCTTTTGCCATGTCTATGGACGATGTGGTAATCAGTATCTTTGTAAACGGACCGAGAATTTCCACACTTCCGATTAAGGTATATACACAGTTAAAAACAGGCGTTACGCCGGAAATCAATGCGCTCTGCACGATTATGCTGGCTGTGACCCTGTTGGTTTTACTGCTTCGGAGCATTTTTGCCCGGCGGAAAAACAAATAGAGAATAAAACAAGGAGATAAAAGGGAAAGGAACAGACGATGAATAAATTAATTGAAATTAAGAATCTGACAAAGAACTTTGACGACCAGCAGGTTCTCAGAGGAATCAATCTTGATATATATGAAAAAGAATTCCTTACACTGCTGGGACCAAGCGGCTGTGGAAAAACAACCACGCTGCGTATCATCGCAGGCTTTGAAGAGCCGAGCGGCGGAGAGGTGCTTTTTAACGGAATTGAGATTTCCAAACTGCCTCCTTATAAAAGAGAGGTAAACACCGTGTTCCAGAAATATGCACTTTTTCCTCATCTTAATGTAGCGGAAAACATTGGCTTCGGGCTGAATCTGAAAAAAGTAGACAAGACTGTTGTGGCTCAGAAAGTAGAACGCATGCTGAAAATGGTAGGTCTGGAAGGATTTGAAAAGAGAGATGTCACTCTTCTTTCAGGTGGTCAGCAGCAGCGAGTTGCCATTGCCCGCGCCCTTGTCAATGAGCCGAAGGTGCTTCTCCTTGACGAACCGTTAGGTGCGCTGGATGCAAAAATCCGTAAACAGATGCAGGTGGAACTGAAAAAAATCCAGCAGGAAGTCGGAATCACCTTTATCTATGTCACACACGACCAGGAGGAGGCGCTTTCCATGTCAGATACTGTCGTTGTCATGAACAACGGTGAGATTCAGCAGATTGGAAGCCCGACCGATATTTACAATGAGCCGGAAAACCGTTTTGTTGCAGAATTTATCGGAGAATCCAATATTATTGGTGGCGTGATGGTCAGAGATTACCTTGTGGAATTTGACGGATTCCGCTTCGAATGTGTAGACAAGGGATTCGAGGACATGGAAGAAATTGAGGTTGTATTAAGACCGGAGGATCTGGATATTGTGGATCCGGATCAGGCACAGATTAAAGGCGTTGTAAAAAACATCACCTTTAAAGGGGTTCATTATGAGATTCTGGTGGAAACAGAGCTTCGTACCTATATGGTACACACAACAGATTATGCGGAAGTCGGACGGAATGTGGGACTGAAATTCGGGCCGGAAGACATCCATGTTATGTGCAGGATGGGAGCTTACTGATGAAACAATTCAAGCATCTGATCAAACCTTACCTTGTATGGGCGTTTGTGATCATCGTTATCCCGCTGATCTTGATTGCACTTTACGCTTTTACAGAAGAAGGAAATGAGGTACTGACTCTTGCCTTTACCTGGAAAAACTTTGCGAAATTCCTGGAGACAACCTACTTAAGCGTTATCTTGAAATCCTTTAAACTGGGTATCATCACAACGGTGATCTGTCTTGTTGCAGGTTATCCTCTTGCTTTCATTATCTCCAAATTTTCAGAGAAGGTACAGAGCCTCCTGATTCTTCTTGTGACGATTCCCATGTGGATCAATATGCTGCTCCGTACCTATGCGTGGATGAACCTTTTATCAGACAACGGAATCATCAATTACCTTCTGGGTATAGTGGGGATTTCCCCGGTTTCCATGATGTATACGGATTTTTCCGTAATCGTGGGCCTGGTGTGTAACTTTATGCCGTTTATGATCATTCCTATCCATACTTCCTTAAGCAAGATGGATAAATCTTATATTGAGGCGGCTTATGATCTGGGGGCAAATAAGCTCCAGACCTTTACGAGAGTTATCTGGAAGCTTTCTATTCCGGGTGTCCTCAATGGAATTATGATGGTATTCCTCCTTTCCATTTCTACGTTTGTTATTCCGAAGCTTCTCGGCGGCGGACAGTATATGCTTATCGGTAACCTGATTGAATCTCAGTTTATCTCTGTGGGAGACTGGAACTTCGGAAGTGCCATTTCCCTGATACTGGCAGTGCTCATTCTGATTTTTATGAGCTTTATGAAAAAAATGGACAAAGATGAATAAGGAGCAGGGGGAAGATGAAAAGTAAAAAGAGTATTTTTTCAAGATTTTATGTATTGCTTTGCCTTGCATTTTTTTACCTGCCGATTCTGGTAACGATGATTTTTTCTTTCAACTCATCGAAATCTCTGACCAGATTTACAGGCTTTTCTCTTCGCTGGTACGGCGAGCTGTTAAAGAATGTAGAGGTAAGCAAAGCAGTTTACGTATCCGTTACAGTTGCCATCCTTGCAACGGTGATTTCCACAGTGCTTGGAACCATAACAGCTATCGGTCTTTCCAAGTCAAAGAAAGTGGTAAAGGAGCTGCTTTTAAATATAAACAACATTCCGATTCTGAATCCGGAGATTGTGACAGCCATCGGTCTGATGCTGCTGTTTTCCTCACTGGGCTTCAGAAAAGGATATATGACAATGCTTCTGGCGCATATTGCTTTTTGTACGCCTTATGTGATCACAAGCGTATACCCGAAAGTAAGAGGACTTGACCCGAATATGGCAAATGCGGCCATGGACCTTGGTGCGACACCGTATCAGGCGCTGACCAAAGTTATTGTGCCGATGATCAAAGAGGGTATTTTTGCAGGCGCACTTCTTGCCTTCACCATGTCCTTTGACGATTTCGTTATTTCTTACTTCGTGTCAGGAAATGGTGTGAAAAATATCTCCATTGTTGTTTATAACATGACGAAGAGAATCAATCCGACCATCAATGCATTGTCAACCATTGTAATAGTTGTCATTATACTGGTACTTGCCCTGTCCAATCTTATGCCTGTGTTTAAGAAGTTTACAACAGGCAGAATCAACAGGAAAACAAGAAAAATCCTCTCCCTGGTTCTGGTGGCTGCAGTAGCTGTGGGACTTGTGAAGTGGGGCTATGTGGCACAGGGAAAACATATGTTGAAGGTTTACAATGCGGGAGAGTATATTGATGCCGACCTGTTGGAGGAATTTGAAAAAGAATATGACTGTACAGTGGTATATGAGACATTTGAATCCAATGAGATGATGTACACCAAGCTTTCCAGTGGTGAAACTTATGATGTCCTGGTTCCTTCCGACTATATGATCGAACGTCTGATCAAGGAAGAATATCTTCAGCATCTTGACTGGGATCTCATTCCGAATAAAAAGAATCTTAAGGATGAGGTAGTCAACAGAAGCTATGACCCGGGAAATCGCTATTCCTGTCCGTATTTCTACGGAACAGTGGGAATCCTGTACGATACCACAGTGGTTGACGAGGCTGACTTAAAGGATGGCTGGAATCTTCTGGCAAATCCGAAATATAAGGGAAATCTTTATATGTACGATTCCGAGAGAGATTCCTTTATGATTGCCTTGAAGGCTCTGGGTTATTCCATGAATACTACCAGCGAGAAGGAAATCGAGGAAGCGTACCAGTGGCTGATCCATCAAAGAGACAGCATGGAGCCGATTTATGCAGGAGACGACGTAATCGACAATATGATTTCCGGAAACAAGGCTCTGGCAGTGGTTTATTCCGGAGACGCGTCCTACATTATCAGCGAAAATCCGAATCTTGCGTACTATACGCCTGAGGAGGGAACCAACCTGTGGTACGATGCTATGGTCATTACAAAGGACTGCAGTGAGACAGAACTTGCCCATGAATTTATTAATTTTATGATAAGTGAGAAATCTGCTCTTTCCAATACGGAAGAAGTAGGGTATACTTCTACTGTAAAGAGCGCTTTTGAGACAATGCGTGACGGAGAATATGCGGGAGTCGGCTCCTACATACCGGAAACGGATAATCCAAACAGCGAGATCTTTGCCTACCAGAAACCGCAGATTAAGCAGTTGTTTGCGGAGCTCTGGACAAAGGTAAAAGCAAAGTAACTGACGACATCATGGTTTTGCAGAAAGGAGTTTTGCAATGAAGATGAAAAGAGCGGCAGCAGTGCTGATGTGCGCTGCACTTGCAGGAAGCGTTCTGACAGGATTCAAGGACGCGGGAGACGACAAGGAACTGGTACTTTTTACCTGGCAGGGAATGTTCCCTCAGGAAGTCCTTGACGGGTTTGAAGAAGAGACAGGAGTTAAGGTCATTTACTCCAATTTTGATACAGATGAGACAATGTTTGAGAAGCTTTCCATGGCGAAGGGCGGAGACTATGATTTTGTAATCGCAGATGATTACATTCTGGAAACCGTTATCGCAAACGGTCTTGCCCAGGAGCTGGATAAAGAATCTCTGGAAAATATCGGAAATATCAATCCTTTATACCAGGGACAGTTCTACGATCCGGAAGATGCCTATACAGTGCCGTACGGAGCAGGAATCCCTCTCATCGTATATGATCCGGAGCAGGTTGATCTTGATATCAAGGGATACAGTGATCTCTGGGATGAATCTCTGGAAGACAGTATTGCGCTGGTGGGAAATTACCGTGTGATCAATGGCATTACCCAGCTGTCTCTCGGAAAGAGTATGAATGAAGAGGATGTAGATGTCATTAAGGAGACCGGAAAGAAGCTTCAGGAGCTTGCTCCCAATGTGCGTATGATTCAGGATGATAATACCCAGAATGCACTTTTAAACGGAGAGGCAAGCGTGGCCCTTCTTTATACTTCTCAGGTGACTGCAGCTCTTGCAGAAAATCCTGATCTTAAGGTAGTATATCCGGAAGAGGGTCTTGGATTCGGAATTATGGGAGCTTTTATTCCGAGCCAGGCGCCGAATAAAGACGCAGCATATTCCTTCCTGGATTATCTGATGCAGCCGGAGATTGCCGCACAGTGCACCAACTACATCGGTTACTACAGCACAAATAAAGCAGCCGATGAATTTGTAAATGAAAATCTCGTAGTTCCTGACGATGTGACCAAAGGCGAAATCGTACAGAACGTAAGTCAGGAAGCCGAAGAACAGTATAACAAAAACTGGACAGAATTTAAGGCGGCCTGCGACTGATATCTGACAGCAAAACTACATAGAAAAAAACAAACAGCCAAATCCGAATCAGGATTTGGCTGTAATAACAAGGGGGATAAAAGATGGAAATATATAAAGGTTCCATAGCCTTCTCAGGAATCGCCATCGGCAGAATACTGTATTATCAGAGAAATGAACATCGCATACGTCAGTATGTAGTGAGTAATGTAAAAACAGAACTGGAAATTTTTGGAGAAGCTTGTCAGAAAGTGGAAGAAGAACTGGATGCCCGCTATAAAGAGTATGCAGCGTCCGCAGGGGCGGAAGCCGATGTTTTTCTCACTCAGAAAAAAATCCTGAACAGTAAAAGCTTCAAAAAAGCCATAGAAAGCATTATTCAAAATGAGAAAGTCAATGCTGCATATGCGGTTATGACAACAAAAGATGAAATCACATCAACCTTCCGGAATCTGGAGGAAGAAGTGATCAAGGAGAGGATTGCGGGAATCCGTCTTCTGTCAGATCGCCTGATCGGAGCTCTGGGGGGGATTTCTCCGAAAATTGATCTGGGAGATGAACCTGTTATTCTTGTCACGGAAAATATTTTTCCAACGGAGCTGATGGAAATGGACAAAGAAAAACTTCTTGGAATTGTTACCCATCAGGGCTCCGATATTTCTCACGCCTCCATTATGGCGAAAAGCATGAATCTGCCCATGCTTGTGGGAATTGAAGCGGATATGGACTGGGAAGGGGAGTATGCTATCATAGACGGCTACAATGGTACTTTTTACATTGACCCAGACGAGGAACTCCTCAGAGAATACGACATTCGCAGACAGGCAGATTTAAAGGAAAGGGAAGAACTTCTTGAGCTTCGAAGTATGCCGGATGTGACTCGTGACGGCAAAAAAGTAAATATTTATGCAAATATCGGAAATATGGATGATTTGAGCAGTGTTCTTTATTACAGCGCTGCAGGAATCGGACTTTTAAGAAGTGAATTTCAATACCTTGGGCGCGAGAATTACCCAAGAGAAAACGAACTTTTCCTTGCTTACCGCAAAATAGCCGAAACAATGGGAGACCACATGGCAGTTATCCGCACGGCAGACCTTGGAGCGGATAAGCAGGCAGAATATCTGGATATTCCGGATGAAGCCAATCCGATTATGGGAAACAGGGGAATCCGCCTTTGTCTTGACCGGAAAAGAATGTTTAAAGCGCAGCTTCGTGCGATTTTACGTGCAAGCGCTTACGGAAATCTGGCAATGATGTATCCGATGATCTCCTCAGAGGAGGAAATGGATGAAATTGAGAAACTGATAGAAGAAGTGAAAGCGGGGCTGAAAGAGAAAAAAATTCCTTACAAAGATATAAAGACGGGAATTATGGTGGAGACGCCCGCTGCTGTCATGATCAGTCGGGAACTGGCAAAAAGAGTAGATTTCCTGAGCCTCGGAACAAATGATCTGACACAATATACACTTGCCATGGACAGACAGAATCCGCTTCTTCGCAGTAAATACAATGACCATCATCCGGCAGTGATGAAAATGATTGAGATGGTAGTGAATGCAGGGCATCAGGAAGGCTGTCCCGTCTATATCTGCGGTGAACTGGCGGCGGATACGCATCTGACGAAAAAATTTCTGCAGATGGGTGTAGACGGATTGTCTGTAGTGCCTGCCAGCATTCTTCCGGTGCGTAAGGCAGTCCGATGTACGGATTTAAGATATCAGGAGAACAAAGATGAAAAGTAAAGTGATTCTTCTCCCTTGTGAGGAGTATGAAGAAGAAAATATATATACGCTGCTGAAAAAAGCGCTGGAGCTTCTCGGCGGGATAGAAAGCCTGATAAAGAAAGAAGAAAAAATTCTTTTGAAACCTAATCTTTTGAAAAGAGCAGAGGTAGAGAAGGCAGTTATTACCCATCCTGTAGTTGTAGGCGCTTTTGCGCGGATTCTCAGGGAAAAAGGCTATCAAAACCTGGTGCTTGCAGATTCCTGCGGTCACGGTACCACGAAGGCTGTCATCAAAGGTACGGGAATGGATACCTATCTTGAGAAATATGAGATTCCTGCGATTGATTATTCGCAGGGAATCTCTGTAAAGTATCCGCAGGGAGTACAGGCAAAGGAATTTGTGATTCCGAAAGAACTTCTTGAGTCGGACTGTGTGATTTCTCTGTGTAAGATGAAGACCCATGCTCTGGAACGTGTGACAGGGGCTGTGAAGAATAGTTATGGCTTTATTTACGGGCTTCACAAGGCAAAGGGGCATACGTTGTATCCCAGTGCAGACAGCTTTGCGCGGATGCTTGTGGATCTCAATAAATATGTTGCGCCCAGGCTGTACATCATGGATGGAATCGTGGCAATGGAGGGGAACGGGCCGGGCTCCGGCGATCCCACTCCTATGAAAGTAATGCTTGTCTCAAAAGACCCGGTTGCCCTTGACAGCGTATTTTGCCGTCTTGTGCATTTGAAGCCGGAGATGGTGCCTACCAATTATCACGGAGAGAAGATGGGACTTGGCACATGGAAAGAAGAGGAAATCGAGCTTCTGACACCGGAAGGGGAAATATCCATGACCGAGGCTGTAAGCCGGTACGGAAACCCTTCTTTCAATGTTGACCGGACAGAAGTACGTCACAATATCTGGACCAAGATGGCAGGCGCTCTGAAACTCTTCCAGAAGAAGCCCTACATTGATGAGGCGCGCTGTATCCGCTGCGGTATTTGCGTCAAAAGCTGCCCTGTCCCCGGAAAAGCCGTAGACTTCCAAAAAGGTCGTGACAAGCCTCCCGTATACGACTACAGGAAATGTATCCGCTGTTTCTGTTGTCAGGAAATGTGCCCGGAGAAGGCAATAAAAGTCAAATAAAAAAGATGAAGGTTGTATTCTGAAGTAGGATATGCTACGATAAATATATATTTTGAATGTAAATATTAAAATGTGGTTGGTTTATAGGATGTGATTTTGCATAGTGGCTTAAGCATCTGGAATAAGAGTGAAAAAATGAAAGAGATAGGATATCATGGAACCTGTTTAAGGCATCGGGAAGATATAGAGAAAAACGGTTTGGATCCTGACAAATGTAGTTATCGTACAGATCATTGGCTGGGACAGGGAGTATATTTTTTTGACGATTATGAAAAAGCATTATGGTGGGCATCGACGATATCTTTGCAAAATAAGAGCTGTGGAGGCATAATTTTTGAAGCTGAGATAGAAGCGTCAGATAAAGAAGTATTGGATTTGGATGATAATAAACAGTTGGATTGTTTTATGACAGAAACCTTACAAACTCTTCAGGAAATAAAGGAGCAGTGTTCTGGACAAATGCCAATATTTGATGACGGGAAGATGCGTGCTGTTTTTTTCGATTATTATAAGATACGCAAGGGGATATCCGTAATCATAGGAACGTTTCAAAAAACTTGTGCGGGCTATACGTGTAAAAGAAGTCCCGCTGAAAGAGAAAATCAACAAAAAATAATGGATATAATTGGAATTAAATTTAAAGAAAGACAAATTTGTGTATCCCAAAAAGAGTGTATCAAATCAACGAAATTGATATATAATGAGCAGGAAGAGGTGATATGATGTTTGATAAGGACTTATTTCTTTTGCTATGCGAAAAATATGATGTTGAACTGAGTGAGATAAATGATGCCCCGGTAATAAAAAATGGCTTGAATGTTCACGAGATTACAGATGAAGATGTAGTCCGTGCTTTTGAATTTCATCAACCATATTTTGAATATTTCGGTAATAGAATTAATACAGAAACTATGATGTGTGAGTTTTCTTTATTGGAAGATTATGCAGAGGCATGTTAGGAGAAATGTATGAAAGTGAAGGCTAAATATGAAAGCTCTCTTGTGTTGGAGAAAATGGAAATTACGGAGAGTACTTTCAGAAAAAAAGATGGTGATTTAGGCGAGTTAGAACTGAATGTTGAAGTTGAACACAGTATGCGCATACTTACAGAAGATGTTTTCGAGGTGTTTCTGGTTACAATAGTGTCTGACGAGGAAGAAAAGGTTTTTATCAGGGTGAAGGGAAGAGCGATTTTTGTTACGCAACAGCAAAATGTGGATATTTTAAAGAAAAATATGATAGCGATCATGTTTCCGTATATAAGGAGCTATATTTCCATAGTAACAACCCAGCCGGGAATGGAGCCTGTTGTGTTGCCGGCTATGAATATTGCTGCAATGATTAATGAAGAAAATAAATAAAGAATAAGTGCCATCTCTGTACTACATTTTGAAATAATGTACAGTGATGGCACTTTTAGATAATATGAGAAATGATTAAAGTGCCAATAGCTTCGCAGTCTCCTCAATATACTCCGGCGTTGTCCCGCAGCAGCCGCCTATAACAGAGGCGCCGTTCTCCACCAGAACCTTCATATGCTTCGCAAATTCTTTGGCAGACATACTGTACTGCGCATTGCCATACTCATCAATAAGAGGCATACCTGCATTGGGCTTGGCGACAACCGGAATAGACACACTTTCTTTGATGTTGCGAATGACGGAAACAAGCTGATCCGGGCCGACGGAACAGTTGATGCCGACGGCAGCGGCTCCAGCGCTTTCCAGAGCAACGGCAGCTTCCACCGCATTTCCGCCGCTGAAAATACTTCCGTCAGCCTCCACTGTCATGGTGCAAAGAACAGGAAGAGAGCAGACGGAACCGGCAGCGTCAAGAGCAGCCAGAGTTTCCTCGATATTAATCATAGTTTCTGCTGCAATAAAATCCACACCGGCCTCTTCCAGAAGCTGAATCTGCTCGCAGTAAACCTCAAATGCATCCTCATAAGTCAAATCTCCGGCAGGCGCCATCATTTTTCCGGTTGTTGTAATATCGCCTGCCACCAGAATATCCGCCCCCACAGCCTCTCTGGAAAGGGAGACAAGAGAATGATTCAGTTCCCGGATCTGTCCTTCAAGATTGTGAAGGCGGAGATTGAAACGATTGCCGCCGAAAGTAGGGGCGTAAACAGCGCGGCTGCCCGCACGAACATAAGCGCGCTGAAGGTTAAGAAAAATATCCCTGTTCTCCAGAATCCATTTCTCAGTGCAAATCCCCCGCGGCATACCCGCAGCCATAAGATTAGAACCTGTTGCTCCGTCAAGGAGAAGAATCTTCTGTGTCAGTGTCTGAAATTGTTCTCTAGTCATGAAAGTCCTCCTGAAATAAAAAATAGTAAGTTCTAAGCTGCCCCTTCCGCGCAAGGGGGCTATTGTTAAAAGTAAATACGAGGGCCGTCTCAGCAGACCTCGATCAAGAACGCTTCAGCGTTCTTGCTGCGAAATGCGCGTTGCAAAGCAACATTTTCTTCTGCGCATTTCTGCAATCTTCGCCGGAGGCGTTTATCTCAGTCGGAGATTGCACTCCCACGGAGACTAATTTGTTATAACTCACCACTTTAGAAGTGGGAGTCTTCTCCGACTAAGATAAAATATTCTTTGTGAAACTCTTCTTTGCTTTTCAGCACATTAATATTCTCTTTCTCGGCCAGAGTTCCCTCAAATCCGCAGTCGTCACACCGTCCCATCCAAGGCTCCAGACAAACGAAAGGCGCACCCGGAACAGACCAGATTCCGAAGTTCGGAAAGCCCTTACAGGAAAGAGAAACATATGGTGTACCGTCAGGGAAAAGAATAGAAGCCTTTTCAATCTGCCCGTCGACCACAAGAGCGTCCTTATCAAACATATGCTCGTCAATTCTGCGGCAGCCGTCTGTAAGAGAAAGGGTATGAGGTTCATCCGGTCTGGCTGTGCCGTGATTGAGATCGACCAGATAATAAGTCAGAGAATCCTTTCCCTCAAAAGAAAGAAGATACTCGCTCTGTCTGCCCTGTCCGTCAGCCGGAACGTTGAAAGCAGGATGGCCGCCGATGGTGAAATACATGGTTTCTTCGCCCGGATTGGTCACCTTCCAGGAAACAGTTACAGTACGGCCCTTCAAGGTATGTGTAATCTCCAACTGGAACTCATAAGGGTATTTTTCGAGAGTTTCCGGAGAAGATTTCAGCACATGGGTGATGGAATCCTCGGTTCTGCAGGTACAGACAAACTCACTGTCCCGGGCAAAGCCGTGCTGTTTGGAAGGAAATTCTCTGCCGAGAGTCCGGAAATGATCCAGATAATGGCGTCCCACATTTGGGAAAAGAACCGGCGCATGGCGTTTCCAGAAAGCCGGATCTGCCTGCCAGATAACTTCCCTGTTTTTCTCCTTATCAAAAATACTGCACAATTCTGCGCCGTGATCGTTTACAGAAACCTGAAGAAACTCATTTTCTATGGTATGTGTCATGACTAAATCCTCCTTACAATACGATATAAAGACCATTGTTGGTCAGATTCCGCAGACAAACCTGCTTTTTCTATATGTTATTATAGCATAATCGACAAAAATTTACCAGTTTTTTTATAAGATATGTGCAAAATAACAATTAAGCGTTGACTTGAAAGCGCTTTTTTGTTACAATTTACCTTAATGAGGCGAGCGTCAGCGAGAAAAGAGACGTGATGCGCAATGTTAGGAGGACAATTAAATGGCTAAAAAGAGAAATATCATCGTAGGACAGTCCGGCGGACCAACCGCAGTAATCAACTCAAGTCTGGCAGGCGTATACAAGAATGCCATTGAAAGAGGTTTTGACAAAGTATACGGAATGAGAAACGGAATTCAGGGCTTATTGGATGAGCAGTATATCGACTTATCTACCCAGATTCATTCCGAACTGGACATTGAGCTTTTAAAGAGAACTCCATCTGCATTTTTAGGTTCCTGCCGTTATAAATTACCGGAAATCCATGAAAACAGAGAAATCTATGAGAAACTTTTCGGAATTTTAAAGAAACTGGATATTGATACCCTGATCTACATCGGTGGAAACGACTCTATGGATACGATCAAGAAATTATCCGACTACGCGATTCTTACAGGACAGACTCAGAAATTCATCGGCTGTCCGAAGACCATTGATAACGACCTGGCATTAACAGACCATACACCGGGCTTTGGAAGCGCTGCCAAATATATTGCAGCATCCACAAAAGAAGTAATCCGTGATGCAGAAGGCCTTACCTATAAGAAAAATATGATTACCATCATGGAAATTATGGGACGTAACGCAGGATGGCTTACAGGGGCTGCAGCGCTTGCGAAAACAGAAGACTGCGACGGACCGGATCTCATCTACCTTCCGGAAGTGGCATTCGATATTGACAAATTCCTTGTAAAAGTGAAAGACCTTCTTTCCAAAAAAGCATCTGTTGTGATTGCAGTATCTGAAGGAATCAAACTTGCAGACGGCAGATATGTATGTGAACTTGGAAATACAGGCGACTATGTAGACGCATTCGGACATAAACAGCTTCAGGGTACAGCGACCTACCTTGCGAACTTCCTGGCAGCAGAGTGCGGATGTAAAACAAGAGCCGTTGAGCTTTCCACCTTACAGAGATGCGCATCCCACATGGCTTCCAGAACAGATATAGAAGAAGCGTTCATGGTTGGCGGCGCTGCAGTGAAGGCTGCAGACGAAGGAGACACAGGCAAGATGGTTGTAATCGACCGTGTATCCGATGATCCATACATGTCAAAAACAGGTATCTACGATGTACACCGCATCGCAAACGAAGAGAAACTTGTTCCGAGAAACTGGATGAACAGAGATGCAACCTATGTGACAGAAGACTTCGTAGACTATGTGAAACCGCTGATTCAGGGTGATTACCAGCCGATTATGGTAAACGGTCTTCCGAGACATCTGGTACTCAACACAGGCAAAAAGAGAAGATAAGCATAAAAACAGAAACAAAATCTCCCGTGCTGATTTTACATCGGTATGGGGGATTTTGTTGCAGAGAAACAAATGCGGAAATCCGACTTAATCAAGGTGTAAAGAAAAATTTTATACAAAATTACAAAAGTTTTTCACCTTTTTGACAGAATGACCTTGACTAATGACATTAAAATCTATAAAATGATTATGTGCGTATAGAAAACATATTTTGTGTTTTTAAAGAACAATAATTTAGGAGGAAAATGTAAAATGGCAAAATGGGTTTACATGTTCACAGAAGGTGACGCTACAATGAGAAACCTTCTGGGTGGTAAAGGCGCTAACCTTGCTGAGATGACAAACCTTGGTCTTCCTGTACCGCAGGGCTTCACAATCACAACTGAAGCTTGTACTCAGTACTATGAGGACGGAAGAAAGATCAACGATGAGATCATGGCTCAGATCATGGAAGCAATTACCAAAATGGAAGGAGTTACCGGTAAAAAATTCGGTGACAAAGAAAATCCTCTGCTCGTTTCCGTTCGTTCCGGTGCTAGAGCATCCATGCCTGGTATGATGGACACTATCCTTAACCTTGGTCTTAACGAAGAAGTTGTTCATACATTAGCAGAAAAATCCGGTAATGCTCGTTGGGCATGGGACTGCTACAGAAGATTTATCCAGATGTACTCTGACGTAGTTATGGAAGTTGGTAAAAAATACTTCGAAGAGCTCATCGACAAGATGAAAGAAGAAAAAGGTGTTAAGCAGGACGTTGAACTTACTGCAGAAGACCTTGAAACACTTGCTAACCAGTTTAAAGCAGAATACAAAGAAAAAATCGGCGAAGACTTCCCATCTGATCCTAAGGAACAGCTTATGGGCGCTGTTAAAGCCGTATTCCGTTCCTGGGACAACCCACGTGCGAACGTATACCGTCGTGACAACGATATCCCATATTCCTGGGGTACAGCTGTTAACGTACAGATGATGGCATTCGGTAACATGGGTGATGACTGTGGTACAGGTGTTGCGTTTACTCGTGACCCAGCTACAGGTGAGAATGGTCTGTTCGGTGAGTTCCTTACAAACGCTCAGGGTGAGGACGTAGTTGCCGGTGTTCGTACACCAATGCACATCTCCGAGATGGAGCAGAAATTCCCGGAAGCATTCGCTCAGTTTAAAGACGTTTGCAGCAGACTTGAGAAACACTACAGAGATATGCAGGATATGGAGTTCACTGTAGAGCACGGTAAACTTTATATGCTTCAGACACGTAACGGTAAGAGAACAGCTCAGGCTGCTCTTAAGATCGCTTGTGACCTTGTAGATGAAGGCATGAGAACAGAAGAAGAAGCTGTTGCAATGATCGACCCACGTAACCTTGACACTCTGCTTCACCCACAGTTCGACGCTGCTGCACTGAAAGCTGCAGAGCCGGCTGCAAGAGCACTTGGCGCTTCTCCGGGAGCTGCATGCGGTAAAATCGTATTCACAGCTGAGGACGCTAAAGCTTGGGCTGAAAGAGGAGAGAAAGTAGTTCTCGTTCGTCTTGAGACATCCCCAGAGGATATCGAAGGTATGAAAGCTGCTCAGGGTATCCTGACAGTTCGTGGTGGTATGACATCTCATGCAGCTGTAGTAGCTCGTGGTATGGGTACATGCTGCGTATCCGGTTGTGGCGAGATCGCAATGGATGAAGAAAACAAGAAATTTACACTTGCTGGTAAAGAATATCATGAAGGAGACTTCCTCTCCCTTGATGGTTCTACAGGATGCATCTACGACGGAATCATTCCTACAGTAGACGCTAGCATCGCTGGTGAGTTCGGAAGAATCATGGGATGGGCTGACAAGTTCAGAACTCTTAAAGTTCGTACAAACGCTGATACTCCTGCAGATGCTAAAAAAGCTCGTGAGCTTGGCGCTGAAGGTATCGGTCTTTGCCGTACAGAGCATATGTTCTTCGAAGGCAACAGAATCGACGCATTCCGTGAGATGATCTGCTCCGAAACTGTAGAAGAGAGAGAAGCAGCTCTTGAGAAGATCCTTCCAGAGCAGCAGGGAGACTTCGAGGCACTTTACGAAGCACTTGAAGGTAACCCGGTTACTATCCGTTTCCTGGATCCGCCGCTTCATGAGTTCGTTCCAACAACAGAAGAAGATATTAAGAAACTTGCTGATTCTCAGGGCAAAACTGTAGAGCAGATCAAGACAATCATCGATTCCTTACATGAGTTCAACCCAATGATGGGACATCGTGGATGCCGTCTTGCTGTAACATACCCAGAGATCGCTAAAATGCAGACAAAAGCAGTTATCCGTGCAGCTATCAATGTTAAGAAAGCACACGCTGACTGGAATGTTTGCCCAGAGATCATGATCCCATTAGTAGGCGACGTAAAAGAGCTTAAATACGTTAAGAAAGTTGTTGTTGAGACAGCAGACGCTGAGATCGCAGCAGCTGGCGTAGAGCTTAAATACGAAGTTGGTACTATGATCGAGATCCCACGTGCAGCTCTTACAGCTGACGATATCGCAAAAGAGGCAGACTTCTTCTGCTTCGGTACAAACGACCTTACACAGATGACATTCGGTTTCTCCCGTGATGACGCTGGTAAGTTCCTTAACGCATACTATGACGCTAAGATCTTCGAGAACGATCCATTCGCTAAACTCGACCAGACAGGCGTTGGTAAGTTAATGGATATGGCAATCAAACTCGGTAAACCGGTTAATCCAAACCTGCACATCGGTATCTGCGGTGAGCACGGCGGTGACCCAACATCCGTAGAATTCTGCCATAAGATCGGTCTGGACTACGTTTCCTGTTCTCCATTCCGTGTTCCGATCGCTCGTCTTGCAGCAGCACAGGCAGCTATCAACAACAAATAATTAATCAATAACTGAATATTGATTTTGTGTCCAAACGAGATAGAACCCCTCCGTCCTTGTGGCGGAGGGGTTTTTGCGTATAAGATTCTCGTGTACACAAAAAGAAACATTAAATATGATAGAATGGTGCTATAATAAATATATTAAATGATAAAGCAAGAGGTGAATAACTATTATGGAAGAATTAGTGGGAAAAAGATGCAGGGTTTCAGATGAAAACTCCTTTTTTTATGGAGATTGCGGTGTCATAGACTTCTTTGACGGCGAATTATATCACGTTATGATTGACGGGGATATGGATACCTTTGCTTTTGAAAGAGAAGCGATACAAATTCTGGATGAAGAAGCAGCAGAAACAAAAGAGAAGAATGTTGCTGTATCCCGGGAAACTGTCCTGGAGAGTGTCACCCATCGGATGTTGACGAAACAGGAACTTATAAAAGCCATCAATCAGGCTTTTCCGGATGAGGGTCCGGACAGTACAGCGCCGATTGCTGCCATTGCAATTACTCAGTTATCTGACGGAACCACACTTCAGAGCATTACACTGGCGAAAAAACTTCCGGTCTGAAAACGTAAACAAACCAACTTTCCATCGTGACATTTTGACAATAAAAGTAATTATAAAAAAGCAATAATAGACAAAAAGCGGAAAATATCCAAAAACCTGAGAATTCCTTGTATTCAAAGAGTGATTGCGCTATAATAAACACGAAAAGTACAGTATAGCATTTTATCAGAGCAGAGTTACATTTTGAAATCCGAATAGTATGATGAGAGAGGCTACCCTTTCGAAATGATTAAATTTCCGGAAAGGGGGTGCTTTTTCCGCGTAAAAAAAGAGGAGGTAAGATGTCCGGTTTTTGTGACATACATACACATATTCTGCCGGGAATAGATGACGGCGCCAGAGATTGGGATATGTGTCTGGAAATGATAGACAGAGCCTGGGAAGGCGGTGTCCGGCGGATGATAGCCACACCTCACTATCTGCCCTGGAAAGAACATAAACCGAATCCTGTTCAGATTGTCCGACTATGCAGGGAAGCACAGTGGAGGGCAAGAACAGAATTAGGGCATGAAATTATCATTTATCCGGGACAGGAAATCTATTATCATGTTGATATGATAGAGGAAATCCGGAGGGGAGAAATTCTTACCATGGCCGGAACCCAGCATATACTGGTGGAATTTCCCATAGACATCAGCGCCCGGCAGCTGAAACAGGCAGTCACCCATATCTGCGAAGCCAGATACATCCCGATTCTTGCTCATATTGAACGATATGAATGCCTTAGAACCGGTGAAATTCTGGAAGAGACGGCAGGACTGGGAGCGCTGTTTCAGATTAATATAAAATCCCTGCAGGGAAATATGCTGAACCAGACAACCCGCTGGTGTAAACATCAGTTACTGGAGCGAAAAATTGACTTTCTGGCATCTGATATGCATAATTTAAGCAGCAGACCCCCCACATCCTACGAAATGCTGGACTGGGTGGGGAAGAAGCTTGACAGAGAATACCAGAGAGACATATTGCTGAGAAATGCATTGCGCATGGGAATATAGAAGGAAGAAATGAAAAAGAAAAAGAAATTTCCGGTTTTAAATCGTCGCATCGCCGCGTTTGAAACAGAAATGATTATACGCTTCGCCGGATTCGCCTGAAACAGGACGAAATGGCGAAGCATGTCCTTTTTTAAAGGAAATCATTTTGATTTAAGGAAAGAACAGACAGGAACGATGAGAGAGAAATTCATGTGGTACGTAATCCAGGTTCGCACAGGCACAGAGGAAAAAATCTGTATTCAGTGCAAGAAGACAATACCGAAATCTATTATGGAGCATTGTTTCATACCTCATTATGAAGAAAAAAGAAAAATTCAGGGCAAATGGAAAACCCTGCAGCATGTGCTGTTTCCGGGTTATGTATTTGTCATTACAAATGAGATAGACAAACTCCGGGACAAACTGAAAAGTGTTATAGGAATGACGCGGCTCATTGGAAGCGGCGATGATGTGGTTCCCTTAACCGATCAGGAAATTGCGCTGTTGCTAAGCTTCGGCGGGGATAAACAACTGATTGAAATGTCGGAAGGTATTATTATAGGAGACAGGATTATTATCAACAGCGGACCTCTCAAGGGCAAAGAAGGATATATCCGGAAAATAAACCGTCACAAACGGAAAGCCTGGCTGGAAATACCGTTTTTCGGTTCCATGCAGACGGTACAGGTGGGATTGGAGATTGTGGAAAAAGGATAATCAAGAAGGGGAATGGAGAGAAAATGTATAAGAAGGGTTCTGATAGTTGGTTGAAGCATTGGGACTTTTATAGTATTGGATATGCTATGTCTGCAAGTGGCATTTATTCTGGCGTATGCATTGAGCGGATATGGAATTAATCCATTATTCCAGAATGGCATTGTTTTTATTAGTTCCATTGTATATTCTTTTATCCTATTATTGCGCGGGCTTTTTAGAAAAAAATTCTGCGCAATAATAAGATAAAAGAACAAAGAGATCAGATCGCTTTTGATTGTCACTACAATCATTAACTATGTCTCGTCTAGAAAGCTTTTCTTGAAACGTCTTATGGATATTGCAGGAGGTTTGGGTGTATGCATTCTTACCGAAATTCTCTTTCTTTTTGTAGTGCCGGCAATTTACATAGAATCACTGGGCTCGGTCTTTTTTGTCCAGGAGCGCGTCGGCAAGAACGGAAAACTGTTTAAAATGTACAAATTTGGACTATGTACATGGATGTAGAAAAGCGTAAGGTAGAGTTTATGAAAGATAAAGCTTGGCGACGGGAAGATGTTTAAGCTAGATTTCTACTCACGTGTAATCGGTAATAGTATTTTACTCGATGGAACGAAAAAAGACGGAATTGGTGATTTTATCAGAAAGTATAGTATTGATGAATTTCCACAGTTTTGGAATGGACTGAAAGGAATCTTTTATATAATGAGCGTAACCAAGAAGAACCTTGAATTTGCAAGGGTTTCTGTGGCTTAGTCGAATCTCATTATGATGATTTTTCTGTTTAGAAGGTGCGAATAAGCCTGGGAATCGGTATGAGGCATGGTTTCTTGGATGCTTATTTTTAACCTATAAAAGTAATGAAAAATTATGATAAGAAGGTTCGACGTAGCCTATAAATATTCAAGAAAATGAATATTTATAGGCTAGTTGTCGTATAAAATCTTCTAACAATAGTCTTGGAGGGAATCAATAAAAAATATTTTTACTGAAGAGGGAGAATAACAAGAAATGTATAAAAAGAATTCAAGTGGATGGGTGAAACATGTCGATTTTATTATTTTAGATTTAGTATGTATTCAACTTGCGTTTTACCTATCGTATGTGTTTCGCCAGGGGGATTGGAATCCGTATGTGGTTCCGCTGTATCGAAACATGGCCATTTTCATTGTGTTGGCTGATCTTATCATTATTTTTATATTTGAGATATATAAAAGCGTACTAAGAAGGGGATATTATAAAGAATTTGCGGTTTCTATAAAACAGGCAATTATGCTGTTATTAATTTCAAGTTTATATTTAATTACGGTACAGGATGGTAATTCTTATTCTAGAGTTGTATTGTTTTCTATGGTGATAGTTTATGGAGGAATAACTTATAGCACACGCTTGCTATGGAAAATGGTTTTAAAATATCGTATGAAAAATAATGAAGATTCATCACTTGTAATTATTACATCGTCTCAAATAATGGAACAAGTGGTTTGTAATATTAAAGAAAAAAATTACAATATGTATAAAATTAGTGGTGTAATTGTGATAGATCAAGATATGTGTGGAACAAGTATTGAAGGAATTCCAGTGCTTGCGAATGCTGATAATGCAGCCGAGTATCTTCTTCAAAATTGGGTAGATGAAGTATTTATTAATGTAGATGAAAGTGCGCTATATCCAAAAGAACTGATTGAAAGATGCTCGGAAATGGGACTTACAGTGCATTTAAATCTTGCAAAAGTGTCTGACAGTGCACTGGGAAAACAGTCTATTGGTAAAGTGGGTTCATATACGGTTTTGACAACAAGCATCAATGTTATGACGATGAGACAGGCATTTATAAAACGATCAATCGATATTCTAGCAGGGATTGTAGGATGCATTCTGACAGGAATTATATTGGTCTTTATCGCACCATTGATTTATATTAGTTCGCCAGGTCCAATTTTCTTTTCTCAGGAGCGTGTAGGAAAGAACGGAAAGTTGTTCAAGATGTATAAGTTCCGAAGTATGTACATGGATGCAGAAGAACGTAAAGCAGAATTGATGAAAGAAAACAAGATGAGTAATAATCTGATGTTTAAAATGGATTTTGATCCGAGAATTATTGGTAATAAAATTCTTCCAGACGGTACAAAGAAGACTGGAATTGGACAATTTATCAGATCTACATCTTTGGATGAGTTTCCACAGTTCCTCAACGTGTTAGCTGGCCAAATGTCACTGGTGGGTTTCCGTCCAGCGCTGAAATCGGAATATGAAGAATATGATTACCATCATCGTGCGAGAATTGCCATGAAACCAGGAATTACTGGAATGTGGCAGGTGAGTGGACGAAGTGATATTACTGATTTTGAGGAAGTTGTTAGATTAGATACAGAGTATATTAGAAATTGGAGCATAGGATTGGATTTTAGAATTTTGTTAAAGACGGTAAAAACTGTGTTACATAGAGATGGATCGATGTAAAAGGAGTAAGAAACAACATGGAAATTGCAAAATACAGGAGATTAAAGAATTTATTTTTACAACAAAGTTATTTGGATGCATGGGAAGATTACCAGAGAAGTATTCGTAAAAATAGTTTTGCACAGTGGGATTTTGTTGTGTTGACTGCATCCAATGAAGCTCAGGCAGAATCCTTTGATCAGCAGATTGCGTGGAGAAAAGAAAAAAATGTACTTCCAAAGAATACAAAGTTTCTCGTGATTCCAGATCCAGCAGGAAAGCGAATTGGTTCTGGTGGAGCAACTTTACAGGTATTACGTATGCTGTCTGAACAGGAAGGATTCCATGGGGATTTTCATAACAAACGTGTGCTTGTTATTCATTCTGGAGGAGATAGTAAACGTGTACCACAGTATTCTGTATGTGGTAAACTTTTCTCTCCCGTTCCAAGAGAATTGCCAGATGGAAGAACATCTACCTTGTTTGATGAATTTTTAATTGGAATGGCAGGTGTCCCATCTCGTTTTAAAGAGGGAATGTTAATTTTATCAGGAGATGTATTACTGTTATTTAATCCGCTTCAAATTGATGCTTCTTTTGAAGGGGCAGCAGCAATCTCTATGAAATCCCCAGTGGAGATTGGAAAAGATCACGGAGTCTTTTTGAATGATGGAACAGACCATGTGCAGAAGTTTTTACATAAACAGACAGTGGAAACATTGACAGAGATGGGGGCTGTTAATGGAGAAGGTAACGTAGATTTGGATACAGGAGCGGTGCTTTGCAGTTCGGAACTGTTAGAAGCATTATTTTCTTTGATTGCAGAAAATGGAGAGATTCAGGAAGAAAAGTATGCACAGTTTGTAAATGAACGTTCTCGAATTAGCTTTTATGGGGATTTTTTATATCCATTGGCAAAAGACTCTACATTGGAACAGTTTTACAAAGAACAACCAGAAGGAAGCTTTTGTGAAGAATTATTGGAATGTAGAACAAAAATTTGGAATGTACTACACGAGTTTCCAATGAAACTGATCTGTTTGTCTCCGGCGGAGTTTATCCATTTTGGTACCACAAGAGAATTGAGACAACTATTGACCGAAGAAATCAATGACTATGAATTCTTAGATTGGAAATCCGTGGTATGTGCAAATTGTGAAGTGGAAGGCATAGCTTTACACAAAGCGTTGTTAGAAGAGAATGTAACTGTAGAAGATGGTTGTTATATTGAAAGTAGCATGCTAAAAGGCAAAACAATTATCCATCAAGGAGCAGTTGTGAGCAATCTGTGCTTAGAGGATGCAGAAGTTCCAGAGAATACGGTGTTGCACGCAGTTAAGTTACGTGATACAGAGAAGCATCTTGTGCGTATCTATGGTGTTTATGATAATCCAAAGAATACTTTGGAGAATAAAGGGTCATTTTTAACAGGAAACTTGGGAACATTGATTGAAAAGGCCAGTATTACGCCAGAAGACTTGTGGGAAGATTATGAGCATTATTTATGGAATGCAAAGCTGTACCCTGCAAAAGACATACAGGCAGAGGCTGTTAATGCAGCTCTTGTTTTGGTAAAAATTATAGAAGGAACTGCGACAAAAGATGAAATTCAAGCATGGAAGCTCGAAAAACGATATAGCTTGCAGGAATCCTTCCTTCTTGGAAATACAACATGTTTTATTGAGTGGGAAAACGAACTTGAGAACCAGATTTTAGTAGAAAAGTTTCTGGAAAGATTATTTGCAGGAGAAAATTATATTTCGGCATTGAAAATATTTGGTGAAAAAGAAATTAATGAACGACAGTATGAAATCTTAATGGAAAAATTAGAGACCATGGAGTTCTCACAAAAAATTCGTGTATTATATGCGGTTTCACGTTCTATGAAATATCAGTCTGCTGTATTCCATGGTATGGGATATGATGTGATTGAAAAACGGTGTTTTGATACAATTCAGGAAGAAGTATGTGGAAATTCAGAGTTCATTGGTGATGCAGAGCATCGTATTGTAAAGGATGATGTAAAGGTAACACTTCCAGTTCGTGTGAATTGGGGGGGAGGATGGACAGATACTCCACCATATTGTAACGAAAAAGGTGGAGTAGTCTTAAATGTTGCAATTCTTTTAAAAGGTGAGAAACAGATAGAGGTAGAAGTACGTAGATTGGATGAGCTGCACATTGAGTTTGCAAGCTTAGATTTTGATGCTTATGGAAAGGTAACTACAGTAGAAGAAATTCAAGATTGTCATAATCCATACGATTCTTTTGCACTTCATAAAACAGCATTGATCGCCTGTGGTGTGATTCCAAAGACGGGAGAAGCAAACCTACAGGAGATTTTGAAACGACTTGGTGGCGGAATCTACTTATCTACAAGAGTATGCAATGTGCCAAAGGGATCTGGTCTTGGGACAAGCAGTATCTTATCAGGAGCAGCAGTCAAGGCAATTGGAGAATTTTTAGGACAAGCGTGGTCGAATGAAATCTTGTATGAAAAAGTACTTCATTTGGAACAGATTATGAGTACCGGTGGTGGATGGCAGGATCAGGTCGGCGGCCTAACCCCAGGAATTAAATATATTACAACAAAGCCAGGAATGGAGCAGCATATCAAAGTGGAATATGTAAATTTAGATGAAGAAACAAGAGAAGAATTACAGGAACGTTTTGCGTTGATCTACACAGGTCAGAGAAGACTTGCAAGAAATCTTCTTCGTTATGTTATTGGTGGATATATTGGAGGTAAACCAGAGTCTGTAAAAGCTTTGGAAGAGATGAAACACCTAGCTGTATTAATGAGATATGAGTTAGAGCAAGGAAGAATTGATGAATTTGCAAAACTTCTAAACCAGCATTGGGAAGTGTCTAAAAAGTTAGATGCTGGAACTACCAACACTTGTATCGACCAGATTTTTGAAGCTTGTGAGGATCTCATTGATGGGAAGTTTATTGCCGGAGCTGGAGGCGGTGGATTCCTTCAGGTGATTTTGAAAAAAGGTGTAAGCAAAGAAGCTTTGAGAAACCGACTGCGCAATGTATTCCAGGATTCAGGGGTTGATGTGTGGGAAACAGAGTTTTTGTGGTAAGAACTATCATGTATAGTAAAAGAAAATCAAAAGAACAGGGATAGAAAGTGGAAAGGAACTTGTGATATGGCAGAGGAGCAAAAAAACAATTATCAGAGAAAAGTGGATAAATCTCTTATCCCCACCTGTAATATCATGGGAGTGAATATTGCGGCAATCAATATGAAATGGCTACTGGAATATCTGGAGAAAAATCTGCCAGATATCAAAGGCGATTATATCTGTGTATCGAATGTCCATACCACAGTGACCAGTTATGATAGTGCTTCTTATTGTGCAATACAAAACGGAGGGATTATGGCAATCCCGGATGGTGGACCATTATCCAGTGTAGGGCGGAAACGTGGACATCAAGAAATGGAACGCACAACCGGACCGAGTTTGATGGGAGAAATCTTTCAAATTTCAGCGGAAAAGGGATATCGCCATTACTTTTATGGTAGTACAGAAGAAACCTTAGCATTACTTGAGAAGAAATTGAAAGAGAATTATCCGGGAATCCAAATTGCCGGAATGTATAGTCCCCCGTTTCGAGTTCTGACAGAAGAAGAGGACAGGCAGATTGTAGAAAATATCAATTTTGCGAATGTAGATTTTGTATGGATTGGTCTTGGCGCTCCGAAGCAAGAAAAATGGATGGCAGCACACCAGGGAAAAGTCAATGGGCTGATGATAGGTGTAGGCGCAGGGTTTGATTATTACGCAGGAAATATTAAACGAGCACCTATGTGGATGCAGAAATGTAATCTGGAGTGGTTGTATCGGTTGATGCAGGATCCAAAGAGATTGTTTAAAAGATACTTATATACAAATATGAAGTTTATATGGAATACTATTATTAGGGGAAAGAGAGGTAATGACTGTGGGCAATAAAAAAAAGAATATTTTGATTGTACATAATTATTACCAGATTCCTGGTGGTGAAGATACGGTTGTTGCCAATGAAAAGAAAATGCTTGAGAAGCAAGGACATAAAGTAATTTTATACAGCCGTAATAATGCGGAATTGAAGCAAATGTCAAAGCTGCAGAAAATTTTTCTTCCAATTACAACGGTGTTTAATCCAAGAACATACAGAGACGTCAAGAAGTTGATAAGAGAAGAGAATATAGAAGTTGTTCATATTCATAATACGCTTAATTTGGTGAGTCCAGCAGTCTATTATGCTGCGAGACGTATGAAAGTGCCAGTGATTCAGACTATCCATAATTTTCGGTTACTTTGCCCTGGGGCAACTTTTTATAGAGATGGGCATATTTGTGAAGATTGTGTAGAACATGGTTTGAAATGTGCAGTAAAACACAGTTGCTATCGAGGAAGTAAAATTCAGACATTGGCATGTGTGCTTAGTACAGTATTTCATCAGATGATAGGGATTTACGGAAAAATTAATTATATTTGCCTGACTGATTTTAATAAGAAAAAACTATTGGAATTAAAGCAAATTAAACCGGAGCGAGTATTTATAAAGCCTAATTTTGTTGAAAGCAAAAACGAATATGTTCCAGAGAAAGATAGAAAAAATCAATTTGTCTTTGTAGGAAGATTAGATAAGCTAAAAGGAATAGATTTTCTTTTTGAAGCGTGGAAAGTGATGGGAGAGGAAGCTCCGAAGTTAATTGTTTGTGGTACGGGGCCAATGAAAGAATGGTGTGAGATATTCATTAGAGAAAATTTTGTGAATATTGAAATGTATGGATTTGTGCCTAATGATGAAGCTCTAAAAATAATAGCAAATAGCCGGGCACTTGTATTGCCCACTCAGTGCTATGAAGGATTTCCGATGAGCATCGTGGAAGCATTTAGTGTCGGAACTCCTGTTATTTGTTCTGATCTTGGAAACGCTGGAAGTGTTGTTGAAGAGGGGGTTACGGGATATAAGTTCATGGCTAACTCAGTAGATGGGATTATCTGTGCAGTCGAAAAATGTCATGGATTATGTAGCCAGACAAAGATAGTATATCAAGAAAACTATTCAGCAGAGAAAAACTATGAATTGATCAGTAGTATCTACAAAGTTATATAGGTGAGAGGGATTGTAAATGCGAGATTCAAATATTGTTTCACAGGTCGTGAAAATTGAAACTAGTGATAAAAAGAAAGCTACACATTTTGCACTTTGTAATGGATATTATTTACGATATTTAATTGATTTGAATGGTGGCGCAAGACGACTGAGTAAAAATATTTCTACATATTCAAAGAAATTAAGTTTACTAATGTACTTTATAGATATTATTCCGTTTTCACTGTTGAAAAGTATGAAGCTTGGATATTTTGTGAAGGCAGAACTTAATTCAGAAGTGGAAACATGTAGGAGAAATACTCAAAAAAAATATTGGAACATGATTGTTGGAACATATGATGAAAAACAAAAAATAGTTCTTCAATGTTTCAATACTTCAGGAAATGCAGATTTTATTAAAGTTGGAAATGCGGCTACAGAAAAAGAAATGAATGCAGAGATTTCTTTCTTACAACAAGAGAGAGCGTATTTGACATTTGACATTCCACAATTATTAGGTAGCGTCAGCAGAGCAGACGGAGCAACCTTCAATATTCAGATAACGAGGGAATTTATTGGTAGCAAGGTAGAGCCTGTATTGACACAGGAAATTGTGGACATCTACAAAGAATTGTCAAAGGATACAAAGAATGGATTGGAATTTTCGCATGGAGATTTTGCTCCCTGGAATTTGAAAAAAAATGGTGTTGAGTTCATACTGTTTGACTGGGAACATTGTGGTTATAGGATGCCGGGGTTTGATTTGATGCATTATGCAACTATTGTGCAACAGGTGTTAAACAGTATGAAGATTTCGGAAGCATTTGATGCTGGCCTAAAGGAAATTCAGCAGTTTCTACCTGATTTTTATATAGAAAAAAAGGTTTTTTTAGCAGAGTTTGAAAAGCTAAGAATTCAAATCAGTTGAGGAGAGTAAAGTAATGAATTGTACAGAGATTTTTAATTACATATTTGAGTCTTTCAATTCACAGAATATTGATTATGTTATTATTCATTCATATCAATATCTGCCTGATAAATTTGATTCTGATATAGATACAGCAATCAATGTTTCAAATATAAAGGACGCCATCAAGTTGCTTGATGATACCTTGGCTGGAACTGGATGGAGAGTAATTCAATTTTGGCGACATGAAAACTATGCAGCAGACTGTGTTATTTCAAATGATGAGGAGTTTCTTCAAGTTGATTTCTGCACACATTATGAGAGAAATGGACGAGTTGTAATACCAGTACAAGAACTCTTAGATGGTAAGAGAATGCACAAAAATTTTTATGTGCCAAAACCACAAACAGAGTTTACATATGTTTTAGTAAAAAAAATACTGAAGAAAGTCTTTTCTGATGGTAGCAAGCAGCAACTGACTGCATTGTGGAAAGCAATGAGCAAAGAAGAAAGGCAGGACACAAAAGCCGGACTGAAAAGATTTATAGCGGAAGTTAATGAAATTCTTGAATGTGTTGAATCATCACAATATGACTTGATTGATTTGGAACGAGCGCATCAGGTATTAAAAAAGAAAACTTCCAATATTGCGGATAATCTGCACTACAAGGTGTTTGATCTAAAGCGTAGATTTGAGAGAATTGTTCATCCTACAGGTCTTTTTATTGTTTTGTTAGGGGTAGATGGAGCTGGAAAGACAACTATTGCAGAGTCTTTGAAGGAGAGATATACTAACGCGTTTAGAAGAATTGATCATTACCACTCCAGAGTCCGTGTATTAAAAGATATTTCTCAGTTAAAAAAAGATGCTGTGCCGATTGATGCATCAGATCCTCATGGGAAGAAGCAGAAATCAGGAAAATTAACATCAGTGGTTAAGTTTGGCTATTACTTTCTAGATTTTTTAATTGGAAATATAAAGATTACTGTTGCAAAAATAAAAAGCACACTTGTATTGGTTGAAAGATATTATTATGACTATTCAATCGATAAAGTGCGCTATAATTTAAATCTGTCTGATGGATTTCTTTTATTTTTTGAACGTTTTATTTTAAAACCAGATATTATTTTTATTTTGACTGGTGATAGCCAGAAACTGTTGGATAGAAAGCATGAGATTACAATTGATGAGATTGATGAACAGAAGAAAAAATTGAAGGATAGATTCGATAACAATTCAAAAGCAGTGTTTATTGATACTACAGAAGGAACAGTTGATGAATGTGTTGCTAAAATGCTTAAAGAATGCAATACAATTATGAGGAAACGAAGAAAATGGTAAGAAATAGAATTCGAATTTTAATATCAGCGTATGCTTGCGAACCCAATAAGGGATCAGAACCAGGCGTGGGCTGGAATTGGGCACTGCAAATGGCAAAATTGGACGAAGTTTATGTTATAACGCGTTCTAATAATCGAAAAGTCATTGAAGCATTTTTGCAGGAACATCCAATGGAACATCTTCATTTCTATTATCATGATTGTGCTGCATGGAAAAGAAAAATGAAGAAATTACCCAATGGTATATTTGTTTATTACAAAATGTGGCAAAAAGAGATATTGCCTATCGCAAGAAAAATCGTAAAAGATGAGAAAATTGATATCGTACATCATATAACGTTTAATGAATTTAGAACACCGGGAAAGTTATATCAACTTTCAGTTCCATTCATTTGGGGACCCATTGGAGGTGGTCAATTTTATAATTCTATTTTCAAGGACGCTTATTTTAGTCAAAAGGATATTTACAAAGAGAAAGTAAGGAACTTTATCAATAGATGCTATCTGATGTTCTCTCATGATATTAAAGCAGCTGTCAAAAAAGCAAACACAATTTTGATTGCAGATCAGTCCACAGAAAGTATTATGCCAAAATCAAGAGAGTATGTTCGTTTGCTGGAGACTGGATATGACTTGAGCAGGAATGAAGTTAAAACTTATGATGAGAGCCTGACAATCAACGAAGAGAGACCGATTAGGCTTTTATGGGTGGGTGGTATTTGGCCACGAAAAGGTTTAAAAGTTTTAATTGATGGTTTACATGATAGCCAGTTTGATGCTTATTCGTTAAGTGTTGTTGGAGATGGTCAAGATCGTAAAGCAGCTGAAAAACTTGTGCGAGAATATGGGATTGAATCTAAGGTACACTTTCTTGGTGCGTTAGGTTATAATGAAGTGAATAGCTTATACGATAATGCCGATGTCTTTATATTTACCAGCCTACGGGATACATCAGGAAATGTTGTATTGGAGGCAATGTCACATGGTCTGCCTGTTATAGCAATTAATCATCACGGTGTGGGAGAAATCGTTACAGATGAAACGGGTATTCGAATTGATCCAATTTCTTATGATTCTGTAAAAAACAATTTTATAAAAGCAATTGAAAAATATGCAGAAAAACCTCAGTTGATGAAACAGCAGGGGTTGGCAGGACGAAAACGGTTGGAAACATACTATTCGTGGGAGAAGAATGCAAAAGTATTACAAACAATTTATGATGAAATTATGAGAAAGATAATTTCTGATTAATATTGACTGGAGAATTGAATAATGGAAAAAGAAAAAATATCTATAGTAACGATTACATATAATTCACAGGATACTGTAAGAAAAACAATAGAATCAGTTATTTCTCAAAAGTATAGACCATTAGAATATGTGTTAGTTGATGGTGGATCTAGTGACAAAACAGAAGAGATTATATCATCATATTTTACTGAATTTAAAGCACGTGGAATTGAGTATAATTTTAAATCAGAGAGTGATAAAGGAATAAGTGACGCATTTAATAAAGGAATTGACAGAGCAACTGGGGAAATAATTGGTATTATCAATTCTGATGACCAATTGGAAAAGGATGCATTATCTGTAGTTGCAGATAAATTAGATGATAATATTGATGTGCTCTGTGGCGATTGCTTATGGGTAGATGAAGAGAAAAAAATAAGTTATATTCGAAAATCCAAATTGAATCTGGATAAACTGAAACATGAAATGGTTATAATGCATCCTACTTGTTTTGTTAGAAAGCGAGCGTATGAGAAGTATGGTTGCTTTGATATAAGTTTGAAATATTGTATGGATAAAGATTTAATGGCACGTTTTTATAGAAAAGGGGCGCGGTTCAAATATGTTCCATCCATTATTTCTATAATGGCAGCAGGCGGAACAAGTGATATAAATTATAAAAAAGTATTCGAAGAAGGCGTAATTGTTGCCGAGCGAAATGGAGTATCTCATTATTTTGCTGTTAGTTATCGAATGTATAAAATATTTAGATTAACACTTGTTAGAATAATGAGAAAATTAAAGAAATGTTGAAATGTGTGAAGAAATTAAACCGATAGAGTTTAGAAGGAAAATGCAATGAAAATAAAGAAAAAAGAAATTTTATGGTTTTTACTTGTGATGCCTTTTTTTTATCCTAATAGTATAGCTGGAACCTTAGTAGCAACTATTTGGCATCAGTGGAAAGTATTGGCTATATTTATGAGTACAATTTATATATTTCAAAATATAAAAAGAATAAGATACCTTGAAAAAGTAACATGGTTAATTATTATATTTTATATTATGCAAATAATTGCAACAAGTATAAATAAACTAGATACGGCATTTGATTGTAAAACTGCAATTATGATGAGTTGTTTTGTAATTGTAACATCTTTAATTGTTTATAAAGAAGAAAATGAAGGAATATTGTTTTTTTATCAAATATTACACGTATTAATATGGTTGAATTTTATATCCGTCATTTTATTTTATGGAGAAGGTGTGGTTAGGGATTCATATGATACGGCTGTATATTTTTGGAGTACTAAAAACCACATTATAAGTCTTACTTTGGCTTATTTAGTGATATCATTTTATCTTTTTAATGAAGGGTACATTGCCAAAAGAAAATATTGGATGGGAATAATAGTATCTATTATTGCAGTTTTTCTGATGGGATCGTCCACTGCTATAGCAGCTCTTGGAGTGTATGGTATTTTTATTTTTGGTTGTAATATATGTGGGAAAAATCAAAAAATTGTTAATATGAAGATGGCAGTTATTATTGGAATTTTAGCTGATATTGCAATTGTTGTCTTTAGAATACAGGAAAGGTTAGGGGGGATTATATCAACATTATTTGGAAAAGATACTACATTAACTGGACGAACAGATTTATGGGATCAGGCATTGGAGTTGATGAGAATAAATCCCTGGTTTGGAAAAGGAAATTCGTATGCGTTGAATCAATATGGATGGTTAACAATGCAATTTTGGAATAGTGGAACCCAGGCTTTAGAAGACGTTTATTATGTTTCGCATAATCAATTTTTAGAAATTATGGTAAATGGTGGCTTGATTTGTCTTACTCCTTTTATTGGAACATTTTACTGGATGATTCGTTCAGCACAGAGAATACAAAATAGTAAATATAAAATGATAATAGGCGCGGCGCTTATTGCCTATTTTATTGCAATGATTACAGATTTAATTACACCATATGAACCTGTTTATTTGTTTATTATTGTGGCTTCATATATTTATAAGTGTGAGAATAAAGACGCAGGAGGAATATGATTAAAATGGATGGATTAAAAATTACAGTTGTAACAGCAGTATATAATGGCGCAGAGTACATCGAGCAATGTATACAATCTATTATGAATCAGACATATAAAAATTTTGAACATATTATTATGGATGGTGGTTCTACAGATGGTACAGTTGAAATAGTTAAAAAATATGAAAGATTATATAATGTAAAAGTTTATAGTAAGAAGGATAATGGGATGTATGATGCCATTGCAAATGGATTTGACATGGCAACAGGGGATATTTTTTGTTGGCTCAATTCAGATGATATGTTGCTACCATGGGCTTTTGAAGTGATGCAAAAAATTATGTCAGAAACAGATGCACAATGGTGTATGGGATTTCCAACATATTGGGGAGAAAATAATGTAAATAGATGTCAATTTAGAATTAGTGCATATACCCGATTTGCCATAAAATTGGGATTACATGATGGAAGAATTCTTCCATTTATTCAGCAGGAATCAACATTTTGGAGAAAAGAGCTTTGGGATAAAAGCAACGGAGCTTTGATTAGAAATTATAAAATTGCAGGTGATTATCAATTATGGAAAAAATTTGCAAGCTATACACCACTTTATAAAGTTAATTCTACACTATCAGGATTTAGAACGCATGAAGGTCAGAAAAGTGAAGATAAGGATATGTATTATTCTGAAGTAGGTAAAGTGAATTTTTTGTTTAAATTATTGATAAAAAGTAAAGTATTGAAAATATTTGATGCTCTTCTTAGCTTGACAAAACGAAGAGACTATATTATGTTACAAAACTTGTATACCAAAAAGTAAAAGATAAGGAAGACCATGAAAGAAAAAAGTAATAAAAAAACAAAAGAAAAAGTTTTATCAGGTTTAGTATGGACTTTCGGTGAAAGAATATTGGCACAGGGGGTTTCATTTGTATTATCAATTATATTGGCTAGAATTCTTATGCCTAGTGAATATGGGATAATAGCAATGGTAATGGTTTTTATAAATATTGCAAATGTATTCACAAGCACAGGATTTGGTGAATCGCTTGTACAAAAAAGGAAAGCGGATGAATTGGATTTTTCCACAGTATTTTATTGTACATTTAGTTTTTCAGTGGTGATTTATATTATATTATTTATTTGTGCGCCATATATAGCAGAGTTTTATCATACGAAAGAAATTATACTTGTATTAAGAGTGTTATCAGTGAAAATAATTTTTTCAGCGATTGCGACAGTTCAGCATGCATATGTACAAAAACACATGATATTTAAAAAATTTTTCTTTTCAACATTAGGTGGAACTGTTGTTTCAGGAGTTTTGGGGATTTTATTGGCTTATGCTGGTGCAGGAGTATGGGCGTTAGTGGTTCAATATCTGACAAATACGATTATAGATATAATTGTATTATTTATAACAGTACCGTGGCATCCCAGATTATTATTTTCTTTGGAAAGAGCAAAATCTCTTATGGATTTTGGATGGAAGTTAGTTTTTGCCAATTTGATAAATGCGATTTATAATGAGTTACGAAGTTTGATTATAGGGCGTTCATATTCATCTGTTGCGCTCGCTTATTATAATAAAGGAAATCAAATACCAGCATTAGCAATTACTAACATAGATACTGCAATCGGAACAGTTGTTTTTCCAGCTATGTCGGAAGCAGAGAATGAAGAAAGACTGAAGACTATAGGAAGAAGAGCAATGAAGACGACTTCATATATACTTTTCCCTGTAATGATTGGTTTGATTGTAGTTTCACGTCCTCTTATTATTCTTTTATTAACGGAAAAATGGGAAAATAGTATTATATTTATGCAGATATTATGCTTGTATTGGATGACGCAACCAATACAAACTACAAATTGGCAAATAATTAAAGCTGTTGGTAGAAGCGATTTATGCTTAAAACTTGAAGTGGTAAAAAAGACAATTGGTATTATTATGGTCTTTATAGCCATGCAATTGGGTGTGATAGCAATAGCACTTTCAGCTGCTTTATTTGGTTTTGTTTCTATGGTTATTAATATTCTTCCCAATAAAAAGTTAATTAATTATTCGATTAAAGAGCAGTTATTGGATATAATGCCTTCCCTTTTGGCGTCGATAGTAATGGGGATGATTATATATCCTATAACTTTTATAAAAATGCCTACTATTTTATTGTTAGCTATTCAAGTGATAGTGGGAATAGTGAGTTATGTTGGTATATCCTATATATTTAAGATTGATTCATTTAATTATATATTATCAATGGTACGAGAAAAAACAGAAGATAAAATATGGAGATGTTAACTTTCTGAAATGAAGCCGTAGGTCCTTGTGGTTACAGTTATGAAAATGCCAGAAAAAATACATGGAATCCGGTATTGGATGAAGAAAAAAACGGAGAGTATGAAACTTTTTTTGTAAATACTGATTAGAATGTTAGTATATAAAAAGTGTCAGACGCCTTAAAAGACAGTGAGACATTTGTAATACGACAGAAAATGTATAAATTAAGCAACGCATTAGTTGCATTTCATATTTATCCGTGCTAAACTAGATGAGTGAATAAGAAAAGAGAAAGGGAGTATCATGAAAGACACTATACAACAAAGCAGTAATGACAGAGAAGATACCATTGACTTAATGGAACTGTTTTTTGCTGTAAAAAGAAAAATATTATTAATCTTAGCGGTGGGCTTATTAGGTGCGGTTTTAGTTGGTGGATACACCGTTTATTTTATGGATCCCGTTTATACTTCTACGTCCAGTGTCTTAATTCTCTCGAAAGAGACAACTTTGACATCTCTTGCAGATCTTCAGTTGGGAAGTCAGCTTGCTAGCGATTATCAGGTATTGATTAAAAGTACTACCGTTATGGAGAATGCAGTTAAGAAAGTCAATGAGGAGCGTAAAGAAAAAAACAAAAAAGCAATTGCGCTTACTGCAAAGGACTTGAAGGATTATACTACAATTAATAATCCTTCTGATACCCGTATTCTGGAGATTTCTGTTGCATATACAGATCCGGAGATTGCCAGAGAACTGGTAGATGCTGTGGCAGAGGTTTCTTCGGAATATGTTGGAGACAAGATGGAAATTATTCCGCCTAAGATTATTGAAAAAGGTAAAGTGCCAACGGTTCAGACTTCTCCGAGTGTGAAGAAGAATCTTATGTTAGGTTTTCTTGCAGGATTTGTTCTCTGCGCAGGACTGATTTGTGTGAAAGTCATCATGGACGATACGATTAAAACAGAAGAGGATTTCGAGAATTATCTTGGAATTCCATGTCTTGCCGCTATACCGGATAGAAAAGACTACATAACTAAGAAAAAAGGAAAACGTAGATAGAAGGAGGGAAAGAGATGAAAAAAGTTATAATAGAAGACATCCGTAAGCAGGATTTTCACTATGCAGAAGCCATCAAGACCCTCCAGACCAATATTCAGTTTGCAGGTAAAAATACGAAGGTTGTTATGATTACCAGTTGCTTCCCCAATGAGGGAAAAAGTGATATTACGCTTTCCCTTGCGAAGGAAATGGCTGCATCCGGAAAGAGGGTTCTGCTTCTTGATGCGGATATTCGTAAATCTTCCTTTATATCAAGATTTCGAATTCAGGAAAAGGTTTATGGCTTATCTCAATACTTAAGTGGGCAGATTACCCCGCAGGATTTAATTTATATGACCAATTACCACAATATGAATATGATTTTTTCAGGACCATCTGCGCCAAATCCAACAAATTTACTTGGGGATGAGGTCTTTGCTATGATGATGGATACCTTGCGTCAGCATTACGATTATATTTTTGTGGATACGCCGCCGATCAGTTCTGTCATTGATGCGGCAGTTGTAGCGCAGCGCTGTGATGGAGCAATCATGGTTGTGGAAAGTGAAGCTGTCAGTTACCGGGCAGTTCAGAAGGCTCTGGCACAGATTGAAAAGAGTGGCTGCAACATTCTGGGTGGTGTCTTAAATAAGGTAGACACAAAGCGAAATAAATATTATTCCTCATATTATAATAAAAAATATGGAGAGTATTATAAAAAATCTGAGGAGTATATGAAGAATTAGGAATAAGGGATGAAGGACAGAAAGAGTAAAAGTCACAGGCACTATAAAAATGCCAAAAGAAAGCAGGTATATATCTGGGGATTTATGATAGGCATTTTAGCGGTGTTTTGTGTTGGGATTGTATGGAAAGAGCGCAGTTGGAATAAGCCTGTTCCGCAGTCTCCTGAACAGGAGGAAGAGACTGTGTCCGGGAAACCGGCTTACAATGATCATCTGAGTAACTATCTGTTTCTTGGAGTCGATACGAGAAATCCTGTGGAAACTTATGAGACCCAGGCGGATGCGGGTCAGGCAGATGCAATTTTCCTTGTTTCTTTGGACAGGGTCACGAATGATATTCAGGTACTTGCCATTCCCCGTGATACCATTGCCGAGATTGAGACTTTTACCCCTGCAGGGAAGAGTCTGGGTAAAGTAAAGCAGCATATTAATATTCAGTATGCTTTTGGTGACGGTAGGTTTAAGAGCTGTGATTTGATGAAACAGGCAGTGTCGAAGCTGTTGTATAATCTTCCCATTCAGGGATATTGTTCTTTAAATATGGACGGCATTCCGTTGCTGGCAGATTTGGCAGGAGGTGTGGAGGTTTCAGTTCCTGATGAAAGTCTGGTGGAAGTGAACCCGGAGTTTCAGGAAGGGGCTTCTGTAACTCTCACCAGTGACAACGTAGAGCAATTTCTTCGCTATCGTGACAGGACAACCAGCCAGAGTGCGTTGGTGCGTCAGGAGCATCAGAGGATATTTTTAAAGGCTTATCTTGAAAAGGCAAGAGAGATGCAGAAACAGAATACGTCTTTTGTGCAGGAAATGTATCAAACATTACAGCCCTATATGGTTACTAATATGGGCAATGATTTATTTGTAAAGCTTCTTGAGGCATCGGAGCAAACGATTCCGCAGGAATATACCCTTCCCGGTGAGGGAGCAGAAGGAGACGACGGTTATGAGGAGTATCATGTAGATGAGGAGGCTCTCCATAATCTGGTTCTTCAAATGTTTTATAAGCAGGATAGCTGATGGCAGAAGCCATTATCTATAGAACGTGTAAATCAAGTTTCATAAAGGAGAGATGAAAACATGAAAATTTCAAAAAAAATTTTAGCAGGTTTAACAGCAGCAGTTTTATGTGTGACAGCTCCGGCTGGTGTATGTATGGCAGCAGAAGTTCATAACAGTATGACAGCTACAATCAAACCAAGTGACGACAGTGTTGGAAATTACGTTGTAACAGAAAAAATTGAGGAGTCTGAATCTTTTAAGGTTCTGAAAGAAGAAGCTCCGGAGGTTGTAACTCTGGTTGAGACCATTAATAAGATTGTTAATGATATCCTTGGTGAGGATATGGAAGAAGGAATTCCTCAGGAAGGCCTTACACAGGAAGCAAGCAAAGCTGCTGCTGTGAAGTTTGTTGAGGAGATTAAGAAGCTTCTGGAAGAAACAGACGAAGAGGGTAATGCTGTTCTTTCCGAGGAAGCAAAAGCTGCTGCAGAAAAGATTTTAAAGGATATGGAAGAAAAAGAACTTGAGTTTGTAACACCATTCTTTGATCTGGATCTGGAAAAAGATGCGGAAGTTGAGAAGAATGAAAACGGCAATTATGATGTTACTTTAAGTCTTCCTATGATGACAGATTCTCTCGAGAATGTAAATCTGCTTCATTACAGTACAGTCCGCAATATGTGGGAAATTATTGAGCCTGATGAAGTAGATACAGAGAAGCAGACTCTTACAGCAGAGTTTGTAGATTTCTCCCCTGTTGCTGTTGTTGCAAAGATTAATACAGAAGAGACAGAGGATGTAAAAGAGGCAGCCGAAGAGCCGGAGATTACCGCTACTCCTGAGCCGGAGAAATAATAAAGTTATTGTTTAATAAGAAACGAGTTATACACGTGTAAAGAATGGACACCAGACAGCGGAGGCAGATTATGCAGTTGTCTGGTGTTTTTTAATTTTAGAGAAAGTAAGGTAAAGACTGTGTTTAGAAAAAATAGTGTAATGACGAATATATTTTTGCTTTTGAGTTGTATTATTCTTCTGGGGGCAGTTGGTTTTATTCTGATTAAGGATAAACAGGAGGCAGAGGAGGTAGTAAAAGAGGTGGAAACTGTGGTCAGCAGGGAAGAGGAGACACAGAAAGAACAGCCGTTACAGAAGGAAGCAGAACCGAAGCCTGCTGCGGTTACTGCAACACCAATGCCGACACAGACTCCTGTTGCAGTGGAGGAGGAAGTGAAGGGCATTGTATGCTGGGGAGATGATCTGATGACTGCGGATACAACAGATAAGTATTCGTATATGGCAGTACTTCAGCGTATTTTGCAGGAAAAAGGATATGATATTCCTGTGATCAATAAAACAATTCAGGGTGGCGGCACCCTTTCTATGATGAAGATGGCCGGTGTATCCGATTCTGTTCTTCAGGGATACATTTCAGCACATCAGCAGGCGGCTAACGGTGCAGAGCTTTCCGTTATGGAGCGTGGAATCCGTGACCTGACACCGGAGCAGACTGAACGAAACGATTTGGAGTGTATTCCTGTTATTTTCATGGGCTACTATGGTGGTTGGAATCATAATCCTGCAGAGTTGGCAGAACAGCAGGAGCATATTTTAAAAACATTTCCGGATCAGGAACGCTTTCTGGTGGTAGGTACCCGCCCGGTTGACGGTTCGGTAGATGCACCTTCTTTGGACCAGGCGCTTCAACAGAAATGGGGAGAACACTACATCAGTCTTGCCCAGACAACTACATATCCGGCTTCGATGATTGAAGCACAGGAAATTATGGCTCAGACGATTGTCCAGAAAATGGAGGAATTGGGATATCTGGAGAAATAAATAACAGATGATAGGAATCAGAAACATATGATGAAGAGATTATTAATTCTTGGCGCTGGCGGTTTCGGCCAGATGATTAAGGAAACAGCAGGATTACTTGGTTATGATGAGGTGTTTTTTTTGGACGATGCGGCAAAAGCTTCAGATGTTATTGGCAAATGCTGTGACTATGTGATGAAGCATAAGGAATTTGATACTGCCGTGGCAGCCTTTGGCAATAATAATACCCGTCTTTTCTGGACAGAGAAGCTTCTTGAGGAAGGATATCAGGTACCTGCAATGGTTCATCCTTCTGCTGTGATCAGTCCAAGCGCTGTTTTGGGAGAGGGCTGCTTTGTGATGCAGAATGCCGTTGTGAATACCCATTCCCGTATCGGTTGTGCAGCTCTTGTGAACAGTGGAGCTGTGGTGGATCATGATTCTGTAATCGGAAACGGCGCTCATGTTGGTCTTGGAAGTATTGTGAAAGCAAATTGCATCATTGAGGAGAAGAAGAAGGTGGAAGCCGGTGAGGTTATTTTTTCCACCAGAAGAAAGATTGAGGGCGTGGACAGCCGTGCCCTTGAGGATGCTCTTTATGCCTTTGGCTTCGGCAATCAGTGCAGCTATGTGAAGCCTTTCGGCGAGGGGCATATTAATGAGACTTATGCAGTTTATATGCCTACAGAACAGGGAACAGAAGAGCCTTTCTATGTACTGCAGAGAATCAATACCAATGTGTTTAAACAGCCGGGTCAGGTTATGGACAATATTTTTGGGGTTACAGAGTATCTTCGTGATGTGATCCGTAAGGAGGGCGGCGACCCTGACAGGGAGACTATGTCCTGTATTAAGACGAAAAACGGTGAAAATTTCTTTGAGGATGATCAGGGACAGCCCTGGAGATGTTCTAATTTTATCACGAATTCTATCTGTTACCAGACAGTGGAGGAGCCGGAGCAGTTTTATCAGTCTGCCAGAAGCTTTGGCCATTTTCTGAAGCAACTTGGAGATTATCCTGCATCCAGCCTTTATGAGACCATTCCGTTTTTCCACGATACAGTGAAGCGTTTTCAGGCTTTTTCCCAGGCTGTGCAGCGTGATGTAAAGAACCGCGCAAGAACCTGTCACGAGGAGATTGATTTCGCACTTGCAAGAGAAGAAGACTGTGCTGTTTTGATGAATCAGTTAAATGAGGGAATTCTTCCCCTTCGTGTAACGCACAACGATACAAAGCTGAATAATATTCTTTTTGACAAAGAAACAGGAGAGGGCTTATGTATTATTGACCTGGATACCATTATGCCGGGACTTGCTGCCAATGATTTCGGAGATTCTATCCGTTTCGGCGCTTCCACAGCAGAGGAGGATGAGCAGGATCTGGATAAGGTTCACTTCGACATTCATCTTTACGAGCTTTATGTGAAGGGATATGTGGAAATGGCGAGAGAGGTTCTCACACCGGAGGAGCTTATGAGCCTTCCGTGGGGAGCGAGACTTATGACTTTTGAGTGCGGAATCCGTTTCCTTGCAGATTATCTTCAGGGGGATGTGTATTTCAAGACGGCATATCCGGAACACAATCTTGTTCGCGCACGTACACAGTTTAAGCTTGTGAAAGAGATGGAAGAGCAGTTTGAAGAGATGTGCAGGATTGTGAAGGAATATGTGTAACTGCTGAAGCGGGAGAAATAGCTATATATAGGGCGGTGTCAAGTCCGTGTTATTGCTAAAATAGCACGGAATAGGCATCGCCTTTTTTCTTTTTGTCACTATCACGAAAAAGAACATAAAAATATGCCATTTTTTTAACAATAAATTATAAAATATATCTTGTTAAATTGTTATCAATATGATATATTGAATATAAATCATTCCAAACCCACATTTGAAGTAAAAAAAGTGATGTATTTACTCTCGTAGATTCAAATACCACATTTTTTGATGGAAAAATGTTGGGTGAGATTTTATTTTTTTTGACCAGTATTGTTAAATATTAAACAATATCATGCGGAGATATCTGCATGAAAAAGGAAAGGAGCGCCTTATGAGCAGCAAAATTACTATTATCGGTGCAGGAAGTGTTGGTTCTACAATCGCCTATACTTTATCCAACGGAGATATCGCATCTGAAATCGTACTCATCGATATTAACAAAGAAAAAGTAGAGGGTGAAGTTCTTGACATTGCCCAGGGTACCTGTTTCCGTGATCCAATCTCTATTACAGCAGGAGAATATGAAGATGCGAAAGGTTCTGACATCGTAATCATCACCTCCGGAATTGCCCGTAAACCGGGACAGACCCGTATTGAGCTTACTCAGACGAATGTAAATATTCTGAAGTCTATCACTCCTGAGATTGTTAAGGCGGCGCCTGACGCTCTTTATGTTATAGTAAGCAATCCGGTTGACATTATGACATATGTATTTACCAAGATTTCCGGACTGCCGGAAAACCAGATTATCGGTTCCGGTACAATTCTTGATTCTGCACGCCTTCGCTGCGGTCTTTCCGAGCATTTTAAAGTGGCGCAGAAGAATATTCATGCCTATGTATTCGGTGAGCACGGAGACACTTCTTTTGTTCCGTGGTCAGGCGCATATATTTCAGGTGTGAGCGTTGACGAATATTATCAGCATGCCAAATTAATGGGTAAAGATGTGAAAGAACTTGACAAAGACGGTATGCTGGAATATGTTCGCAAATCAGGCGGTAAAATTATTCAGAATAAAGGCGCTACTTTCTATGCTGTTTCCAATTCTGTATGTAAGCTTTGCTCTATTCTTCTGGCAGCGTCCGACTCTATCACAACGGTATCTTCTATGATGCACGGTGAATACGGAATCGAGGACGTATGTTTAAGCACACTGACTCTTGTAGGCCCTAACGGTGTACAGGGAAAGATTCCAATGCGTATGAATAAGACAGAGATCGAACTTCTGAAGAAGAGCGCGGAGGCTTTAAAAGAAGTTATCGCACAGATTGATCTGAACTAAAGAAAGGACAACGGAAAATATGAAATACAGTTATTATCCGGGCTGTACCCTGAGAACAAAAGCCAGGGATTTGGACGAATATGCCAGAGCAAGTGCACTGGCGCTTGGTTTTGAACTGGAAGAAATTGAAGACTGGCAGTGCTGCGGCGGTGTTTATCCGCTGGGAACCGATGAGATTGCTACGAAGCTTTCCTCTGTCCGTACCTTAAATGCAGCCAAAGAAAAGGGTCAGGATCTTGTGACGATCTGTTCTGCCTGTCATCACGTGATCAAACGTGTCAACGATGATATGAGACATGTGGATGATATTCGTACCAGAGCCAATAACTACATGAAGTTAGAAGAGCCTTATGCCGGAGAGACAAATGTTCTCCACTATTTAGAGGTGTTAAGAGACCGCGTAGGATTTGATAAGTTAAAAGAAAAAGTAGTAAATCCTTTAAAGGGTAAAAAAATCGGCGCATATTACGGCTGTCTTCTTTTAAGACCGGGAAAAATCATGGCTTTTGACGATCCGGAAAATCCGAAGATTATGGAAGATTTTATCCGTGCATTGGGTGCGGAGCCGGTAATCTACCCTTATAGAAATGAATGCTGCGGCGGTTACATTTCCCTGAAAGAGAAACAAATGGCGCAGAATATGTGTGAAAAGATTATGGACAGTGCAAAGGGCTTTGAGGCAGATATGCTGATCACTGCCTGTCCACTTTGCAAATACAACCTTTGCAGAAACGGAAACAACAGCATTCCGGTTTACTATTTTACAGAGCTTCTTGCTGAGGCTCTCGGGGTAAAAGAAACAAAGGAGGAGGCATAAGATGGAAGTTAAAATGAACGGAAAAAAAGCAGCAGAGCAAATCAAAGAAATTTCCGGTACAAACCCTCTGAAATGTATGAAATGTGGAAAATGTTCCGCAACCTGCCCTTCCTATAATGAGATGGATATTAAACCACACCAGTTTGTATCCTATGTGATCAACGAAGATATTGATGCGCTTGTAAATTCCAAATCTCTGTGGAAATGTCTTTCCTGCTTTGCCTGTGTGGAGAGATGTCCAAGAGATGTAAAACCGGGAAAACTGATTGACGCTGCAAGACAGCTGGTGGTTCGCCAGAAAGGCGGAAATTACCTTTTGGCAGACGAAATTCCGGAGCTTCTTGATCCGGAGCTTCCACAGCAGCTTTTAGTAAGTGCATTGAGAAGATACAGGAGGTAACCCAAGTGCAGAGGATAGGAGTATTTGTCTGTCACTGCGGAAGTAATATTGCCGCTACGGTAGACGTAAAGAAAGTAGTAGAAATTGCTGCAAAAGAACCCGGAGTCGTTCATGCAGAAGACTACCAGTATATGTGTTCTGAGGCAGGACAGGCTAAAATTCAGGAAGCCATTAAAGAGAAAAACCTCACAGGAATCGTTGTCTGTTCCTGTTCCCCGCGTATGCATGAGGCTACCTTCCGTAAAGCTGCAGAAAGAGCCGGCCTGAACCCATACATGGTGGAAATCGCAAATATCCGTGAGCACTGCTCCTGGATTCATAAAGATATGGAAGAGGCTACCGAAAAAGCGGTTATTCTTGCAAGAGCCGCAATTGCAAAGGTTCATCTGAATGCGCCTCTTCAGCCTGGCGAAAGCCGTGTCACAAAGAGAGCGCTTGTAATCGGCGGTGGTATTGCCGGTATTCAGACTGCTCTTGACATCGCAGACGCAGGCTATGAAGTAGACATCGTGGAAAAAACACCGAGTATCGGCGGAAGAATGTCTCAGCTTGACAAAACCTTCCCGACTCTTGACTGTTCCGCATGTATCCTTACACCAAAGATGGTGGAGGCAGCTTCCCATGAAAAGATTACAATCTATACTTACAGTGAGGTAGATAAGGTAAGCGGCTTTGTGGGAGATTTTACAGTAGATATCAAGAAAAAAGCGAGAAGTATTGATATAGATAAATGTACAGGCTGTGGCGCCTGCATGGAGAAATGTCCTTCCAAGAAGACACCAAGCGAATTTAACAGAGGCTTAAACAACAGAACAGCCATCTACACACCGTTTGCTCAGGCAATCCCGAATGTGCCGGTAATCGATCGCGATGCATGTATCAAGTTTAAAACAGGTAAATGCGGTCTGTGTGAAAAAGTCTGTCAGGCGGGCGCTATCGATTACACTCAGAAGGATGAAATCGTATCACAGAAATATGGAGCTATCGTAGTGGCAACAGGTTTTGATACGATTAAGCTTGATAAATACGATGAATATGCATACAACCAGAGCAAGGATGTCATTACATCCTTAGAGCTTGAGCGTATTATGAATGCTGCCGGTCCTACAAAAGGTCATTTAGAGCGTCTTTCCGACGGAAAAGCTCCAAAGGAAATGGTATTTATCCAGTGTGTGGGAAGCCGTTGTGCCGATGACAGAGGCAAGCCATACTGTTCAAAGATCTGCTGTATGTACACAGCAAAACATGCAATGCTCATCCGCGACAAATATCCGGATGTGAATGTTACGGTATTTTATATTGATGTGCGTACCCCGGGTAAAAACTTTGACGAGTTTTACCGTCGTGCCGTAGAGCAGTACGGGGTTAATTATATTAAGGGTCAGGTTGGAAAAGTTATTCCTCAGCCAAACGGCAAGCTGTTAGTACAGGGATCAGACCTTCTTGACAACAAACAGATTCTGAAAGAGGCAGACATGGTTGTTCTTGCAACTGCAATTGAGCCGAACCCGGATGTTCGTAAGATTGCCACCATGCTTACTGCCAGCATTGATACCAATAACTTCCTTACAGAGGCTCACGCGAAGCTTCGTCCTGTAGAATCTCCGACAGCCGGTATTTTCCTTTCCGGTGTGTGTCAGGGACCGAAGGATATTCCGGAGACAGTTGCCCAGGCAGGTGCAGCAGCAGTAAAAGCAATCGGCCTTCTTGCCAAGGATAAGCTGATGACGAATCCGTGTACAGCGAAATCCGATGAGCTTCTCTGCAATGGTTGTTCCGCATGTGCGAATGTATGTCCATACGGTGCAATTTCCTATGAAACAAAGGAAGTAAACGATCACGGTATCCGTGAAACAAGAAGAATTGCAGTTGTAAATACAGCCCTTTGTCAGGGATGCGGTGCTTGTACCGTTACCTGTCCGTCCGGTGCTATGGATCTGCAGGGCTTCTCTAACAGACAGATTTTAGCGGAGGTAGATGCAATATGTCGATAGAAAACAAGGAAGAATTCAGACCGAAGATCGTAGCGTTCTGCTGTAACTGGTGCAGCTACGCAGGTGCAGACCTTGCAGGAAGCAGCCGTCTTTCTTACCCGGCTGATGTGAAGATCATCCGTGTTCCATGTTCCTGCCGTGTGAATCCTATGTTTATCCTCCGTGCTTTTGAAAAAGGTGCTGATGGTGTAATCATGTGTGGATGTCACCCGGGCGACTGTCATTACAGCACCGGTAACTATTATGCAAGAAGACGTATGACGCTTCTTTTCTCCATGCTGGATTACCTCGGCGTTGAGAACGGCAGAACAAGAGTAGAGTGGGTTTCTGCAGCTGAGGGTGTGAAATTCTCTCAGACAATGAATGAATTTGTAGAAAAAATTCACTCCCTTGGCAAAAACGTAAGATTGGGGGATTTAAGATGCAGGAATTAATGAATCGTGCAAAAGAGCTTCTGGCAGACGGAACAGTAGCCCGTGTTCTCGGCTGGAAGGCCGGAGACTTATCTTACAATCCGGAGCCGGCATTTTTTGAGACAGAAGAATCCCTGAAGGATTTCGTTTATAACGGTTTCTGCGGGGCAAATTTAAGCAAATATATGATCGCAGCGTCTAAGTTTGAGGGAAAGACTCTGATATGTCTTAAACCCTGTGATACATATAGCTTTAATCAGCTGATTAAAGAACACCGCGTTGACAGAGAGAAAGCATATATTATCGGTGTCGGCTGCAAAGGTAAGCTTGATATCGAAAAGATCCGTCAGCAGGGTATCAAAGGTATTGAGAGTATTTCCGGAGCTGAGATTGAGGATGAGGCAGAGACTCTGACAATCCAGACAATCTATGGCGAAAAGACCTGTGCATACAAAGATGTCATGCTGGAGAGATGTCATGTATGTAAAGGAAAAGAGCATATGATTTATGACGAGCTTATCGGCGAGTCCAAAGATACAAAGGATGCAGACCGTTTTGCCGAGATTGAGAATATCGAGGCTATGAGTCCTGAAGAAAAGTTTGCATTTTTCCAGAAGGAATTAAGCAAATGTATCCGCTGTAATGCCTGCAGAAATGTCTGTCCGGCCTGCAGTTGCCGTAAATGTGTTTTTGACAGTGATAAGTTTGACAGTTCCCAGAAGGCAAATGTGGATTCCTTTGAGGAAAAAATGTTCCACGTAATCCGTGCGTTCCACGTTGCCGGAAGATGTACAGACTGCGGCGAGTGCAGCAGAGTATGTCCGCAGGGCATTCCGCTTCACCTTTTCAATCGTAAGTTTATTAAAGACATTAATGAGTTCTACGGCGAATATCAGGCAGGGGAAGACACAGATTCCAAAGGCCCTCTTACAAACTTTGACTTCGAAGATGTCGAGCCTGGTATAGTAGCAGAAAGGGGATAATGTATGTTTAAAATAAAAGCAGAAAATCTGCCGGCATTATTCCGTAAAATTGCCGCAGAGCAGGAATTATATTTACCGGTGAAGGAAGCAGGTCAGGTGAACTTTGCTGCATGGAGCGAAAATGCAGAGGTTTCCCTTGACACCTTAAAAACCGTAAAATCACCAAAAGATGCGTTTTTCCCACAGAGTGAAAATCTTTACAGCTGTGTGAAGGACGGTAAAAAGATTTCAATCGAACCGGGCGCATTAAAAGAGCAGAATTTCGTGCTTTTCGGCATGAAAGCCTGTGATATTCAGGGCGTTAAGGTTCTTGACAATGTATTCTTAAGCGAGCCTGTAGATACGTTTTACGCTGCAAGACGCGACCATGGCACAATTGTTGCCCTTGCCTGTCACGAACCGGAAGAAAGCTGTTTCTGTAAGGTTTTTGGTATTGACTGTGCAGATCCTGTGGCTGATGTTGCTGCATGGATGATCGAAGGTGAGTTATACTGGAAAGCTCTTTCCGAAAAAGGAGAGGCTCTTACCGCAATTGTAAAAGAGCTTCTCACAGATGCTGATGAGGCAAAGGTGGAAGAGGAAAAACAGGTAATCCGCACAATCGTGGACAAGCTTCCATACTCCAATCTTTCTTTAGAGGGATGGGGAGAGGAAGACTACATGGAGAGATTTAATTCTTCTGTGTGGGAAGAACTTTATAAACCGTGTCTGGCATGCGGAACCTGTACTTTTGTATGCCCGACCTGTCAGTGTTATGACATTAAAGATTACGATACAGGACATGGAGTACAGCGTTATCGCTGCTGGGATTCCTGTATGTATTCCGATTTTACTATGATGGCACACGGAAATAACCGTAACAGCCAGATGCAGCGTTTCCGTCAGAGATTTATGCACAAGCTTGTTTACTATCCTGTAAATAATAACGGCATGTTCTCCTGTGTAGGATGCGGCCGCTGTGTGGAAAAATGCCCGTCAGCCTTAAATATTGTAAAAGTAATCAAAGCATTTGAAAAACAGGGAGGTGAAAACTGATGTGCGAACATAATCACGAACATGGACATGACCATGAATGTACCTGTCATAAAGACTATAAATTAGACACTCTGATCCCAATGGTGGGTGTGATCACCGATATCAGAGAGGAGACACCGGATGTAAAAACTTTCCGTGTAAATGCTCCGGAGGGGGGCAAGCTTTTTGAACATATGCCCGGCCAGTGTGCCATGCTGTGTGCTCCCGGTGTAAGTGAGGGTATGTTTTCCATCACTTCTTCACCTACAAATAAAGAATATCAGGAATTCAGTATTAAGAAATGCGGTATGCTCACAGATTATCTCCACAGCCTTGAGGTAGGAGATGAGATTACAGTCCGCGGTCCATACGGAAATCATTTCCCGGTAGAGGAGGAGTTAAAGGGTAAAAATCTTCTCTTTATCGCAGGTGGTATCGGTCTTGCGCCTCTTCGCTCCGTAATCAACTATGTACTTGATAATCGTGAAAATTATGGTACTGTTGATATTCTTTACGGTTCCCGTTCCGCAGATGACCTGGTACAGTTAAAGGAAATTCAGGAAGTCTGGATGAAAACAGAGGGTGTGAATGTATACCTTACTATCGACCGTGAACAGGAGGGCTGGGACGGCCACGTGGGCTTTGTTCCGTCTTACTTAAAGGAAATCGGCTTTGACACCAACAAGACAGCTCTTGTTTGCGGACCGCCGATTATGATTAAATTTGTACTTGCAGGCTTAGAGGAGCTGGGCTTCTCCAGAGAGCAGGTATACACCACATTAGAGCTCAGAATGAAGTGTGGCGTAGGCAAATGCGGCCGCTGCAACATTGGCTCCAAATATGTATGTAAAGATGGTCCTGTATTCCGCTGCGACGAGATCGACGAATTACCGGCGGAGTATTAATTTCAGTATTGAGAGGAAAATAAACAATGGAAAAAATGGTTAATGTATATTTTTTCGGTAAAAAATACAGCGTACCTGCAGAGCTCACCATTATGACAGCCATGGAATACGCTGGCTACACTCTTAAAAGAGGATGTGGCTGCCGTCATGGTTTCTGTGGAGCCTGTGCCACTATTTACAGAATCAAGGGTCAGAATGAGTTGAAGACATGTCTTGCCTGTCAGACACAGGTTCAGGAGGGAATGTATGTGGCAAGTATTCCTTTCTTCCCGACAGATAAGAGAACATATGACATCAACGAGATTAAACCGAACCAGCAGATTATGATGGAGCTTTATCCGGAAATTTACAGCTGTATCGGCTGTAACGCATGTACAAAAGCCTGTACACAGGATTTGAATGTTATGCAGTACATCGCATACGCACAGCGCGGTGAGTTTGAAAAATGTGCAGAAGAATCTTTCGACTGTGTAGGCTGCGGCTGCTGTTCCGTAAGATGTCCGGCAGAGATTTCCCATCCGATGGTTGGTCTTCTGGCAAGACGTCTCACCGGTAAATACATCGCTCCAAAGTCTGAGCACCTTGAGAAACGAGTAGAAGAGATTAACAACGGTGCATACGACGAGCTTATCGAGCAGATCATGCAGAAACCGATCACAGAGATGCAGGAACTTTACAATAACAGGGATATTGAGAAATAAGGAGGGCAATCATGTATACACCATATCCAGAAAATATGATGGAATCTATCAAAAAGGTAGAGGCTACAAGAGCAGAACGTATGGCGACAGAGCCGGCACGTCTTTCTGCGGAAGAAAAAGATGCACTCCTGAAAGAATTCCACCCAGATTATAATCCGGATGCTTTTGCTGAGATTAAAGTTGGACCAAACAAAGGAGAAAAGGCTCCTCTGGAACTGGCTCACCTTCTTCATTCCACAAGCCGCATCCAGAATGAAAATATTGACCTTTCAAAGGTAGACTACGATGTAGATGTGCTTGTTATCGGCGGCGGCGGTGCAGGTTCCTCCTGTGCTATTGAAGCTCATAATGCAGGTGCAAATGTTATGATCGTGACAAAGCTTCGTATCGGTGATGCCAACACTATGATGGCAGAAGGCGGTATTCAGGCAGCAGATAAAGAAAACGACTCTCCGGTACAGCATTATCTTGACTGCTTCGGCGGCGGACATTTCGCAGGAAGACCGGAACTGGTAAGACGTCTTGTAATGGAAGCTCCGGATGCAATTAAATGGCTCAATGAGCTTGGCGTTGAGTTTGACAAAGAAGAAGACGGAAATATGATCACGACTCACGGCGGCGGTACTTCCAGAAAGAGAATGCATGCTGCAAAGGACTATTCCGGTGCTGAGATTATGCGTACCATCCGCGATGAGGTGATTAACCGCGGTATTCCTGTTGTGGAATTCACTTCTGCAGTTGAGCTTATTAAAGATGAAAAAGGTCAGGTGGCAGGTGCTGTTCTCCAGAATATGGAAACAGGGGACTACCTTGTGGCAAGAGCAAAAACTGTTGTAATCGCTACAGGTGGTGCAGGAAGAATGCATTATCAGGGCTTCCCGACATCTAACCATTACGGCGCAACAGCAGACGGTCTTGTTCTTGGATACCGTGCAGGTGCACCGCTTCTTTACCAGGATTCTATTCAGTATCATCCGACAGGAGCTGTTTATCCGGCACAGATTCTTGGAGCTCTTGTTACAGAGAAGGTTCGTTCTGTTGGTGCACAGCTTGTTAACGCGGAAGGTAAAGCATATATCCATCCGCTGGAAACACGTGACGTTAACGCTTCCGGTGTAATCCGTGAATGTCGTGAAGGCAGAGGTGTAGAGGTTCCGGGCGGACTTAAAGGCGTATGGCTGGATACTCCGATGATTGAGATTCTCGGAGGAGAAGGTACCATTGAAAAGAGAATTCCGGCAATGTTCCGTATGTACATGAACTATGGCATTGATATGAGAAAAGTGCCGATTCTTATTTATCCTACTCTTCATTATCAGAACGGTGGTATTGAAATCAATGGAGAAGGTTTTACAAAAACAATTCCAAACCTTCTTGTTGCAGGTGAGGCAGTAGGAGGAATCCACGGAAGAAACCGTCTTATGGGTAACTCCCTTCTGGATATTATTGTATTTGGTCGTAATGCAGGTAAGGCTGCAGCTGCAAAAGCAAAAGAGACAGAGATTGGTTCTATGAATCTTGACCATATTTACAAATATGCAGAGGAATTAAAGGCGGCAGATGCAGATGAGCATGATATTTCTCCAATGCTGCTTCCTAATTATGCCCGTCACGAAAGATAAAAGTTTATAATAAATGGAAAAGCAGTCTTGCCTGATCATTTCCTCCGGAATGGTTGACAGGTTGGGCTGCTTTGCTATAATGAAAGAAATGACAAAACAAGTCTTTGTTTTGATTTCAATTAACAATACTCACAGGAGGAGAGAAAGCAATGCGTGAAATTGAAGTAAGCAGACTTACAGATGTAATTGAAAAGCTCTGTATCGAAGCAAACAATCATCTTCCGGAAGATGTAAAATGCGCGATCAAAAATTGCCGTGCATGTGAAGATGGAGAAATTGCCAGAGGCGTTCTCGACAACATTATCGAAAACTTTGAAATCGCAGATAATGAAAACGTTCCGATCTGCCAGGATACCGGTATGGCATGTGTGTTCCTTGAGATTGGACAGGATGTTCACTTTGTAGGAGGCGACTATACAGAGGCGATTAACGAGGGTGTTCGCCGTGGCTATGATAAGGGCTATTTACGTAAATCCGTAGTGAAAGACCCGGTTCGCCGCGGAAATACAGGAGACAATACTCCAGCTATGATTTATACAGAAATCGTTCCGGGAGATCAGGTTAAGGTTACAGTTGGACCGAAAGGCTTCGGCAGTGAGAATATGAGCCAGATCCGTATGTTTAAACCATCTGCAGGTCTTCAGGGAATCAAGGATTTTATTCTGGAAGCAGTAGAGACAGCCGGTCCTAACCCATGTCCTCCAATGGTAGTAGGCGTAGGTATCGGGGGTACTTTTGACAAATGTGCGCTTCTTGCAAAAAAAGCGCTTATGCGTCCTCTGGATTCTCAGAATCCGGACCCGTTCTATGCAGATCTTGAAAAAGAAATGCTGGAAAAAATCAATGAGCTGGGCATCGGACCGCAAGGCTTCGGCGGTAAGACGACTGCCATTGGGCTGAACATCGAAACACTGCCTACTCACATTGCAGGTATGCCATGTGCAGTAAATATCAACTGCCATGTTACCCGTCATAAATCGGAGGTGATTTAAATGGAAAAACGTCGTATTACACTGCCTCTTACAGAGGAACTGGCACGCAGCCTTCATGCAGGTGATCAGGTATTGTTAACAGGAAACATTTATACTTCCCGTGATGCGGGACATAAGAGAATGTGTGAAGCACTTGCAAAAGGCGAAGAGATTCCTTTTGATCCAAAGGATGCTACCATTTACTATGTGGGACCGACTCCGGCTAAGCCGGGCGCTGTAATCGGTTCAGCAGGTCCTACAACAAGCGGACGCATGGATGCTTATGCACCGACTATGATGTCTGTAGGTGCAAGAGGAATGATTGGAAAAGGTGCCCGCCTTCCTGAAGTTGTGGATGCTATGAAGAAATACAGTGGTGTTTATTTTGGCGCTATCGGCGGTGCAGGCGCACTCCTTGCAAAATGTATCAAAAAAGCTGAGCTTATTGCATATGAAGATTTGGGAGCAGAGGCTCTTCGTAAGCTGTATGTAGAGGATATGCCTCTTGTTGTTATTATTGACAGTGAGGGAAAGAATCTTTACGAAGACGGACGTGCAGCTTATCTTGCACAGAAGAATGTATAAGTGCAGATGAAAGGATTAAGAGAGTATCATTCTCACGGACAGATGTCGGAGGCTTTTCTGACAGCAGCCTTTCTTTCTTTGTCCGGAGGTTTGCAGGATGCTTATACCTACGCCTTCAGAGGCGGTGTATTTGCCAATGCCCAGACTGGAAATATCGTTTTGCTCAGTCAGAATCTTTTTGAGAAAAACTGGGGACTGGCTTTGCGGTATTTTATTCCTGTATTTTCCTTTGTTCTGGGAGTTGCCATTGCAGAGTGGATCCGACAGTCTTACAGTAATATAGACAGTTTTCACTGGAGACAGCTGGTTGTATTAAGTGAGGTCATACTGTTATTTATTGTAGGTTTTCTGCCTCAAAGCATGAATATGCTGGCAAACGCTATGGTTTCTTTTTCCTGTGCCATGCAGGTACAGGCATTCCGTAAGGTTACAGGTTATGCTTTTTCCAGTACCATGTGTATCGGAAATGTTCGAAGTGCCATGGAATCTCTTTATACCTTCTGCAGAAAGCGAGAGCCTAAGATGCTGAAAAAAACTCTTCGCTACTGGGAGATTATTATTCTTTTTGCTCTTGGAGCAGGTCTCGGAGGCCATTTTTCAGCAGTATTCGGGGCAAAGACCATATGGTTTTCCTGTGCTCTTTTGCTGATCAGCTTTTTCCTGATGTTTATCAGGGAAGAAGAGGAAAAATAAAAATAGTTATAAAAATACCCTTTGTTTATCTTGAAATTGATGACAAAGGGTATTTTTGTTATATGATGATTATTTCAGTTCAATCTCTTCAAGCTCCTTTGGGGGAAGCTTTTTAGAGGAATTGGAAACATACTGTTTCAGAGCTTTGGAAGCTTTGTTGTACGGAGCATTTGTTCCGGCACCGCCCATACAGCCTCCCGGGCAGGCCATACCTTCGATCATACATCCTTTCAGTTTTCCTGCTTTGGCGAGAGTCAGGACTTTTTTACATTCTGCAAGTCCTTCTGCGTGTTCAATGTGAACAGGAACATCCGGATAGTACTCGTTGAGACAGGCTGCAACGGCACCTGCAACACCACCGGAAACTGCATATCCACGACCGGCAGCAGTAGCGTTGTGGAAGGAGGTGGAAGGTTCGATTTCCTCAGGATCGATGCCTTTGGCATCAAACAGTCCCCACAGCTCTTCGTAAGTAATAACGAAATCAACATCGCTTCGCACAGTAGTTCTCATGGCCTCCAGTTTTTTGGAAGCGCAAGGTCCTATGAAGACGATTTTGGCGTTTTGGTGTTCTTTTTTTATGCTTCGTGCAGTGGCAACCATCGGAGTGAGCTCCTGAGAGATATTGTCAATCATATCAGGAAACTGATTTTTGGCCATCATAGACCAGGATGGACAGCAGGAGGTGAGAAGGAAAGGAAGATTTCCTGTAGCAACTTCTTTGGCATAGTGGTGAGCCTCTGCAATGGCTCCGATGTCTGCGCCCAGAGCAACCTCATATACATTGCTGAAGCCAAGCGCTGATAAAGCTGCATGGAATTTCGCAGGGGTTACCTTGTCTCCAAACTGACTGATGTAAGCCGGCGCGATTTCGGCAATAATTTCCACACCTTCACGAAGGGCATGAGCCAGCTGGAAAATCTGGGATTTGTCGGAGATGGCTCCAAATGGGCAGCTTACCATACACATACCGCAGGAAACGCATTTTTCCTGATCGATCATAGCTCTTCCCTGTTCGTCGCTTTTGATTGCTTTTACACCGCAGGCGCGTTCACAGGGACGTTCTTTGTGGGCGATGGCATCGTAAGGACAGACTGCTTTACATTTTCCGCATTTGATACATTTGGACTGGTCAATGTAAGATTTGCCGTTTACCATGGAAATTGCACCTTTGGGGCAGATCTGCATACAAGGGTGAGCCACACAGCCTTTGCACATATTGCTGACTTCGTACTTATTGGGCGCGCAGGCTGCACATGCAGAAGGAATAACCTGCATAAGCGGCGGCTCATAGTATTTCTCATCAATATTACTTGCTTCCACACCTGCTGTCAGATGGACAGCTTTATTTTCGGGACGAAGTGAAAGTCCCATTGCAAGACGGACACGTTCGCTTGCAACAGCTCTTTCGCGGTAAATGCTTTCACGGTATTTGGCGCGTTCTTCCACAATCTCATAAGGGATTTCCTCAATATCATGAATCAAAGTTTCATCAGTGGAATGAAAGCCAAGCTTGGCAATTTCTGTAAAAATTTTTCGGCGAATCTGCTTCACCGGAGTATCAAGACCTCTCATAACTTCATGTCTCCTTTTTTTTATTTCCGCGCATTGAGGTAACATATTCTTTTACATTACCATTGATTATATAATAATGTTATTTTGCCTAAAAATCAATGTGAAATCTTTCCGACAGATGTTCAGAATCAGATACAATTTGTTTTATTATTAACAGGATTGTGACAAAAAATGCTTTGTATTTTTATAGATACAATCCTGAAAAACCTCTAAAAACAAAGGTTTTTTCATGGTGTACACTGGTAGAAAAATGCATGAAAATGTTGCCAAGAGTATTCATATATTGTATAATTAGCACACAGGTTTATGAAAAAAACGTACATAAATTGTATAATTAGCACAACGAAAAAGCGCGAAAATATCATGTATAACAACATTTTAAGGAGGGAACTGAATGTTAGACCAGTCTTACTACAAGAAAACAGATGAGATTATCGAGCACTATGGACGCAAGCCGGCTTCGTTAATCCCCATCATGCAGGACATTCAGGCAGAGTATCGTTATCTGCCGGGAGAGCTTCTTACTTATGTGGCAGCCGAAATAGGCGTGACAGAGGCAAAGGCTTACAGTGTGGCTACTTTTTACGAGAATTTCTCATTTGAGCCCAAGGGCAAATATGTGATCAAGGTATGTGACGGAACAGCCTGTCATGTAAGGAAGTCACAGCCTGTAAAAGACGCTCTGATGAAGGAACTTGGATTGAGCAGCAAGAAGCATACAACCGACGATATGCTTTTTACCGTAGATACTGTTTCCTGCCTTGGCGCCTGCGGACTTGCGCCGACTCTGATGGTAAACGACGATGTCTATCCGAAGATGACACCTGAGAAAGTGATCGAACTGATTGAGAGATTGAGAGGTGAAAATGCATGAGTATTACCTGTAAAGATGATTTATTAAAGAAACAGGCAGAAGCAAAGGAACATATTTCTTCTTATACCTGCCGTGTTCTCGTCTGTTCCGGTACCGGATGTATGGCTTCCGGCGCCCAGAAGATTTACGACGAAATGGTTAAATTATGTGAAGATCTGGACGGAGTACAGATTGAAATGCAGAAAGACCTTCCGCATCTGGGTGTGATCAAAACAGGCTGTCAGGGATTATGCGAATTGGGACCGCTTGTGCGTATCGAGCCGTATCATTATCAGTATGTGCATGTACAGGTGGAAGACTGTAAGGAAATCGTTGACCGGACGGTTATTGCCGGGCAGCCCGTGGAGAGATTGTTCTACAGACAGAATGACAAAGTCTGTCCACGGCCGGATGATATTCCGTTTTTGAATCTTCAGACAAGAATTGTTCTGGAAAACTGCGGAAAAATTGATGCAGAATCCATTGACGAATACATCGCAGTAGGCGGTTTTCAGGCGCTTGCAAAGGCGCTCTTTGAAATGACACCGGAATCTGTTATTGATGAGATTACAAGATCCGGTTTAAGAGGAAGAGGGGGAGCCGGTTTCCCGGCTGGTAAGAAATGGTCTCAGGTGGCGCGCCAGAAAGAGAAGGTTCGCTATGTGGTATGTAACGGTGATGAAGGGGATCCGGGTGCATTTATGGACGGTTCTGTGATGGAAGGCGATCCCTATAAGATGATTGAAGGTATGATTATTGCGGCCTACGCAGTTGGTGCAGAGAATGGATATATATATGTACGTGCGGAATATCCTCTTTCTGTAACAAGACTTCGTATGGCAATTGACCAGGCAGAGAAGTATGGTCTTCTTGGCGATAATATTTTAGGTTCCGGCATTAATTTCCATTTACATATCAATCGCGGAGCAGGTGCTTTTGTTTGCGGTGAGGGTTCTGCTCTTACTGCTTCTATCGAAGGAAACCGTGGTATGCCGCGTGTAAAACCGCCTCGTACCGTTGAAAAAGGTCTCTGGGAGAAGCCGACTGTGTTAAATAATGTAGAAACTTACGCAAATGTTGCCAAGATTATTTTACAGGGGGCTGACTGGTTCCGTACCATCGGTACAGAGGGAAGCCCGGGAACAAAAACATTCTCTCTTACCGGAGCAATTGAGAATACAGGTCTTATTGAAGTTCCTATGGGAACGAACCTTCGCCACATTATTTATGATATCGGCGGAGGATTAAAGAGCGGTGCTGCATTTAAAGGTGTTCAGATTGGAGGACCATCCGGAGGATGTCTGATCGAAGACCAGCTTGACAGTCCTCTTGATTTTGATTCTGTGAAGAAGCTTGATGCTATCATGGGATCCGGTGGTCTTGTAGTTATGGACGAGAACACCTGTATGGTAGAGGTTGCCCGCTTCTTCATGAACTTTACTCAGCGTGAGAGCTGTGGAAAATGTGTTCCCTGTCGTGAAGGTACAAAGCGTATGCTTGAAATTCTGGAAAGAATCGTTGACGGTAGGGGAGAGCTATCCGATCTTGATGAACTGGAAGAACTGGCAAATATGGTTCAGAGTATGGCTCTGTGCGGTCTTGGAAAGAGTGCGCCCCTTCCGGTTATCAGTACTCTGAAACGTTTCCGCAAGGAGTACGAGGAGCATATTGTTGATAAGAAATGCCGTGCCAAGGTGTGTACTGCACTTCGTAAATTCCACATTAATCCTGAATTCTGTATCGGCTGCGGCAAATGTGCGAAGAACTGTCCGGCAGGTGCGATTTCCGGAAAGATTAAACATCCGTATACAATTAATAATGATCTCTGTATCAAGTGCGGTTCCTGTAAGGATAACTGTAACTTTGATGCAATTTATGTGGAAATGTAGAAGGGAGGACATATTATGGGTATTATGACAATTGACGGTAGAAAAGTTGAATTTACCGATGAAAAAAATGTCCTGACCGTTATCCGTAAGGCAGGCATCAATATTCCGACACTTTGCTACCATTCAGAGGTTTCTACATTTGGTGCATGTCGTCTTTGTACAGTGGAGGATGACAGAGGAAGAACATTTGCATCCTGTTCTGAGGAGCCTCGTGACGGAATGGTTATTTATACAAACTCCGGACGTATTAAGAAATACAGAAAACTTATTGTAGAGCTTCTTCTTGCAGCGCACTGCCGTGACTGTACAACCTGTGTCAAGAGTGGCGAGTGTGTTCTTCAGGAGCTGGCGCACCGTCTTGGTGTTCATAACATTCGTTTTGAAAATACAAGAGAGATTCATGAGATTGATACCAGCTCACCGGCTCTGGTTCGTGATCCGAATAAATGTATTCTTTGTGGCGACTGTGTCCGGGCCTGTGAAGAGCTTCAGGGGATTGGCGCTCTTGGATTTGCATTTCGTGGCACAGAAGCTATGGTTATGCCGGCTTTTAATAAGAAACTGGCTGAGACAAACTGTGTAAACTGTGGTCAGTGTCGTGTATTTTGTCCAACAGGTGCGATTTCCATTAAGACTCATATGGATGAAGCATGGGAGGCAATTGCAGATCCTGAGGTTCGCGTAGTCGCACAGATTGCTCCTGCAGTCCGTGTTGCGGTTGGCGATCATTATGGTATGACCAAGGGCAGAAGTGTTATGGGAAAAATTGTCAATGCTCTTCACAGAATGGGCTTTGATGAGGTTTATGATACCAGTTTCAGTGCGGATCTTACGGTAATGGAGGAAACGGCTGAATTCTTAAAAAGAATTGAGAAGGGAGAACACCTTCCGCTTCTGACATCCTGTTGTCCGGCATGGGTGAAGTTTATTACAGATCAGTACAAGGATTATATTCCGAATCTGTCTACCTGTCGTTCTCCGCAGGGAATGCTTTCTGCAGTTATTAAAGAGTATTTCCGCGACCCGGAAAATGCCAAGGGAAAGAAGACCGTTATGGTTTCTGTTATGCCTTGCACGGCTAAGAAGGCAGAGGCTATTCGCCCAAACAGTTTCACTAAGGGGGAACAGGATACAGATATTGTTATCACGACAACGGAATTGATCCGTATGATCGATAACTTTGGTATTGACTTTGCAACGCTTGATCCGGAAGCCTGTGATATGCCATTTGGGTTTGGATCAGGCGGCGGCGTAATCTTTGGTGTTACCGGCGGCGTAACAGAGGCGGTTCTCCGTCGTCTTACGAAAAATCATACCAAGGAGGCGATGAGAGAAATCTCCGAATGTGGAATTCGCGGTGAGGATGGAATTAAAGAGGTTACAGTTCCGTATAACGGAATGGACGTGAAAATTTGTGTTGCCAGCGGTCTTGCAAATGCCCGTAAAGTTATGGACTGGGTGAAGAATGGCGAGAAAGAATACCATCTTATTGAAGTTATGGCGTGCCGCCGCGGTTGTATCATGGGCGGCGGTCAGCCGACAAGAGCAGGTGACAGAACGAAGGCTGCCCGGGCGAAAGGTCTTTACAATGCGGATAATACTATGATTATCAAGAAATCTGATGAGAATCCGCTTGTACTGGAGCTTTACGACGGACTTCTTAAGGGCAGAGAGCATGAGCTCTTACATAACGATTTTTACTGATTCCTTAGTTTACATACGGTATAATTAAATGCCTCCCTGCATAGGGTATAATAATACATTGTGTTATTTCATACCTGTGCAAGGAGGCTTTTTTATGGAGAATTTTCAGGTTTACCGGGATATTGAAGCACGGACCGGAGGGGATTTTTACATAGGGGTTGTAGGACCGGTGCGGACTGGGAAGTCTACGTTTATCAGGAGGTTTATGGAGCTTGCGGCTTTGCCGCAGATGTCCCAGAAGCAGCAGGCAGAGGTCAGGGATCAGCTTCCTTTAAGCGGAGCGGGAAAATTGATTACTACAGTGGAGCCTAAATTTATTCCGAAAGATGCGGTATCTGTATTGCTGGGAGAACAGAAGGTGAATGTCAGACTGATTGACTGTGTGGGATTTCTGGTAAAAGATGCTGCAGGGCACATAGAAGACGGGCGTGAGAGAATGGTAAAGACGCCCTGGTTTGAGAAAGCCATTCCCTTTCATGAGGCAGCAAAGGTTGGTACGGAAAAAGTAATTCAGGAGCATTCTACCATTGGACTTGTGATTACATCGGACGGTTCCTTTGGAGAAATTCCAAGAGAGAATTTTCTGGAAGCGGAGGAGTTGACTATCCAGGAGCTTAAGAAACAGGGAAAACCTTTTCTGGTTCTTGTAAATTCTCAAATGCCCTACAAAGAAAATGCGATGAAAACAGCAGCGGAAATTCAGGAAAAATACAAGGTTCCGGTTCTGACTGTCAATTGCGATCAGCTTCGTAAAGAGGATATTCACAGGATTCTGGAAATGATTCTCTATGAATTTCCGGTAAGGGAAGTGCAGTTTTATATACCAAAATGGGTTGAAATACTTCCGCCTGACCATGAACTGAAAAAAGCGCTTCTTTTCAGCATAAAAGAGAAGCTTCCGTCTTTTTCGAGAATTCGCGGTATCACAAAAGAGTCTGTAAAAATACAGGATGACTGTGTGCAGGACACTTTGCTTGAAGATGTGAATCTTTCAAATGGTATTGTTCGCATCCGGATTAACATCAGAGATGAATATTATTATCAGATGCTGAGTCAGATGAGCGGAATTCATATGGAAAGTGAATATGAGCTGATTCGCACCATGAAAGAGCTTTCAAAGATGAAAGAAGAATATGTGAAGGTGAGGGACTCTCTGGAAGCAGTGCGCGGTGTTGGTTACGGGGTGGTTGTGCCGGAGCTTGAGGAGATAGAGCTTGAAGAACCTGCCGTAATCCGTCAGGGGAATAAGTTTGGTGTAAGAATCCGGTCAAAGAGCCCGTCCATCCATATGATAAAAGCAAATATTGAAACAGAGATTGCACCTATTGTCGGCACGCAGGAGCAGGCAGAAGACCTTATTCGATATATCGGAGAGAGCAGCCAGAGAGGGGAAAGTATCTGGGAGACAAATATCTTCGGCAAGTCTATTGAGCAGCTCGTGCAGGATGGAATACGCAGTAAGATTACAGCAATCAGCGAGGAAAGTCAGGTGAAGCTTCAGGATACCATGCAGAAAATCGTTAATGACAGCAAGGGTGGTCTTGTGTGTATCATTATTTAGCGTGACGTTCGTTCCATTCTTTGATAAATTCTATCTGCTCCTGGTCGGAAAGTATCTGTGATGCCGGATCGTTTCCTGCTGCCAGGCAGCAGAAGAGTACAAATGCCTGCAGAAGAGCGAAAAAAATAAAAGCAACAAACACTGGAATAACCTCCTTTTAGAAGAATTTGATAAAAAAAGTATACGCAAAAAAATGATTTTTATACATTTTGTGGAAGAGAGATTGTTTTTTGGAAAAATAGTTGGTATAATGTCCGTTGTATAAAAAATGACATATGAGGTGACCTATGAAAACAACGGAATTTAAAGTACATTCTATTTATTCAAAGGAAGACATTCAGCAGATGCAGAAAGTGGTAAATCGTAAAATGCGTACTATCGGTTTGTCGGTTTCTGTAGTAGTTTTTATTCTCTATGTTGCCGTACTTATCTGGGAATGGAATGAAAACGGGAAAACATCTTCTCTGTTTACGTCTGTTTCAGGAAATGTTCTGAATCTGGTTCTTCTGGGAGGACTGATTGCCGGAATTGCTGTACTGACAATGCTGCCGCGTATACAGGCAAAAAGAATCCTGAAAGATCTTCCGGGCGGTGTTTTGAAAGCCAACTACTATTTTTATGAAAAGACATTTGAATACGGATGGGGAAATCATTTTACAAGTACCGGATATGTGGAAATTCAGGAATTTCTGAATCTGGAAAAAACATTCTACATCAAGGCGAGAGATGTTTCCTACTGGATTAAAAAAGAGGATTTTGAAGTGGGAAATGCAGAAGACTTCCTGAAATTTATGGAAGGAAAAGTGAAATGTAAGATTAAGTAAGCATCTTTTATGTGGAAGTAAAAGAGGGGAAACTTTATGTGGAACCATATGAATATTTTGAAAAAATCTCTTGCAATCCACATCTACCTATAGTATAATCATCAATGTTGTAAAAACGATGGTCCTCTGTTGCACTAACAGGCATTAAGAACATCCAGATAAGATAGGAGAATATAAAATGAACGAAATCATCAGAAACATTGAAGCAGCTCAGTTAAAAGCTGAAGTACCACAGTTTAACGTAGGTGACACAGTAAGAGTATACGCTCTCATCAAAGAGGGTAACCGTGAGAGAATCCAGATTTTCGAAGGTACTGTACTTAAGAAACAGGGTGGAAGCACAAGAGCTACTTTCACAGTAAGAAAGAACTCTAACGGTGTTGGCGTTGAGAAAACATGGCCGCTCCACTCCCCACATGTAACTAAAGTAGAAGTTATCCGTCATGGTAAAGTTCGCCGTGCGAAACTGAACTACTTAAGAGACCGTGTAGGTAAAGCAGCTAAGGTTAAAGAGCTCGTTAAATAATTTCATGATTTAAAAGAGAAGGGACAATAACTTGTGTATTGTCCCTCTTTTTCCATTATTCGGGGGTTCTATGAAGAAAGACTGGAAAGAGAACAGGAAACTCCAGGATGCAAAAGAGAAGCTGGAGGATAAAAAAATACGGAGTGTCCTTATATGGGTTTTTCAGATTACGGCAACACTCGCTTTTGCAGCGATGACTGCAATTGTGATGTTTCAATCTGTGACGATGCAGGAGAGCTCCATGGAGCCTACATTATCTGTAGGTGATAAGTTTTTTATGAACCGTATTGCATATAAGATGTCTTCTCCGAAAAGAGGGGATATTATTGTGTTTAAGACGAATGCCGGTGATGATGCGGCGCTGCATATCCGACGTGTGATAGGGCTTCCGGGAGAAACTGTGCAGATTGCGAATGGAAGAATTCTTATCAATGGTGAAACATATAAGGAAGGCAGGGATTTTCCGGCAATCAGTAACGCAGGACAGGCATCAAATCCCATTTCCCTGGAAAGCGGAGAATACTTTGTACTCGGAGATAACAGAAATAACAGCGAGGACAGCAGACATGGAGATATCGGAATCGTGAAGAAGCGCTATATAGCAGGGAAATTGTGGTTTACGATTTTTCCGGTGAAAAAGATAGGATTTTTGTGAAAGATAAGATCTTGGAAAGGTTAGGTAAGTTATGAACGTACAGTGGTACCCAGGTCATATGACCAAGGCAAAGAGACAGATGCAGGAAGACATCAAGCTCATAGATCTGATTATTGAGCTTGTAGATGCCCGTGTTCCTCTTTCCAGCAGAAACCCGGATATCGATGAACTTGGCAGAAATAAGTCCCGCCTGATTATTTTAAATAAGGCGGACCTTGCAGATGACAGACAGAATGAAAAGTGGAAGAAGTTTTTTGAAGAAAAAGGCTTCTTTGTGGTGAAAATTGATTCTCGGAACAAGACAGGCATGAAGGCAATTCACAATGTGATTCAGGAAGCCTGTAAGGAGAAAATTGAGAGGGACAGAAAGCGTGGTATCAAGAATCGACCTATCCGTGCCATGGTAGTTGGAATCCCGAATGTGGGTAAATCCACTTTTATCAATAGTTTTGCTGGGAGAGCCTGTGCGAAAACAGGAAATAAGCCGGGTGTTACCAAAGGAAAACAGTGGATTCGCCTTAACAAAGGAGTGGAGCTTCTGGATACGCCGGGAATTCTCTGGCCGAAATTTGAGGATCAGCAAGTGGGAATGCGTCTTGCTTTTGTAGGCTCTATCAAGGATGATATCCTGAATATGGAGGAGCTTGCCCTTGAGTTAATAGAGTATCTGAGAGGAAATTATAAGGGGCTTCTTGCGGACCGTTATCAGATTTCTGAGGAGGGAACGGCAGTGTCTGTTTTGGAGGAGATTGCCAGAGTCCGAGGCTGTCTGAAAAAGGGCGAGGAGCTTGATTATGCCAAAGCGTCAGGTGTTTTGTTCGACGAATTCCGTTCCGGAAAAATCGGGCATATTACGCTTGAGTGGGCGCCTGCAAAAGAGGAATAAATGAGGAATAAATCATGAATACAATCAGTGAAATCAAGGCCGAGTTTGCCGCTGCAGATATCAGCGGCTACCCGGCTTTCTGTGAAAAATATAAAGATGACAAAAGAAGCGGAGTTCAGAAGCTGATTGAACAGTGCCATAAGAAAGAGGCGGCACTGGAGGCAGAGAGGCAGAGAACAGAGGCTATGAAGGTTTATGAGCGCAAATATGAACATCTGGGATATCTCTGCGGAATTGACGAAGTGGGAAGAGGGCCGCTGGCAGGTCCGGTGGTTGCCTGTGCGGTAGTTCTTCCCAGGGATTGTCAGATTCTTTATCTCAATGATTCAAAGAAGCTTACAGCGGCAAAAAGAGATGAGCTTTACGATGTCATTATGAAAGAAGCAGTTTCTGTGGGAATCGGTATGAGAGGACCGGGCAGAATTGATGAGATTAATATTCTTCAGGCTACCTATGAGGCTATGCGAGAAGCAGTGGCGAATCTTAAGGTGACACCTCAGCTTTTATTAAACGATGCAGTTACAATTCCGGAAATTGAGATTCCGCAGGTTCCTATTATCAAGGGTGATGCAAAAAGTGTTTCCATTGCCGCTGCCAGTATTGTGGCAAAGGTAACAAGGGACAGAATGATGGAAGAATACGATAAATTAATGCCGGAGTACGGGTTTGCTTCCAATAAAGGATACGGCTCGCAGAGCCACATTGAGGCTCTGAAAAAATTCGGGCCGACTCCGATTCACAGGGCAAGCTTTATAAAAAATTTCATCTGAAAATCGAAAATACGCTGATGATACCATACGAAAGATACCTACATAAAACCCAAAAGGAAAGATATCTTTGAAGAAAAATAAACGCATCCTTGGCAGCCTGTATGAAGAACTGGCTGCTGCCTATCTGAAAGATCAGGGGCTTGAGATTATCCGGAAAAATTACAGAGTGAAATCAGGAGAGATTGATTTGATTGCTCTGGATGGAGAATACCTTGTTTTCGTGGAAGTCAAGTACAGAAGTTCGGACTGCGCCGGAGATTCCCTCTGTGCGGTGGATGCGGCGAAACAGAGGGCTATCAGTCGTACAGCTATGCACTATCTTGTTTCCCAAAGGGATAATGTGAATCTTCCCTGCCGCTTTGATGTGGTGGGGATTGACAGGGACGAAATTCACTGGATAAAGAATGCTTTTGATTACTGCGGATGAGAGGAGGAAGGAAAATGAAAATTAACTGGCACAGTGAAAATATGCCAAATATGCATGTAAACGAAAAAGAAGAAGTTACCTTTCTGACGTACCCTGCCTTTGAGGAGATGCCGGAAATCGTACACGGTTTCAGCACCCGTCTGGGAGGGGTAAGTGAAGGAATCTATTCCTCCATGAATCTGAGTTTTACAAGGGGAGATAAGGAGGAAGCGGTAAAGGAAAATTATCGAAGGATTTCTTCTGCAATGGGGTTTGCAATGGAAAACATAGTTACCTCGGATCAGACGCATACGGCAAATGTACGCCGGGTTACAGAGGAGGACAGGGGGAATGGTATCACGAAGCCCCGCCCGTATAAAGATGTGGACGGTATGATTACCAATGTTCCGGGTATAGTTCTCGCTACCTTTTATGCAGACTGTGTTCCGCTTTATTTTGTGGATCCGGTACAGAAAGCAATCGGGCTGTCCCATTCGGGCTGGAGGGGGACTGTGTCGAAAATCGGAAAAATAACCGTTGAAAAAATGAGTGAGGAATACGGAACAAGGCCGGAGGAGCTGTATGCGGCTGTGGGACCTTCTATCTGTCAGAAGTGTTATGAAGTAAGCGAAGACGTAGCAGAAGAGTTCAGACGAGCATTTGATCCGAAACACTGGAATACTCTGTTTTATAAAAAAGAAAACGGCAAATATCAACTGAATCTCTGGGAGGCCAATCGTATTGTGCTTTTGGAGTCGGGTATTCCTGAAGACCATATTTCTATGCCGAATCTTTGTACCTGCTGTAATCCTGAATTTCTCTTTTCTCACAGGGCATCCAAAGGGAAACGGGGGAATCTTGGTGCGTTTCTGGGAATTCGCTGAAACTAAAAATATTAAAAATGTTATAAAATATATAAAAAGGGGCTGTCGGTTAATACCGATTTTTAGGCTCTAAATCTTAAAATACGAA